>NZ_JBJDQT010000009.1:0-127760 GCF_044903565.1 Streptomyces sp. NPDC004065 | reverse complement strand
CGGGGCCACCGCGGCCACCGTCGCCGTGAACGTCACCGACTGACCCACCAGCGACGGATCCGGCGACGACGTCACCGACGTGGTCGTGGCAGCCGGCAGCACCGTCTGCGTGTCCGAGCCGGTCGAGGAGGAGAAGTCCGCGCTGCCGCCGTACGTCGCCGTCACCGCGTACGGACTGCCCGACGTCGAGGTGTAGGTGTGGGTGACGGTCACGGTGCCGCCGGCCAGCGTCGCCGTCGCCGTCGAACTGTCACCGAAGTCGACGGTGACCGTCCCCGACGGCGTCCCCGCACCCGGGGCCACCGGAGCCACCGTCACGCTGAACGTCACCGACTGACCCACCACCGACGGGTCCGGCGACGACGTCACCGACGTGGTCGTGGCAGCCGGCAGCACCGTCTGCGTGTCCGAACCGCTCGAACCGGTGAAGTCGGCGCTGCCGCCGTACGTCGCCGTCACCGCATACGGACTGCCCGCGGTGCCGGTGTACGTGTGCGTGGCCGTCGCCGTGCCCCCCGCCAACGGCACCGTCACCGTGGGCGAGCCGTCACCGAAGGAGAAGGTCACCGTGCCCGACGGCATCCCCGCACCCGGGGCCACCGCGGCCACCGTCGCCGTGAACGTCACCGACTGACCCACCACCGACGGGTCCGGCGACGACGTCACCGACGTGGTCGTGGCAGCCGGCTGCACCGTCTGCGTGTCCGAGCCGGTGGCAGGCTGGAAGTTGGTGTCCCCGCCGTAGACCGCGGTCACGGCGAACGGGCTGCCCGTCGTGGCGGTGTACGTGTGGGTGGCCGTCGCGGTCCCCCCGGCGACCGGAGCCGTCACGGGCGTGGAGCCGTCACCGAAGTCGAAGGTGACGGAGCCCGTCGGCGTCCCGGCACCCGGGGCCACCGGAGCCACCGTCGCGGTGAACGTCACCTGCTGGCCCACCAGCGACGGATCCGGCGCGGAGGTCACGGTGACCTGGGTCGCGGCCGCGGTGACCGTCTGGGTGTCGGTGCCGGTCGAGGAGGAGAAGTCGGCGCTGCCCCCGTAGGAGGCCGTGATGGTGAACGGGCTGCCGGTGGTGCCGCTGTAGGTGTGCGTCACGGTCGCCGTGCCGCCCGACAGGGTCACCGTCTGCGAGGGGGACCCGTCGCCGAAGTTGAGGGTGACCTGCCCGGTGGGCACTCCCGCGCCCGGGGCCACCGGTGCGACGGTGGTGGTGATGGTCACCGGCTGGCCGGTCACCGACGGGTCGGGCATGGAGGTGACCGTCGTGGTCGTGGACGCCGGGCCGACGGTGTGGGTGTCGGTGTCCGAGGAGCCGGTGTAGGAGGCGTTCCCGGCGTAGGTGGCGGTGACGGTGTAGGGGCTGCCGGCCGTGCCCGTGTAGGTGTGGGCGACCGTGGCCGCACCGCCCACCAGGGGCGCGCTCTGGGTCGGCGATCCGTCACCGAAGTCGAAGGTGACCGTGCCCGTCGGCGTGCCCCCGCCGGGGGCGACCGGGGCCACCGTGGCGGTGAAGTTCACCGACTGGCCCACCACCGAGGGATCCGGCGAGGAGAGCACCGTGGTGGTGGTCGCGGCCGGGTTCACGGTCTGGGTGTCGGTGCCCGTGGACGTGGAGAAGTTGGCGGTGCCGTTGTAGGTGGCGGTCACCGTGAACGGGCTGCCCGTGGCGGTGGTGTAGGTGTGCGTGGTCGTCGCCACGCCACCGGTCAGCGGCACCGTCACCGGCGAGGACCCGTCACCGAAGGAGAAGGTGACCGTGCCGGTCGGGATGCCCGCGCCCGGCGCGGACGCCGCGACCGTCGCGGTGAAGCTCACCGACTGGCCCACCACCGAGGGATCCGGCGTGGAGACCACCGTGGTGGTCGTCGCCGCGGGCTGCACGGTCTGGGTGTCGGTGCCCGTGGAGGGATTGAGGTTGGTGTTGCCGCTGTAGTTGGCGGTGACGGTGTACGGGCTGCCGGCCGTGCTCGTGTAGGTGTGGCTGACCGTGGCCGTGCCCCCCACCAGCGGGACGGTCGTCGACGGCGATCCGTCGCCGAAGCTGAAGGTGACCGTGCCCGTCGGGGTGCCGGAGCCCGGCGGCACGGGCGTCACCGTCGCGGTGAAGCTCACCGGCTGGCCCACCACCGAGGGATCCGGCGAGGAGGTCACCGTCGTGGTGCTGGCCCCCTTGCCCGTCACGGTGTGCGTGTCCGTGCCCGAGGAGGGCAGGTAGTTGGCGTCTCCGCCGTAGACCGCGGTGATCGCGTGCGGGCCGACGCCCAGCGTGCTGGTCGTGACCGAGGCCGTCCCCCCGACCAGGGGCGCCGTCAGGGTCGGTCCGCCGCTGATGTTGAAGGTGACGGTGCCGGTCGGCGTGCCCGCTCCCGGCGCGACCGGTGTCACCGTGGCCGAGATGGTGACCGGCTGCCCGAAGCCCGAGGGATCGGGGGTGGAGGTCACGGTCGTCTGGGTGGACGCCTTGACGACCACCTGGACCGTGGAGCCCGTCGACGAGGTGAAGTTGGTGTCACCGCTGTAGGAGGCGGTGACGGTGTGGTTGCCCACGGACAGGTTGTTGACGGTCGTGGACGCGGTACCGCCGGCCAGCGGCACGGTCACGGTGGGACCGCCGCTGACGGTGAACGTCACCGTGCCTGTGGGGGTTCCGGGTCCGAGTGGGATGACGGTCGCGGTCAGCGTCACCGGCTGACCTGTCACCGAGCCGTTCGGCGATGTGGTGACAATCGTTACGGTGCCAGGCATGAATCAGCCCTCCGAGGGGGTCTCCAGATGGTTGGAGCCGTCTGCGCCCCCTGAACCGGGGGCCGCAAACCGGCGGTCAGGGGTGCTGAGCACCACGAACCGCGGTTCCCGACAGGGAGATGGGCGGCCCCGGTCGGTACCACCAGTACGCGCCCGGCCGGTTCCGCCACGCCAGAACCATGACGTCCGAATCCCCCGAAAGGCTGAGCGCGCACGCCGCGCGGACCGCGCGGGGACCGCCTACGGCACCGGCGTGCGGCGATCGCCGCGCGCCTGGCGCGGCCGGGCGGCGGAGAAACCCGCGCCGGGCGCACGCTCCGGCCGCCCGCTGATGCGGCCGGTCGGACCACCGGCACGAGTGCGCTGCGCCGATCGTGTGACATATCCAGTGGGCAATTGCCGACCGGCGGGCCGTGGTGGATCACTGGAGGGGATCCAACCGGTGGGCTGCCCGTCCACGCCGGGGGACGCGGCAGCCGGTCCGCACGCTGCTTGTCCGGAAAGGCACGCGTGCCCGTGCCGGCCTGCCGCGATGGGCACCCCTGGCGGGGAGTTGGATCCGTGCGGCCGGTGCCGTCCGCGGCACCGGCCGGCGCGGCCCCGGCGCAGTGGAGGTGCCCCGTGCGGCGGAGGGACCCGGTGCGGCGGAGGGACCCGGTGCGGCGGAGGGACCCGGTGCGGCGGAGGGACCCGGTGATCCGGGCGCGGTCCGGGGCGCGGTCCGGGCCGCCGCGGCGGGCGTCCCGGGGTCACTGCGGTGTCAGGGGGCGGCCGCCGCGTCGGTGGGGGCCGTGGGCTGCCGGCCGGTGGGGTGGGGCGGCAGGTGGGCGCCCTCGATGTCGACGTCCGGCAGCAGCCGGTCCAGCCGGCGGGGCACGGCCCAGGCGCGGCGGCCGAGCAGGGCCATCACCGCCGGCAGGAGGGTGAGGCGGACGACGAAGGCGTCCACGACCACTCCGACGGCCAGGGCGAAGCCGATGGACTTGACCACCGGGTCGTGGTGGAAGACGAAGCCGCCGAACACGGCCGTCATGATGAGCGCGGCGGCGGTGACGACGCGTCCGCTGCGGGCCATGCCCTGGACGACGGCCGCGCGGGCGTCGCCGGTGCGGTGGAAGTACTCCCGCATACGGCTGGCCAGGAAGACCTCGTAGTCCATCGCCAGTCCGAAGAGGACGCCGATGAGCAGCACGGGAAGGAAGCTCACGACGGGGGCGGCCGCGGCGACGTCGAACAGGCCGGCGAGGTGTCCCTGCTGGAAGACGAGGACCACCGCGCCGAGCGTGGCGGCGACGGACAGCAGGAAGCCGAGGACCGCCTTCAGCGGGACCAGCAGGGAGCGGAAGGCGACCGTCAGCAGCAGCAGGGACAGCGCGACGATCGCGGTGAGGAACAGGGGCAGGCTCGCGGAGAGTCTGCGCGAGACGTCGATCGCCCCGGCGGTCGCCCCGGCCACGTAGGCCCTGCCGCCCGCCTCGCCGACCGGTGCCGTGGCGTGGTCGCGCAGCCGGTGCACCAGGTCGGTGGTGGCCGGGTCGTCCGGACCCGATCCGGGCACGAGGCCGATCACGGCGACGGTGCCGTCCCGGCCGGCCACCGGCCGTCCGACCGACACCACGCCGGGCTCCTCGGCGAGGGCGGCCGTCAGCCGCCCGACCAGCGGGGACCGTTCGGGCGCGGGCACGTGCGCCAGGTCCGCCACCACGATCAGCGAGGCGTTCAGTCCCGGGCCGAAGCCCCGGGTGAGGAGGTCATGGCTGCGGTGCTGGGTACTGGCCCTGGGCTGGGTCTGGTTGCCGGGCAGGCCGAGCCGGAGCCCGCGGGCCGGCCCGGCGAGCGTGAGCAGGGCCAGCACCGCGATCACTACGACGGCCCGGGGGGCGCGGGTCACCGCCCGGCCCCAGGCGGTGCCCCATTTCCCCGTCCGGCGCGACCGGTTGGGCGCCGCGTGCCGGGCGGTGCTGCGCCTGGGGCGCAGGCGCTCCCCCGCCAGGGAGAGCACGGCGGGCACGAGGGTGAGGGCCACGAGGACGGCCACCGCGACCGTGGCGGCGGCGGCCAGGCCCATCACCGCCAGGAAGGGGATGCCCGTGAGGGTGAGGGCGGCGAGGGCGACGACGACGGTGACGCCCGCGAAGAGCACCGCGCCGCCGGCCGTGGCGACGGCCCGTGCGACGCAGTCGTCGGGGTCCGCGTCCGGTGCGGACAGCTGCTCCCGGTGCCGGGCGACGATGAACAGCGCGTAGTCGATGCCGACGGCCAGGCCCAGCATCAGGGCGAGCACCGGGGCCGTGTCGGTCATCTCGGCGAACCGGGCGGCGAACCGGATGCCGAGGACCCCGATCGCCACTCCGGCCAGGGCGGTCACCAGGGGCAGTCCGGCCGCGAGGAGCGAGCCGAGGGTGAGGGCGAGGACCAGGTAGGCGAGGAGCACGCCGACGCCTTCGGCCGGTCCGCCGAGTTCGGCGGGCACCGACCACGCGGACCCGCCGTACTCCACGCGCACCCCGGCGGCCCGGGCCGGCTCCAGGGCCCGCCGGAGCGCGTCCCTCGCGGACCGCGGGACGTCGCCGGGCGGGCTGCGGAACCGGACGTCGGAGTAGCCGATGGTGCGGTCCTCGGAGAGCGTGCCGTCCCCTACCGGATCGCTCACCCCGAGGACGCCGGGGACCCGGGCCGCGCGGCGCAGCGAGGCGGTGACGGCCGTCCGCGTCCGCGGCGCGGTGAGATCGGAGCCGGGCGGCGCCTGCAGGACCACGCGGGCGACGGCGCCGGCGCTCTCGGGGAACCTGCGGGCGAGGAGGTCCTGGGCCTGCTGCGACTCGACGCCCGGAACGTCGAACTGAGACCGCAGCCTGCCCTGCAGGGTCGTGCCCAGGCCCGCGACGACCAGCAGGACCAGCGCCCAGGCGCCCAGCACCCGGCCGCGGTGGCGGGTCACCCATCGGACCCACCTGTACAGGCGTACAGCCATGGACGTACTCCCTGCGGGCACACGGATCCGTCGGGCGCCAAGACCCCGGGCACGTGTCCCACTGTGGGGCGGGACGGGCGGGCGGGCTCGCGGGCGTGCTCCTTCCGGGGCAGCCGGCAGGGGGCCGGGCCGGCGCCCGAAGGGGGCGGCGCGGCGCCCGGCGGGAGGCGCATGCTGCCGGCCCCGGGCCGTGTGCCCGGCACAGCGGGCGTCCGGCCCGGGCCGGCGCTGCGGTTGCGGCATCCACGGGGCCGGTGCTTGCTGGAGACCAGACTTCACAGCGGTTCAGGCGGCGTCCGCAAGGGTGCGCCGTCCGCCGGCGGCCGGAGGAATCACCGATGCAGTCCCCCATGTCCGAAGCGGTCCTCGCGGATGCCCCCGGCAAGGAGCTGGAGTCCCTCCCGGTACCGGACTCCTTCCGCGCCGCGACCGTCCGGGTCGAGGACGTCGACGCCTTCCGCTCCACGGAGGACAAGGATGTCCGCAAGTCCCTCGGTGTCACCCGGGTGCCCATGCCGGAACTCGCTCCGGACGAGGCCCTCGTCGCGGTCATGGCGAGCTCGATCAACTACAACACCGTGTGGACCGCCATGTTCGAGCCGGTGCCGACGTTCCGGTTCCTCGAGCAGATGGGCAGGGCGGGGGGCTGGGAGGCGCGGCACGACCTGCCGTACCACATCGTGGGGTCCGACGCCGCGGGTGTCGTCGTCCGCACCGGCTCCTCGGTGCGCAAGTGGAAGGTGGGCGAGCGCGTCGTCGTCTCGCCCGCCTACGTCGACGAGCAGGACCCCGACACCCATCGCGACGGAATGCTCGGTGAGGGGCAGAAGGCCTGGGGCTTCGAGACGAACTTCGGCGGGCTGGCCCAGTACGCCGTCGTCCGGGCCAGCCAGCTCATGCCCAAGCCGGCCGCGCTGACCTGGGAGGAGGCCGCCGTCAATCCGCTGTGTGCGAGTACCGCCTACCGGATGCTGGTCAGTGACCGCGGTGCCTGCATGAAGCAGGGTGACGTCGTTCTGGTGTGGGGGGCCACCGGCGGCCTGGGCGCCTACGCGGTCCAGCTCGTCCTCAACGGCGGCGGCATCCCCGTGGGCGTGGTCAACAGCGCGGAGAAGGCGGAGGTCCTGCGGTCCCTCGGCTGCGAGGCCGTGGTCAACCGGGCGGACGTCGAGGACGGGGACCCCGGTCTCCTGCAGCGGCCCGAGGGCTGGAAGAGGCTGGGGAGGGCCGTCCGCGCGCAGGTCGGGGAGGATCCGCACATCGTCTTCGAGCACGTCGGCAGGCGGACCTTCGCCGCGTCGGTCTTCCTCGCCCGAAGGGGCGGCACCGTCGTCACCTGCGGGTCCAGCACCGGGTACGAGCACCTCTATGACAACCGGTACCTGTGGATGCGCCTGAAGCGGATCATCGGCAGCCACGGCGCCAACCTGCACGAGCAGTGGGCGGTCAACCGGCTCATCGCGCTGGGACATGTGGTGCCCGCGCTGTCGCGGACCTATCCCCTGGACGACGTGGGCGCGGCGGCGCGGAGCGTCCAGACGAACCAGCACATCGGCAAGGTCGGTGTCCTGTGCCTCGCCCCCCGCCCGGGCCTCGGGGTCACCGACCCCGAGGCCCGGGCGCGCATCGGGGAGCGCCGTCTGAGCATCTTCCGCGGCTGACGCGGCCGAGGTCACCCGTTCGGGCGACTTCCGCGGAAAAGCCTTGTCCGGCCCTCTTATGGCGAAGTACCACTGAAATACCGGCAGACAGCCCATCGACGCCGGACACTGCGGCACCGCTGTGCCGCCGGTCTGCGCAGCTGTCTCAGCTCTCTGGCGTCGTGACGCCCACATTGACGCGGCAAGCAGGCCCGTCGGCCCGCGCCCTGGGCCCTTCTCACTCAGTCAGCCGTTCCGGTGCGCACTCCCTCTGCGGACTTGATGTCCGGCAAGGGTGACGAGATCACCGTTCCTCCGGTCGCTCGCGCCCACGAGCCGAAGCGGCCCCTCCCGAGCCGGCGCACGCCGCGCACCGAGCGGACCGAGCACGCACCGCACCAGGAGACTCCCATGTCCGTGAATCCGCTGTCCGCTTCACCCACCGTCCTCGCCCAGCCCACCCTGTTCGCCGCCATCCCGGGCTTCGGCCCCACCGCCGGCGGCAACACGGTCCTGCTGATCGGCGCCAACCTCGGCGGGGCCACCTCCGTCACCTTCGGCGGTACGCCGGCGACCATCCTGTCCCAGGACCCGCTCGGCTTCCTGATCACCGTCGCCGCACCGCCGCACGCGGCGGGCAACGCCCCGGTCGTCGTCACGACGCCCGCGGGCGCGAGCACGCCCGCCAACTACACCTACGTCGCCCCGCCGGTGACGCCGCCGCCGACCGTCGCCGGTATCGTCCCGTCGTCCGGACCGACGAGCGGCGGAACGCCCTTCACCATCGTGGGCACCGACCTCACCGGCGCGTCGGTCACCTTCGGCGGTGTCCCGGCCACGGCCGTCAATGTGATCGGCGGGGTCCTGCTGACCGGGCTGACGCCGGCCGGTGCCGCGGGCAACGTGCCCGTGCAGGTGACCACCCCGGCGGGCAGCGCCACCGTGCCCGGCGGCTTCACCTACGTCGCCCCGGCACCGCCGGCCGCGACGGCCATCACCCCGGCGACCGGGCCCGCCGCGGGCGGCACCCCGTTCGTCATCACCGGCTCGAACCTCTCCGGCGCCCAGGTGACCTTCGGCGGCGTGCCCGCCACCAACGTCGTCGTCGACCCCACCGGGACCTTCGCCGCCGGTCTGACACCGGCCGGGGCGGCCGGGAACGCCGCGGTCGTCGTGACCACCCCGGCGGGCAGCGCCACCGTGCCGGGAGGGTTCACGTACACCGCCTAGCGGACCGCGGAGCCGGGCCGGGCCCGGCTGCGCACCCACACCCGCACCCGCACCCGCGCACACCGCGGCGCGCGAACACGGTGGCCCGGCCCACGGCCGGGCCACCGGCATGTCCCCGTGCCGACACCTCACCCGTGGAGCGCACAGGGGCTTTCAGAAGATCCGACTAACGACCACGAGCCCCCTGTTCCCGCAATGGTGTCCCGGATTCGCCCTTCAATTCCACCCCGCGTGGGTACGGTCCAACCATCCGTCGCCGGCGGGCGGATCACACGAGATGCGAGCGGGCCGAAACACTGCACCAGGGGCCATGACATGAAAGACGCCGATCAGCCGAACTGCCGTCTCTCCGGCTCGGCATGCCGGTACTCCTCCTTCCTTTCCCGTACGCCGAGGGCGTGCGCGCAGCCGAATTCCCCGGCGGCCGAGGCGGGCGCGGAGGCGATATTCCTCAGGCTGCCCCGCACGGCCAGGTCGGTCTCCGTCACCCGGCGGCACGTCGGCCTGGCCGTGCGGTCCTGGCGGGCCGGCAGCTCACTGGCGGACCGGCTGCTCCTGGTGGTGTCCGAGCTCGTCAGCAACGCCGTACAGCATTCCGCGCTGCCCCGGCCGGCGTCCCCGGACGGCGTCCGGCCGTACATCGAGCTGGCCCTGCACCTGCTCGGGGACCACGTCCGGGTGGAGGTCTTCGACGCGGGGCACGCCCTGCCCGTCCACCGCCCGGTGGGCGAGTACGCCGAAAGCGGAAGGGGAATGCAGATCGTCCGGCACTGCACACGCCGATGGGGGGCGGACCGATTGTGCGCGGGCGGGAAAATCGTGTGGTGCGATGTCGCCCTGGAGGAGAATTCCTCCCCTCAGGACGCGATCGCGCAGGCCGCCGGGACCGGTACGCCCCCGTAATGCGCCCCTGTCATGCGCCCTCCAAAAGGGTGACGGAGCCTCAAGTCCCTTGCGGCATATTACGAATCCTGCGTCACTGGAGGTATCCAACCGGTGGGCAGCCCATCCCTCCGGGGAGCGCGACCACGGTGTCGTCCTCGGCTGCCCTCCGGGTTGTGCCGTCCGACGCGCCGGGGCCGCGATGGGCGTCCCCGGCAGGGGTTGGATCCCCAGTCGGTGCCACATCCCGTGGCACCGGCTGGTCGGTTGCCCGGCACGTCGGTCGCCCGGCGCGTGCCCTCCCCCAGGCGACCGGCTCGTATCCGTGGCGGCAAGAGCCACCCCGTCGGAACTCGGACACGCCCCCATGACACCACCTCACGCGACAGCGGACGACGACTTCGCCGGCGGGTGCCGCACCGGCCGTACGGCACGGCGCATCACCGTCGCCGACGCCGTGTGCGCACTGGCACCGCTGGACCTCGCCGCCCTGCGCAGGCTGCCGGCGGACGAACTCGAGCAGCAGCTCGAGGCCCGCTGGGCGCTGTACCGCCACCTGGACTCCGTCTCCGGCGGGAGGCACGGCCCCTGCCGGAGAGACCCGGGGAGCCAGATCGGCGCGGTCCTGCTCGACCTGATCGGCTCCCTGGTCGTCAATGTGCACGAGGCCGAGGCCCGCCTGGCCGTACGGCGCCTCCAGGAGCCGTCCACGGCGCAGCGCCCGGCGCGCCCGCGCGGCCCGGGACCGGCCGGCCGGTCCTGACGGGCACTCACCGCACGGCACGACGGGTCACTTCCGTCGCGCACTCGACGGACCTGAGGGGTGCTCAAGTCACCGACCCCTGCGGCGGGCATGACGGACCGGGCCGATGTGACGGACCGACCGGGCCGTGCCGTCACGGCCGTCCGCCGCCGGCCGGCGTGACGAGCGCGGTGAGCACCGAGGGCCAGATGCGGTGCAACTCGCGCTGCCAGTACGGCCAGGAGTGGGTGCCGGGCCCGAAGAGACGGGTGGTCACCCTGACCCCGGCCCGCCGCAGTGCGCCGGCGAACGCACGGGTCGGGGGGCCCAGCGGCCGCTCCAGCAGGGACCCGGCCGGATTGAGGGTGTCCTCGAGCCCGCCCGGCGCACCGGATGCCGCGTAGAGGTGGACCCAGGTGCCCTTGAAGCGGCTCACCATGCGGGAGGGGTTGTGGGCGTCCCAGATCCGCCGCTGCCGGGTGGGAAGGCCCCACAGCCGCACGGGGTCGATGTGCTCCCGCAGGCATGTGCCGGCGATGAACAGCCGCATAAGGGGGTCGGAGATGTCGACGATGCCGCTGAGCGAGCCGGCGAAGCGGTAGACGCCCGGGTGCCGTGCCGCGTAGTTGAGCGCACCCAGCCCGCCCTCGGACAGACCGACCACCGCCCGGGCGTCACCGCCCCGCAGCACCCGTTCCACCAGCTGCCGCAGTTCCACGGTGTGGAACGTCTCCCAGCGCGGGGCGGTGGAGCGGCCGTGGTCCCACCAGTCGGTGTAGAAGCCCGCGCGCCCTCCCTCGGGCATGACGACCAGGACGTCGGCGCCGTCGGAGAGCTCCTCCACGTCGGTCTCCCGGGTCCACGACGTGTAGTCGTCGGCGGCGCCCTGCAGGAGGTACAGCACCGGGTAGGTCCGGCTCGACGTCTGCCGCCAGCCCCACGGGAGGATGACGCGCACCGGCAGGGTGGCCCTCATGGCCGGCGATGCGACCATGAGGTCGAACACGCGGTCGCCGAGGCGTTCCACCCGGGTGATGCGGGCTCCGTCGTCGGCGCGCGCCGCCACGGTGACGGCCCCGGACTCCGCGGCCGGTCCGGCGGCCCCGGACTCCGCGGCCGCCGGACCGGCCGTTCCCAGCGGCAGCAGCAGCGCGCCGGCGAGCAGCAGGGCCCGGACACGCCGTGCCCGCCCGGTGCGCCGGCCGCCGGGGCGCCGGGCCGCCCGCGGCGCCGTCGGGCCGCTCATCCGGAGACCTCCAGGGCCCGCGTGAGATGACGTGCGATCACCGTCACGTGCGGCGGGTCGATCAGGGACAGGTGGTCGCCGTCGACCGGCACCACTTCCAGCCGGGGGCACAGGGGCGCCCAGCCCAGGTCGGTGTCCTGCCTCAGATAGCGCGGATCCAGGGCGATGGTCAGGGCCTGCGGCCGCTGCGCGCGGTAGAGGACCACCGGACCGCCGTACGGGCCCGGGACGTACCGTTCGCCGACACGGGCGTCGATGTAGGAGGTGCGCTGGTGCTCCATGATGCCCGGGCTCATGTCGAGCCCTGCCCGCGCCACCGCCCGCATCACCACGTCGATCTGCTGGTCGTCGGGGGTGGCCGCGAGTTCGTCGTAGGGCAGCGCCAGATGCTGCCCGTAGGTCCTCTCGATGTACACGGCGAACCGGCGGAAGCGTTCGAGCAGCACGTCCTTGGAGTCCATGCCCGGCAGGGCGGCGGGCAGGATGGTGTCGATCAGTCCGACGAAGGCGACGTCCTGTCCCGACCGGGCCAGCTGCCGCGCGGTCTCGTAGGCGAGGCAGCCGCCGAAGGACCAGCCCAGCAGCCGGTAGGGACCCTGGGGCTGGATCCTCCGGATGAGGGGCAGGTACCGCGCGGCCTTCTCCTCCATCGTCCGGGCGGTGTCCAGCCGTTCCAGCCCGTACACCGCCTGGTCGCGGGGCAGGAGCCGGGCCAGCGGCCGGTAGACGGACGTGGGGCCGCCCGCCGGGTGGAAGGTGAACAGGGGGAGCCGGGTGGCGCCCGGCGGGGACGGCCGCAGGGTGGTCACCACCTCGCCCCGCGCGGAGTTGACGACCGGTCGGACGAGGTCGGCGACGGCGGCCACCGTTCCCCGCTCCAGCACGGCCTCGGCCGTCAGCGTCAGCCCGGCGTCCTCGCCCAGACGGCGGCGGATCGCCTCGGCCAGTTCCCCGGCGACGCGCGCGTCGGCGCCGGCGGCGGCGAGGTGGCGGCGGACGTCCGCGGGGGGCCGGTGCAGCACCTCCGCCCAGGCGCTCGCCACCAGGCGCTCGGCGGCGTCCCGCGGCTGCACGGAGGCCACCGGCGGCGACGGCGCGGCGGACCGGTCCACGGCGGGAGTGTCCGTGCCGCCTTCCGGAGCGAGTGCCTCAGTACGGCCGTCCGCTGCGGGAGCGGGCGTGCCGCCGTCCGGGGCCGGAGCGTCCGTGCCGCCGTCCCGAGCGGGCGCCGGCGCGAGGGCCGCGCCGGGCGGAGTGCCGTGCGCCGCGCCCTCCAGGCCGAGTTCCGCGCGGATGCTGTCGCCGATCTCGCGCAGGGCCGCCCCGCGCAGCATGAGGTCCGCGGGCAGCTCCACCCCGAAGTCCTGGAGCACGGCGTTGCGCATGCGCACGGCCATCAGGGAGTCGAGCCCGAGCGCGGGGAGCGGAACCGTGTCGTCGAGGTCCGGCACGGGGAAGCCCATGATCGCGGCGGTCCGTCTCAGCAGCCTCCGGTACACCTCCTCCCCGGCGCGTTCGCCGAGGCTCTCCAGCGCCGCCGGCCCGGGCCAGTCGTCGCGGGACGCGTCCTCGGCCCGCAGGCTCTCGGTGAAGAAGGGGATGTCGGACAGGCCGGGGTACGCCTCGAGGACGCGCCGGCTGTCGATGTGCACCACGCCCGTGTGCGTGCGGTTGTGGGCGATCAGGGTCTGCAGGGCGTCCAGCCCCTCGCCCACGGTGAGGGGTTCCAGCGCCGCGGCCGTACGGGCGGGAGCCGCGCCGGCGTCCCGCCAGGGCCCCCAGGCGATGGAGGTGGCGGGCCTGCCCTCGGCTCGGCGGCGGTGCGCGATCGCGTCCAGCCAGGCGTTGGCGGCCGCGTAGGCGGTCTGGCCCGGCGAGCCGAGCAGGGCGGCCGCGGAACTGTAGAACACCCACCAGTCGATGTCGTGGCCCTCGACGGCCGCCTCCAAACGGAGCGCGCCGACGACCTTGGGCCGCAGCACCGTCTCGAGGTCGGCGGGGTCCAGGTCGGTGATCATCCGGTCGTGCAGGACGCCGGCGCAGTGGGCGATCCCGCGCAGCGCGTGCCCCTCGGCGACCGCGGCCTCCACCAGGCGCGGGGCCACGTCCGGCGCGGCGATGTCCCCGCGTACCACGGCGACGGACGAACCGAGCGCGCGCAGACGGTCGATGGCCGCTTCCGCCTCCGGACCGGCCGGCCGCCGCCCGTTGAGGACCAGCCGGCCGGCTCCCCGCTCGGCCAGGCGGTGGGCCGTCGCCAGACCCAGCCCGGTGAGGCCGCCGGTGACGACGTAGGAGCCGTCACGGCGTACGAACGGCGCCTCGTACTGCTGCTCCGCCAGATCGGCGGGGCACAGCCGGGCGACCCGGCGGGTGCCCGCTCTCCACACGACCTCGTCCTCGGCGCTGTTGCCGAGGATCTCCTGCACCAGGTCCTGGACCTCGTCGAACTGGTCGTCGATGTCCACCAGGCAGGCGCGCAGGGCGGGTTCCTCGACGGCGAGCACGCGCACCAGGCCGCGCAGGCTCGCCAGCGCCGGTCTGCCGGACTCGCCCGGTACGGCGGCGACGGCCCGCCGGGTGACCAGCCACAGCCGCGGGCGGTGCGAGGCGTGCGGGCCGGCGGCGAGCTGCCGCGCGATCCGTACGGCGCTGCTCAGCGCGTCGGTTCCGGCGCCGGTCCGTGCGTCGGCCTGTGCGTCGGTGCTCGTGTGGGTCGGTGCGTCGGTGCTCGTGTGGGTCCATGCGTCGGCCTGTGCGTCGGTGCTCGTGTGGGTCCGGGCGTCGGGGGTGCCGGTGAGGAGCAGGACGACGGCGCGGGGGGCCGTCGGGCTGGACCCCTGCGGCCAGTCGTCGAGCAGCGGGTGCGGGGGCGGGGTGAGCGGCCGGACCGTGGTCCGCACGTTCTTCGCCTCCAGTGCCGCGGCCAGCGCTCCGGCCAGGGCGCCGTCGCCGCCGGCCGCCGGGTCGTCGACGAGGACGAGGGCGCTGTCGAGCGGGGCGGGGAGCGGGACGGGCGACTTCTGCCACTGGATGTCGTAGGCGAGCGCCTCCAGGGAGCGGGGGACCTCTTCGTGCCCGGCGGGGCGCAGGCGCAGACCCGCGGCGACGACGCGCGTCCCGTCCGCGCGCGCCACGATGTCCCAGCGCTCCGCGTGGTCCTGCGGGGAGGACGCACCGGACGCACCGGACGCACGGGCCCGCGCGCCCGCGCCCGCCTCCGCGTCCGGTGACGGTGACGGCGACGGCGACGGCGACGGCGACGGCGACGGGAAAGCCTCGATGGTGAACGGCGCGCCGAGGGCGGCGGGGTCGGGGGTGCGCAGGTGCAGGCGCTCGAGGACCGCGGGCGCGGCCTCCGCCCCGGTGGTTGCGTCCGTTCCGTCCTCCGGGGCCGCCTCACCGCCCCGGGCGGCGGTGCGCGCGCCGGAGGCGCCCGCCCGGAGCGGCGCGGACAGCATGGCGGCGAACAGCTCCTCGTACGCGTCCGCGGCGCGTTCCGCACCGCCGTCGCCCGCCCACTGGGTGACCACGGCGGGAGCGGGAGCGGGGGCCGCGTCCGGGCCGGGTGCGGTGCCGCGGTGGACGTGCGCCGACGCGTAGCAGGTCCAGGTCCCCGCCGTGGTGCGCGCGTGGACCGTGACGGTGGCGTGGGTGAGGTCGGGTTGCCAGGCGACCGTCACCGGTGTGGTGCTGGCCAGCGGCAGCCACCGGTGCACGACCAGGTTCTCCAGGGTCAGTTCGCCGGGGCCGTCCTGTTCGTGGACCTCCCGGGCCGCCGCGATCATGAGTGACGCCGCCGCGGGCAGCGTGAGGACCGGACGCCCGTGGAGCAGGCGCAGGGCGGCCCGGGCGCCGTCCGTGCCCAGGTCGGTCTGCCACAGGACGGCGCCCGTGCGCGGGTCGTCGGTGCGGCGCCCGAGCGGTGAGCGGCCCGCCGCCAGGTCGCCGGCCGCCGGGCCGCGCCGGGCGAACCAGTAACGCTCGTGCCGCCAGGGCGGGCTGGGCAGGGCGACCCGGTCTCCCGCGGGCCACAGCCGCTCCTCGTCCACCTCCGCTCCGGCGAGGTGCAGCCGTACGAGCGCGCCGCGCAGGTCGGCCGCCTCGTCGCCCCGCCGGTACAGGGTGGGCACCACCGCCGCGCGGCCGGCTCCGGCCGCCTGGAGGGTCTCGGTCAGCGGGACCAGCGCCACGGGGTGGGGCGCGATCTCCAGGAAGAGGCCGTGGCCGTCCGCCGCGGCGGCGGCGACCGCCTGCCGCAGCCGGACGGGGCGGCGCAGGTTGGCGCACCAGTAGGCCGCGTCGGCGTGGACGGGAGCACGCGGATCGTCGAGAACGGTGCTGTACCAGGGTGTGTGCGCGGGGTCGGCGCGCAGGCCGGCGAGGGCCTCGCGCAGCGCGGGGACGACCGGGTCGACCGCCGCCGAGTGCCCCGCCCCGCCGACGTCGAGCAGCCGGGCCATACGGCCCCGACCGGTCAGCTCGTCGACCAGTCGGCGCACCTGCGGTGCCGGTCCGGTGACGGTGCACCGCCGCGGCGAGGAGTGCACGGCGACCTCGACACCGGGAAAGCGCGGCAGCACCGACTCGCGGTCGCCGTCGGCCAGTTCGACGGCGGCCATGGCTCCCGCGCCCTCGTCGTCGAGGGCGGCGAGCCGGGCCGACCGTTCGAGGACGACCCGCAGACCGGCGGCGGCGTCCAGGGCGCCGGCGACGACGGCGGCGGCGACCTCCCCCACCGAGTGTCCGACGACGGCGGCGGGCCGCACGCCGTGGGCGAGGAGGGTGCGCGCCAGGGCGATCTGCAGCCCGAACAGCATCGGCTGGAGGTCCCCGACACCGTGGTCGGGCTCGGCCCGGGCGAGCATGTCCCGCAGGGACAGCCCGGTCCGCTCCCGGTAGACCGGGTCGAGTTCGCGCACCGCTTGGTCGAACAGCGGCTCGTCCCTCAGGAGCCCCAGTCCCATGCCCGGCCACTGGGAGCCGTGGCCGGAGAAGACGAGGACGGGGCGGCGGTCGCCGCCCGGCTCCGTGCCGGTCCCGTCGGCGTCGGCGGGTACGCAGCCGTGGGCGTCCTCCTGGCGGGCCAGGGCGCCGAGCAGCCGGACCGCCTCCTCGTGGGTGCGCGCCACGACGGCGGCGGCGACGGGGCCTCTGCGGTGGCGGGCCAGGGTGTGGGCGACGTCCCGGAGCGCCGGCGTGTCGCCGGCCGACAGCGCCCGGGCGAGGCCGGCCGCGACGTCGCCGATCCTGGCCCGCGACCGGGCCGAGACGACGAGCGCGTGCACGGGCGCGGGCGCGGGCGCGGAGGTGGGGGTGGGTACGGGGGTGGGCGCGGAGGTGGGGGTGGGTACGGGCGCGGGCGCGGAGGTGGGGGCGGGTACGGGGGTGGGCGCGGCCTGGCCGTCCTGCTCCCCGGTACGCCGCTCAGTGGCCCGCTCCCCGGCACGCGACTCGCCGTCCCGCTCCCCGGCACGCGGCTCGACGTCCCCTGCCCCGGTACGCCGCTCGGCGGCCGGTGCCTCCTGGAGGACGACGTGTGCGTTGGTGCCGCCGAAGCCGAAGGCGGAGACCCCGGCCCGGGCCGGTCCGGCGCCCCGATCGGGCCAGGCGACGGGCTCGCCGACGACACGCAGGCCGAGGGCGCCGAAGTCGATGTGCGGATTGGGCCGCCGGAAGTGCAGGGTGGCCGGGATACGGCGGTGGTGCAGCGCCAGCACCGTCTTGATGAGGCCGGTGATCCCCGCCGCGCCCTCCAGATGCCCCAGGTTGCTCTTCACCGAGCCGATGAACAGGGGCCGTTGGGCGGGCCGGCCGCGACCGAGCACGGCGCCCAGGGCCCCCGCCTCGATGGGGTCGCCCAGCAGGGTGCCGGTGCCGTGCGCCTCGACGTAGTCGATGTCCGCGGCGTCGGCGCGGGCGTCCTCCAGGGCGCTGCGCAGCAGGCGTTCCTGCGCCGCGGGGCTGGGCGCCATGAGGCCCGCCGAGCGGCCGTCGCTGTTGACCGCGGTGCCCGCCACCACGGCCAGGACCCGGTCCCCGTCGCGCAGGGCGTCGTCCAGCCGCTTGAGGACGACGACCCCGCAGCCCTCACCCCGTGCGATGCCGTCGGCGGCGGCGTCGAACGGCTTGCACCGGCCGTCCGCCGCCAGGGCGCCGGCCTGCTGGAAGGAGGCCGTGACCGTGGGCGACAGAAGGACGTTGACGCCCGCCGCGAGCGCGGTGCCGCATTCCCCGGCGCGCAGGCTCCGGCACGCCTGGTGCACCGCCACCAGGGACGAGGAACAGGCCGTGTCGACGGTCAGGCTCGGACCGTGCAGGTCGAACAGGTAGGACAGCCGGTTGGCGGCGATGCTCGCGGCGGCTCCGGTGCTGGTCCACGGGGTCAGCCGGCCGGGGTCGGAGGTGGTCAGGTGGCCGTACTCCGTGGAGCTGAGGCCGACGAACACCCCGGTGTCGCTGCCCTGGAGCCCGTACGCGGTGAGTCCGGCGTGGTCCAGGGCCTCGCAGCAGACCTCCAGCAGCAGGCGCTGCTGCGGGTCCATGACCTCCGCCTCGCGGGGTGTGATGCCGAAGTGGTCGGCGTCGAACGCCTCGACGTCGTCGAGGAAGGCGCCGTGCCGGGTGGTCCGCTCCATCAGCGCGGCGGCGCCGGGCACCGCGGCGAAGTCGCGCCAGCGCCGGGCGGGAACGGTGCCGACCAGGTCGCTGCCCGCGAGCAGGTGCTTCCAGAAGGCGTCGGGGCCGTTGACGCTGCCCGGCAGACGGCAGCCCAGGCCGATCACGGCGACGGGCTGGTGCGCGGGCGCGGGCGCGGGTTCGGCGGCGGGGTGGTGCGCGGGCGCGGGTCCGGTGATCCGCGCGGTGGTGCCGTGGCCGTCCGCGCCGCGGCGCGCCCGTTCGTCCCGCCCGTCCTCGCCGGCCTCCGGCGCGGCACCGGTGGTCGTGGCCAGCCGCTCCACGAGCGATCCCACGGTGGGGTTCTCCCACAGCAGGGTGGCCGGCAACGGCGTGCCCAGGAAACGCTCCAGGCGGCCGGCGATCCCCACGGCGACCCGGGACGTCAGCCCGTACTCCACCAGGGGCCGTGCGTCGTCCAGTTCCGCCGCGGGAACGCCGCAGGACTCGCAGACGAGCCGGCGCAGGAACGCGCGGAGCTCTGCTGCCGGGGCCGGGTGCGGCCCCGGCCGGGCGGGCGATCGCCTTCCTGGTTCCATCTCTCCCTCTCGCCAAGCCGTCACGTGCTGGGGATCGTTGCTCGGGGTCGTCCGCTCGGGCGGGGCCGGATCAGGGAGCCGGATCGCGGCGGTGGGGGCCTTCCGCGCCGCCCGGCGGCCGGGCGGCGTCGCCGCGCGGGAGGGCGCCGCGACGGGGCCGCGACGGCCGGCGGCCGCGCGGCCGGGCGCCCCGCGCCGGGGGCCCGGGCGGAGCGGCGCCGGGCGGGGCCGCCCGGGGCCGGGCCGGTGAACCGCGGCCCGGTCCCGGTCCGGGCGGGCGGGCGGGCGGGCGGCCCTACGCGTTCCCGTCCGCGGCCCACGCCCCCGACAGGTACCGGTCACGGCAGGCGCCGCGGGCCACCTTGCCGCTGGTGGTGCGCGGCACGCTGCCGGGCGCCGCCAGGACGAAGTCGTGCACGGCGACACCGTGCCGGGCGGAGACCGCGGAGCGCACCGCCCGGGCCGCCTCCTCGGCCAGCGGACGGCTCCAGGCCAGCTCCCGGCCGTGCTCGGCCACGACGACCAGCCGCTCGCCGTCGGCGGTGGCGAGGGAGAACGCGGCGATGTGGTGCGGGCGGACGGCCGGGTGGGCCGTCCGCACGGTCTCCTCGATGTCGTGCGGGTAGTGGTTCGTCCCGTCGATGATCACCAGGTCCTTCAGCCGGCCGGTGACGTAGAGCTGCTTGTCGTGCCACACGCCCAGGTCGCCGGTGCGCAGCCAGGGCGTGGCCTCGTCGTCGCCGTCGAGCACGGCGCGGAAGACGGCCTCGCTGCGCTCGCCCTGGTTCCAGTAGCCGCGGCCGATGTTGGGGCCGCGCAGCCAGATCTCGCCGATCGTCCCGTCCTCCTGGCGGCGGCCCGTGGCGGGGTCGACCACCGCGGCCTCCTGGCCCGTGGGCCGGCCGCAGGCGACCAGTTCGGTCACCGCCCGTTCGTCGGAGCTCTCCAGGGGGCGGGCCGTGCCCTCGCCCAGGGCCCGCCGGTCGAACGAGGTGACGGTGGGCTCCTCCCCGGCGGGCGAGGCGGACACGAAGACCGTCGCCTCGGCCAGCCCGTAGGAGGGGCGCATGGCGGTGCGCTTCATGCCGGCCGGAGCGAAGGCGGCCTGGAAGCGCTCGAGGGTGCCGGGTGCGACGGGTTCGCTGCCGTTGACCATGGCCGCGACCCGGTCCAGGGACAGTTCGGCGCGTTCCTCCGCGTCCACCCGCTGCACGCAGTAGTCGTAGGCGAAGTTCGGCGCGGCAGTGACCGCCCCGGGGTGGCGTGTCAGCAGGCGCAGCCAGCGCACGGGCTGCTGGATGAACGCCAGGGGGTCCATGAGGACGGACGGCAGGTGGCCGACGATCGGCAGGACGACGGCCAGCACCAGTCCCATGTCGTGGTAGAGCGGCAGCCATCCCACGGTGCGGTTGCGGCCCCGCCGGATGTCGTACGCCTCGAGCGCCTGCCGGGCGTTGCCGCACGCGTTGGCGTGGGTGATCACGACCCCGGACGGGACGCGGGTGGAGCCCGAGGTGTACTGCAGATAGGCCACGTCGTCCGGGTCGGGCTCGCCGGTGTCGTCGCCGTCCCCCACCGGCGTCCGCGCCAGCTCCCGCTCGGTGACGATCCGTGGGCCGGCCGGGCCGCCGCACGCCGCGCGGAACCGGGTGAGCGGCTCGCGCTGTTCCTCGACGGTCAGCAGGAACGCGGGTGAGGAGTCCCGCAGCACGGCCGCGAGTTTTTCGTCGTGTCCCGGCAGGGAGGGCGGAAACAGGGGAACGGCGATGGCGCCGGAACACGCGGCGGCGAGGAATCCGACGACGTATTCCAGACTCTGCGGAGCGGCGACGGCGACCCTTTCCCCCGCCGCGCCCGCACTCCGCAGGGCCCGGGCGGTCCGCCGTACCCGGTCGTCGAGCTGCTTCCAGGTGAGCGAACCCGCCGCGCCCGTCAGGTCGGTGCCGTGGTCGACGAAGGTGAAGGCGGTTTCGTCGGGGGTGAGTGCCGCGACTTGGGCGAGGTGGTGGCTGAGGGTATCCGTCACCGAGAAAGACACTGACTCACCGAACCTTCACTGTGACGCGCGGGGCGCGATGGGGTCCCGGGTAGAAGCAGCGGAACAACAGCGAAACACGGAGTCGCGTTTCTTCTCCGGTGACACGCCGACACACGCGGCGGGGGCGCTCACCGGGCGAGCCGGCCCGCCTATATTTCGCCCGTGAGGGTAATCCGGGCAATGCCCCCCGACCCGTGTTCCGCCGTCCAGGGGCCTGTGCCGCGGCAATACGCGGTATACCGGCGTGGACCGCAGCAATGAGCCGCCTGCGCACCGGGAGCATCATTATGGCGGTCATTCTCCCGACGTTTCTGACGGCTCTCGACAACAGTGTGGTGAATGTCGCCCTGCCGCAGATGCGCCGGGAACTCGGTTTGTCGGAGGCGGGACTGAAGTGGGTGGCGACGGCATATCCGCTGTCGCTCGCCGGCTGTCTGCTCTTCGCGGGCCGGCTGACCGACAGCAGGGGACGCCGCTGGTCCCTGCTGACCGGCCTCGCGGTGTTCACGGCGTCCTCCGCGGGCTGCGCGCTGTCGGGCACGGAGGCGGTGCTCGTCGGCTTCCGCGCCGTGCAGGGCGCCGGGGCGGCGTTCATCCTGCCGGCCTCGCTGGCGGTGATGGCCCACGACCTGCCGCGCGGCGCGCGCACGGCCGGCTTCGGCGCGACGACGGCGGCGCTGGCCGCGGCGCTGGCCTTCGGCCCGGTCCTCTCCGGTGTCGTGACGCAGCACGCGGGCTGGGAGTGGCTGTTCGTGCTCAACATCCCCCTGGGCGCGGCCGGTCTGGTTGTGGCCGCGGCCGCCCTGCCCGGCTCCGGGCCCGCCGCGCACCGCCCGCCCCCCGGCGTCCCGGCGCTGTCGCACGGGGTGATCGCGGTGACGTGCCTGTGTCTGACGGCCCTGGTCTACTGCCTGATCCAGGGGCCGGCGCACGGCTTCGGCCGGCCGTCCGTCCTCGTCGCGGGCGCCCTCGCCGTCGCCGGCCTGACGGCCGTGTGCTGCCGGCCAGCGCCGCGCCGCAGCCCGGCGCTGGCGGACCTGCTGCGCCGGCGTCCCTTCCTGGGCGGGCTGATCGCCCAGCTGCTGTGGGGGCTGGGGGTGACCGGCGTCTACTTCTACACCTCCCAGTTCCTGCAGAGCGGCCTGCGGCTGAGCCCCACGGCTGCGGGGCTGACGTTCACGCCGCTGGTGGCGGCGCTGTGCCTGACCGCCCCGTTCGTGACCGCCCTCGCCGGACGGTGGGGGGACGGCAGGATCGCCGCGCTGGGCCTGTCCCTGGTGGCCTGCGGTCTGCTCCTGGTCGCGCTCGGCAGTGTCCGCGGCCGGCTCCCGGACCTGCTGCCGGGGCTGGCCACGGTGGGCGCCGGATCCGCCCTGGCCCTGCCCGTGACGACACGCGCCCTGGAGTCCTCACCCGGCCATCTGTCCGGTTTCGCGGCCGGTCTGTTCAGCGCCTGCCGGGAACTGTCGGGGGTGTTCGGCGTCGTGCTGGTGGGCGCCGTCGTGACGTTCGCCCGGCGCGCCGCGCAGTCCTCCGGGGCGTCGGACGCCGAGGCGCTGCGGACGGGCTATCAGGCGGGCCTGTGCGTGGCGGCGGCGCTGGCCGGGGCGGGCGCACCGGTCGCCGCCTGGGCGCTGCGCCGCCGTCCGGGGGGTGACCGGCGGCCCGGCGGCCGGGACGCGGAGCCGCCGCCGGCCGGCGCCTCGCGGCCCCGGGCCGGCCTGCCGCGCGGGTTCATCCACTGAGGTCGTCGTCCGGTCCGGCGCCCCGCGGGTCCGGCTCCTCCCGCTCCGCCCTCGCCGGCCGTTCGGGCCGCGGCGGCCGTCTGGGCCGGCCCATGACCGGCCTGCCGGCCGGCCCGGCGCCCGCGCCCGCGCCCGCGCCATGCACGGCTCCCAGGAGCAGCGAGAACAGCCGTACGAAGCCCTCACCGCTCTCCCCGAAGGCGTCGGCGCGGGGCGCGTCCAGGATGAGCACGCCCACGGGCCGCTCCCCCACGTGCACGGGGGCGATGACGGACGACCGGTATCCGTCGCCCAGATTGATCATCGGATATCCGCTGGCGGAGAGCGTGTCGTCGATCCTGACGATGGTTCTGCGCCCGAGGGCCCACAGCAGGTCCCGGCCGTCCGGCTCGTCGGTGGCGTACTCGTCGGGGGCCTGGCTGACGTCGCCGTACTGTCCGCGCCGCCGAAGACGGCGTCCGCCGTCCTCGAGCGCGTAGTAGGCGCATCTGGTGCCGGGGCCGGCCTGCGTCGCGGCCATGGTGGTGATCCAGTCGATGGTCTGCACCGTGAGTTCCCCGGTGTCGTTCGGCTCGTGCGCGAGGCGCACCAGGTTCTCCACGATGGCGCAGAGGTTGTCGCTGAACGCCTCGATCTCCATGTCGGCGAGCCTGGCCTTGGAGCGCAGCCCCACATAGGCGGCCAGGCTGGAGCACGCGGCTCCCGCGACGACGAACGCGATCTGCACGGCGCCGGCCACATGGTTGACGACCGATCCGACGGCGAAGGCGGCGCCCGGGAACAGAGCGGCCGCCACGGTGAGCCATGTCCGCCGGCTCTTCCTCGTTCCGCCCATGGCCGCCCCTTGACTCACAAGTCCGAAGCACCAGTGGATGGGCAGCACACTGACCTCTGCCCCCAGTGACCCCGAATTGGGCGACCGCGCACAACCGGCACGGACGAACTTCCTCCGAACGGATTACACGCTCACCGGGAAAGTCATCTGATACGACAAGGCATTTCCCCTTTCCCCGGCAGACTCCCCGGGACGGAGGAAACCCGCCTCCCGGGCCGGCGGGCTGACACGCCGAATGGCCGGGACCCGCTGCCGGGTACCGGCCATTCTCCGCCGCGCGGACGGGCCTACGCGGCGGGCGCCGACGAGAACTCGGGGACCACGGCCGCCGCGGCGGACGTCAGGACTCCCCGCCGGGGATCGTGGCACCGCTGACACACGTGATCTGGCCGCCGGCGGCGGGGCAGCTCTGCGTGGAATGGTTGATGACGGTGACGTTCCCGCGCTTGTCGGTGGTGACCTGGTACTCGTTCACCTGCACGCAGCGCTGGTTGCCCTTGCCGTCGTCGGTGCACCGGCCGGCGTTGTCACCGGCGAAGGACTGGACGGCACCGGCCCCGATGAGAACGAAGCTCCCCAGGACACCCACTGCCGACGCGATCGTCTTCGGGTTGAACATCTGGCTTTTCCTTTACAGTCGGCCCCCGTCGCCGGAACTCGGACACCGGGTCGGGACTCGAGGGCTGCCTAGATCACTGCTGAGCGATCACTTGCCGACGGGAATGGCCTGTGTGCAGTTCACCGACGTGCGCTGGCTCTGGTCGTTGGTCTGCAGACCCAGGATGTTCACGGCGAGGTTGAGGCGGTCGATGTTGATCAGCCCCCAAGTCGTCCTGTTCGCCGAGCACGTCTGGTTCTGCTTGAGATCGGCCGCCTTGCCGTCACCGTCCACGGCATGGCCGACACCGGCGCCCAGGAAGCTGACGCCGCCGAGCATGGCCACGGCGACAGCCGCCTTCTGGTACTTCCGCATGATTTCTCCTTCTCGCGAGACACAGCTCGTAACGAGCCCGCTACCGACAGTCGCCCACTGTAGGGGACCTTCGCGACTTTCCAGGAGCGAAACACTCAAGGACGTAATTCTGTTAAAAGTGGTACAAATCAGCGCCCTTGACGGGAAGTCAAGGGCGCGGACCCGCCCGGCGCGCACGGCGCCGGAGCAGCAGGCAGGCCCTGGAACCCGGGCACCTCCGGCCCGGGTTCCAGGGCCTGCTCAGATCACCTGTTCAGTGATCAGTGACCGAGGGTCAGAAGCTGGGTGCAGGTCACCGACGTGCGCTCGCTGCGGTCGTTGAGCTGCAGGCCCGCGGTGTTGACCGGGGTGAAGATGTCGCTGGCCGTGCTCGAACCGGTGATGTTCGTCTCGTCCGCCGAGCAGGACTGGCTCTGCTTGTTGTCCAGCTTGAACGCCGCGTCGTCGTCGCCGTTGGCCTGGCTGACGCCCGCGCCGAGGAAGCCGACGCTACCGAGCATGGCCACGACAACTGCGGCCTTCTGGTACTTGCGCATTACCTCTCCGTTTCTTGTGTCGACACGATCCGTGATGGACCGGCCACTGACAGTCGCCAACTGTATGCGACCTTTGCACCCTTTGACGGGAGAAACGCGCGAGCAAAGATTTTCTGGACGAGGGCGGCATATGACACATCTCCGCTTACCGCGAGCGGGGAATCCGCTCGGTCACGTCCGGCATCGCTCGCCGGCCGGCTCGGACGCCGGGTTTCTCTCAGGACGAAGGGCGGGCCCCGGAGCCGGGAAAGCGGAGGCAACGGGGCTTCGGGCTCCGGAACCCGCCCGGGCCGGCCTCAGCCGGTCAGTGGCCGCCGATGCCGAAGAGCTGGGTGCAGGCGGCGGTGTGACGGTTGCTGTGGTCGTTGAACTGCTGCCCGGCGGCGGCGTTCACGGGGCTGAAGAGGTCGCTGCCCGTCACGGAGCCGATGATGTTGGTCTCGTCCGCCGAACAGTCCTGGAACTGCTTGTTGTCCAGCTTGAAGGGCCCCTCGCCGTCGCCGTGAGCCTGGCTGACGCCCGCGCCGAGGAAGCCCACGCTGCCGAGCATGGCCAGGACGACTGCGGCCTTCTGATACTTGCGCATTACCTCTCCGTTTCTCACTGACCGTCCGTGACACCTCTGTCACCGACAGCACTCAACGTAGAGGATCTTCCATCTCATATCCACACGAAACGCCCGATTTTGCATCTTTAACTTAAAAAGGATGGTGCGATGAGAGCGGTCCCTGACAGGGGACCCGGACAGGGACCTCCGGCGGGGGCTCCTGACGGCGGGTCACCCATCGGCCGGCACCCCGGGTCGAGGGGGCGGGCGCGAGGAGAAGTCACGCGGGCCGGGAGAAGTCGCGATCCGAGGGTGATCTGCGGACAAACGCCCGTAACTGGTGCGGGGTCTCCGCGTTGAGGGGAGAGTGCGGTCGCGCCTGATGCTGCCGCGCTTACCAAGTCAGTAAGGAGAACGTGATGTCTCTCATCGCGAAGGCGGGGATCGTTACTCTCGGCACGGGGGCCGTCGTACTGAGCGGTGCCGGACTCGCCGCGGCGGGAGCCGGCGCCGAGGGCGCGGCCCTCAACTCGCGCGGTCTGGCGTCCGGCAATGTGATCCAGGTGCCGGTCCACGCGCCGATCAACGTGTGCCACAACACCGTCAGGGTGGCGGGCCTGCTCAATCCGGCCGTCGGCAACGTCTGCAAGAAGAAGTAGGCCTACGGCGACCGCCTGCCGCCCAACCGGCATGAGAGCCCCGACGCCGCCCGGCGCCGGGGCTCTTTCCCTGAGGGGACCGCGGACCCTGACGGGGCCGCGGGGCGGGACCGCGCCGGCTCAGGCGTACCGGTAGATCCGGCCCACGTCCTCCAGCGCGTCGGGGGTCACGTCCCAGGGCGGCAGCTTCTGGTGCCGGGCGACGACCCGGCCGTGCTGCCGGTCTGCGGGACCCGGAGGCGTCGCGGGAAGGTAGCGGGCCCCGCGGTGGCGGCGCTGCCAGCGGTACCACTGCAGGTCGACGAAGGCGTGGTGCAGCCAGAAGACGGGGTCGTTGACGGAGGCGCCGCCGAGCATGTCCCCGCCCACCCAGCGGTGCACGCGGTTGTGGTTGTACCAGGAGGCGCTGCCCCGGCCGGTGCCCCAGCCCTCCAGCTTGTTGCGGAACCCCCGCGTGACCGTCGAGTCCCAGGGCGCGACGTCGTAGACGGGGTCCTTCAGCGCCCACTCCAGCTCGCTCTTCGTGGGCAGGTCCAGCGGATCGCGGGCACGGCCCAGGTCCCTGGTGAGGAAGTCCTCGTCGGTCACGCCGACCTTGATGGTCCAGTGTCCTTCCCGGTGTGCGAAGGGGCCGGTCGTCACCTGCCGGTCGGACGGGCGCCCGTTGCCGCCGAGGAGGTCCGCCGTCCAGGGCGCCGACGTCTTCGTACGGTCGCGGGTCCAGTCCCAGTACGGAACCGTGACGGAGGAGTCCGCGCGGCGCAGCGCGCGCTCGAACTCCAGCAGGAACCTGCGGTGCCAGGGCAGGAAGGACGGCGCCATGTGCGCGCTCCTGAGCCCTCTCTCGCCGTCGGAGGGGAAGTACGTGAGGTGCGTGCGCACCAACTCGTCGTACTCGCCACGCCGTTTGACCTCCAGCACCGCCTTGACGAACCGCCGCTTCTCGGTCCGGGTGAGCGTGCCGGCGTCCCTACGCACGTACGCCATGGCCATCCCCCGTCCGCGTGTGCGCCGCGCCCATGGCGCCCGGAACCGTCCCGCGCAGCGCGGTGCGCGGGCCGAGTTCGTCCACGGCGGCGCGGACGGCCTCGACCGGTGTCCGGTACGGCCGGTAGTGGTCGACCATGCTGAGCCAGGTGCCGTCGGCGCGGCGCATCAGATGCAGGGGGCGGCCGTCCACGGTGACCTCCCAGTGCCCCTCCCCCGCGGTGCGGCCGGCCGGCGTCCGGACGCCCCGGATGCGCCGGCCGCGGTAGGTCTCCTCGAACCCCGGGTGCCCCGCGGTGGCGCCGGCCTCCTGCGCCTCGTGCCCGGTTCGCGGGGCCGCGGCCACCGGCGCGAGGGGGGCGGCGAGCGCGCAGGCGGCCAGGCCGCGCACCGCGTTCCGCCGTGTCGTGCCCCGCGGGGCGGGCCGTGCGGGGTCCGGCGCCGTGTCCCCGGTGGGCGCGGGTGCCCGGCCCGCGATCGTGCTGAACATGGTTCGCTCCTCGTGCGGTTCGGTCCTCCACAGCCGTAACCGCCGAAGGCCGGGCGGGGTCACCGCCCGTCCCGAAAGGAGGAACGGCCCCCGGACTTCGCCGGGGGCCGCCTCCACTGGGTCCGCTCGCGGGTCTAGAGCCACAGGTTGCCGTGGACCGGCTTGGCCTGGTTCAGGGCGGACGCGGCGTCGTGCGTGGTGGGAACCAGCGACTGACGGCCGTTCACGCCGGCGAAGGGCAGCTTGGTGGTGATGCCGCCGCTGAGGTCGGTGGTCGCCAGGTCCTGGGTGCTCGGGACGGCGGGCGCGGGCGCGGCCGTCGCGCTCTGCGCCGCGGGGGCGGCCTGGGCCGCCGGCTGGGCCGCCGGCTGGGCGGCCGGTGCGCTCTGGGCCACCGGCTGTGCGGCCGGCGCGCTCTGCGCCACCGGAGCCGCGGGCGCGCTCTGGGCCACCGGAGCGGCGGCCGGAGCCGCGGCCGGCGCACTCTGCGCCACCGGAGCCGCGGCGGGCGCGCTCTGCGCGGCGGGGGCGGCGGGCGCCGCCTGGGGCGCCGGCTGCGGGGCCGGCGGGGTCTGCGTCACCGGAGCCGCGGGCGCCGGGGCGGCGACGGGAGCGGCGACCGGGGCGGCGGGGGCGGCGACCGGCGCGGCGGGGGCCGCCTGGGCCACCGGCTGCGCGGCGGGCGCACTCTGCGCCACCGGAGCCGCGGGCGCGCTCTGCGCCACCGGAGCGGCGGCCGGAGCGGCCTGGGCGTCGGGCGCGCTCGGAGCCGCCGGCGTGCTCGGAGCGGCGGCGTCCTGGGCGAACGCGGGCGCGCCGACGCCGACGGCGATCAGGGATCCGGCAAGGGCGGCGGCAGCCTTCAGGGACTTCATCGTGTTCCTTTCTGCGGCAACGCGGGTTGCCGGAGGGGACTGTGTCGCCGTGCCTAACGAGCCCTGACCGGAGCGGAAACCGGAGACGCCGAAGATTGCAAGTCCTCATATGAGATCAGTCGCGGTGCCGGGCGCGGACCGGCACCACGACCGGCGGGCGGGAGCCCTGCGGTACGACCGTCACGAGGCCGGTGTCGGCTCCGGCGCGGGCAGCGTCTCGGCGGGAAGCGGAATCTCGGGAAGGGGGGTGTCGGGGAGGGTGACCACCTGCTCCGACGACACCGCGGTCGACGCGGAGTCCGAGGCCGGATCCGAAGCCGGATCCGTCGCGGACTCCGAGGGGGTCACCG
Organism: Streptomyces sp. NPDC004065; assembly: GCF_044903565.1. Taxonomy (NCBI): domain Bacteria; kingdom Bacillati; phylum Actinomycetota; class Actinomycetes; order Kitasatosporales; family Streptomycetaceae; genus Streptomyces; species Streptomyces sp. NPDC004065. Next base: position 99,049 of record NZ_JBJDQT010000009.1, on the reverse strand, counting down.
CCGGAAGCACCCCGCCGAGCAGCGTGGTGGTCAGGAGGTCGATCATGTCGTTGATCAGGACGGTGACCGAGGAGACCTCTCCGGTGGTGCCGGCGGTGCCCGAGGAGATCTGCGCGGCGGCGTCGGCGGTGGCCGAGGAGACCTGTGCGGCGGCGTCGGCGGTGATCGCCTGCACCAGTTCGTCCACGGCCTTCCCCAGGGCCTCCAGCGCGTCGTCCGTCGGGTCGGCGGCGAGTCGCCCGAGCGCCCCGGCAGCGGCGGCGCCCCGGCCGGCGGCGGGCGGCAGCACGCCCTTCGCGCGAGCGGTGGCGGGCAGCCGGGACAGGGCGCGCTTGGCGTCGTCGCCCAGCTTCCTGGCCTCGGCGGCGGGCAGGTGCCCCCGGTCCGCCTCGAGCACGGCGGTCAGCAGCCGGGTGACCGGGGTGACCTCCTTGCGGTGGGCGCCGAGTTCCCTGACCTTCGCGAGCAGCGCGTCCGCTCCCGGGAGCCGGGTGTCGGGCCTGGCCGCGTGCGTGCGCGCGGCAGCCGGGCCGGCGGCCGCGGCCGCGGCCGCGGGTCCGGTGATCCCGACCAGGAGGGCGGCGCACGCGGCGCCGGACGCGATGCGCCTTGCCGGCAGAGCAGGCATGGAGGACCCCTTTCGCTGAGTGTCGATCTTGGATCCACCGTGGGAGCGCCCGGGTCCGCCTGCAACCGGCCGGCCGTCCGCCGCCGCGCCGGCCTTCCCCCACTCGCCGGGTCCTGCCTGGTCAGGCGGTGCCCTCCGGCCGGCGGCGCACCGGCCCCGATCGGCGGTACGCCACCGCCCGCCGCCGGCGCCGGGACACGGGGAGAACGCCGCCGTGGACCGGGTCCACGGGAGCCGGCGCACCCGCACGGCCCAGTCCCCGGTCTTGCCTCAACGCGTCGCCCCGCACGGGGGTTGTGCGCCGATGGTGTGATTTTGCGAAGCCGACCGGCTTCACGATTCCGACACACTTGTCCGGTTTGATTACACCTGACCTCTTCGCGGTTAGCGTGCGGACCTCCCGACGCAGCCGCCGGGCGGGCACATCGCACTCTGCCGCTGCTGCCACAGCCACCCGTTCCGAAAGGGCAACGACGGTCATGCCCCAACCCCTGGGCCCGCTACTTCGCCGTGCGACGGTGGGCGTTCTCGCCCTTGCCGCGATGTGGGCACCCGGACACTCCCCGGCCGCCGCGACGGCCGCCCCCTCCGCGCTCTCCGCGCCCTCCGCGCCGGAGGCGCACAGGATCGCGTTCACCCAGCGATACCGCGCACACCAGCACGGCGGCATCGTACGGGCCGCCAACACCTCCATCAGCTGCCGGCCCGACTCCTCGTGTTCCGGGGCGCAGACGGGCGGGCAGGGCGTCAACGGCGACTTCGACATGTTCTACGTCGACGTCGACGACGACCCCAACACCTACAACTCCTCCCGGGCCGAGCTGCGCCTGCCCGCGGGCTCGCGGGTGACGTACGCGCGCCTGTACTGGGGCGGCAACCTCCGGGTGGGCGAGCAGAAGCCGCCGGAGGACAGCCGGCGGGTGCTCCTCGCCGAGCCCGGCGGGCAGTACAAGGAACTCCTCGCCGACACCGTCGTCGGTCACCGCGTGGCGGGCGGCGCCGAGGCCTTCCAGGCGTCCGCGGACGTCACGCGGATGGTGCGCGACAGCGTGCCCGGCCTCTACACCGTGGCGCAGGTCAACGTCGCCAGCGGCAGGTCCCAGGCCGGCGCCTGGGGCGGCTGGACGCTGGTGGTGGCGTACGAGAACCCGGCCGAGCCGGTGCGGGACCTGGCGGTCTGGGACGGCTTCCAGCGGCTCGACTCCGGTACGACGCACAGGATCCGGATGCGCGGACTCGACTTCGGCGCCGGCGCCGGGGGGTACGCGGGCCTGGTGGCGTACAACGGCGACCGCGGCACCACGGGCGACTCGCTCACCCTGACGGCCGGCCGCAGCGGGGCCCTGCGCCTCACCGGCCCCGCGGACCCCGCCGACGACATCCTGAACTCCACCATCAGCGGTCCCGGGGACAACTCCCCCGCGCGCATCCCGGCGTACGCCAACACCCTCGGCTACGACTCCGACGTGTTCGGTCTCCAGGGCGGGCTGCCGCGCGCCGGCGACCAGGTGACCTTCCGGCTCCGCTCCGAGCGGGACACGGCGTGGGCGGGCGTTCTCTTCGCCGCCGTCGACGCCCGGAAGTGAGCGCGTCACCAACCGTTCCGGGCCCTTTCGCGAGCAAGGAAGACGTGCGCATGCACTTGTCACCTCCGCTGCCCCGGCCGCGGATCCTGCACCTCACCCAGCCGGTGGACGGCGGGGTCGCGCGGGTCGTGGCGGATCTGGTCCAGGCCCAGCTGGCGGGCGGCATGGAGGTCGCCGTGGCCTGTCCGGACAGTCCCCTCGCCGCGTCCCTGCGGGCGCTCGGCGCGGACGTACGGCGCTGGGAGGCCACCCGGTCCCCGGGTCCGGGACTTGCCGCTGAGGTACGCCGACTCGCCCGGATCGTACGGGAGTTGGCACCCGGCCTGGTGCACGCGCACAGCGCGAAGGCGGGTCTGGCCGGGCGGCTCGCCGTGCGCGGACGGATCCCGACCGTGTTCCAGCCGCACGCCTGGTCCTTCGAGGCGGTCGGCGGGCTCACCGCGGACCTCGCGCTCCGGTGGGAGCGGCGGGGAGCGCGCTGGACCGCGCGGACGGTGTGCGTCAGCGAGGCGGAGCGCGCCACCGGCGTGCGCGCCGGGATCGACGGCCGGTGGGCCGTGATCCCCAACGGCATCGACCTCGAGCACTTCCGTCCGGCCGAGGGCGGCGGCGCGGTCCGGTCCGGGCTCGCGCCGCTCGCCGGCGTCGCTCCGGACGCGCCGCTCGCGGTGTGCGTGGGCCGGCTGTGCCGGCAGAAGGGGCAGGACGTCCTGCTGCGCGCGTGGGAGACGGTCGTACGCAGGGTGCCCGGCGCCCGTCTCGTGCTGGTCGGCGACGGACCCGACCACGACCGGCTGCGCGAAGTCGCCCCGGAGAGCGTGGTGTTCGCGGGTGCCGTCGCCGACACGCGTCCCTGGTACCGGGCCGCCGACGTGGTGGTCCTGCCCTCCCGCTGGGAGGGCATGGCGCTGGCCCCGCTGGAGGCGATGGCCTGCGGGGCGCCCGTGATCGTCACGGATGTCGACGGGGCGCGCGAGAGCCTGCCGTCCTCCATGACCTCCCGCTGCCTGGTCCCGCCGGAGAGTCCCGCGGTGCTGGCCGGGGCCGTCTCGGAGCTGCTGCTGGATCCGGCGCTGCGCGCCTCGCTCGGCGACCGGGCCCGCCGCCATGTGCGGTCCGCCCACGACGTACGGCACACCGCCGCGGCGGTCGCGGCGGTGTACCGCGAACTGCTCCCCCCGCGCCCCCGGTCGCACCCGGCCGTCCCGGCCGCGTCCACCGCACTCCCGGCCACCGCACTCCCGGCCACCGCACTCCCGGCCGCCGGACCCCCGGCCGCCGGACCCCCGGCCGCCGGACCCCCGGCCGCCGGACTCCCGGCCGCGGGACTTCCGACCGCCGGGCTCCCGACAGCCGGGCGGCCACCGGCCCGGCCCACCACGCCGCGACGGCCCGCCGCCGAACGCTCCGAGGCCGGACGCACCGGCACGGAAGGCGCGGGCACGGAAGGCGCCGAGGCCGGCCACACCGGCCCCGGTCACGGCGCGGCCGGCCACCCCCGCACCGGCCACCCCGAGGCCCGACCCACCGGCCCCCAGGACACCCGAGCCGAACCCAGGACCGGACACACCGAAGCCGGACACACCCGCACCGGCCACGGCGACACCCGTGGCCGTGCCCGTACCGGTGACGGCGAGGCACATCGGACAACAGCACAGCGCGTGGAGCCCACCGAGCACAGGGAGTAGAACCACTCGTGACCGCCGAACATACCGTCCCCGCCCCGGGCGTGGAGCCACGGGACCCCCAGTCCTCACCGGTCTCGGTGATGCCGCCGCGCGGCGCCGCCACCGGTTTCCGGATTCCCGCCGCGCGCCCCGCGGCGCGGCCCGCCTCACCGGTGCCGCTGCTGATCGCCGACGGCGCCGCCGCCCTGCTCGGCGCGTCGGCGCTCACCGCCTCCGAGCGCCACCCGCTGCTCATCGCCCTGCTGATCACCGCGTCGCTGCTGCTGCGCACGCGCGACACCCGGCCCCCGGTGCCCACGCTGCTGGAGGAACTGCCCTCCGTCTGGTGCCGTGCCGCCGTGGCCTGGCTGGCGCTCGCGGCGGTCGCGGCGGCGTACCGGCCCGAACAGGCGCTGTCGGCGGGCACCCTGCTGACCGGGCTGGCCGTGCAGGCGGCCGCCGGGTGCCTGCTGCGCGGCGCCGTGCACGGAAGGCGCCGCGCCGCGCTGTTGCGCAACCCGCACGCCGCCCTGCTGGTCGGCCCGGCGCCGGCCGCGCGCCGGGTGGCCGCCGCGCTGCTGCGTCACCCGCGCTGCGGGGTACGGCCGGTGGGGATCGTGGCCGCCCGGACGGACGGCGCCGACGACCTGCCGGTGCTGACCACCGCCGAGGAGGTCAAGCGCGCCGTCATCCAGAACGGGGTGCGGGCGGTGCTGGCCGTCGGCTCCGCCGCCCGCGCCGAACAGCAGCCGATGCTCCAGGAGTTGGCGGAGGCCGGCTGCGTGATGTGGGAGATCGACGCCGACTCCCCCTCGTACGCGGCCAAGGAGCGGCTGGCCGGGTTCTCCTGCCGGCGCCTGGACATGTCGCGGGTGCGGCGCGAGACCGTGGGCAAGCGCGTCCTGGACGTCGTGGTGTCGGGGGCGCTGCTGCTGGTGGCCGCCCCGGTGCTGCTGACGTGCGCCCTGGTGCTGCGGCTCAGCGACGGACCGGGCGTGGTGTTCCGGCAGGAACGCATCGGCAGGAACGGCAAGCCGTTCACGCTGCTGAAGTTCCGCACCCACCGCCCGGTCGACGAGCACGAGTCGGCGACCCGGTGGAGCGTGGCCGACGAGAACCGGATGCGCCCCTTCTGCCGCATGCTGCGGCGCACTTCGCTGGACGAGCTGCTGCAGCTGTGGAACGTGCTCCGCGGCGACATGAGCCTGGTCGGCCCGCGGCCCGAACGCCCCTACTTCGTCACCCAGTTCAGTCAGACCTACGCCGGTTACGCGGCCCGCCACCGGATGCGCACCGGCCTGACCGGCCTCGCCCAGATCCACGGGCTGCGCGGCGACACCTCGATCGAGGACCGCAGCCGCTTCGACAACGCCTACATCGACAACTGGTCGCTGTGGCAGGACGTCTGCATCCTGCTGCGCACCGCCGCCGCGCTGGTACGTCCGACGGGGAGCTGACCGACGTGAGCCTCGCCCTCGCACCGCTCCCGCGCGGGGCCGCCCGACTCGCGCCGGTGCTGCCGGCGGTGGCCGTGATCGCCCTGCTGGCCCTGCCGGTGACGCCGGGCGGCGCGGAACCCGCGGACGTGGTCTCCGCGCTGATGGTGGTCCTCTGCGCGATCCGCCTGCTGCGCGACCGGCGGCGCCCGCTGTCGCCGGCGGCGGCCGTGGTGCTGGGCCTGCCGGTCGCCGGGCTGGCGCTCGCCGCCATGGGGGCGTACTCGACGGCGGCGGGGCTGACCGGGCTCGGCCGCTATCTGCAGGTCTTCGTGCTGGTCCCGGCGGCCGTGCTGCTGCTGGTGCGCGACCGGGCCGGATTCCGGCTGCTCGCCTGGTCGTTCGTGGGCCTGGCGCTGTGGCAGGGCGCGCTCGGCGTGCACCAGTACCTGACCCGGACCGGCGCCTCCTACCAGGGCGAGGAGATCCGGGCGGTCGGCACCTTCGGGGCGCAGGACGTGATGGGCATGGCCGAGGCGGTCTCGCTCGGCCTGGTGTGCGCGGTCGGCATCGCGCTGGGCCGGGTCCCGGTGCGGCAGCGGGTGGCCGCCGCCGGCTGCGCGCTCGTCCTTCTGGTGCCGCTCGCGGTCTCCTTCAGCCGGGGCGCGTGGATCGCCACCGCCCTGACCTGCGCCGTGCAGCTGGTGCTGGCCGGGCTGCGCCGCGCGCTGAAGGTGGCCGCGGCGGTGACCGCGGCGGCGGTGATCCTGGTGGGCGGGTTCGGGGTCGGCACCGCGATGCTGCAGGAGCGGATCGACAGCATCGCGCAGGTCACCGACGCGCCCGACCAGTCCGTCGTCGACCGGTACACGCTGTGGGCGTCCGCCGTCGGCATGTGGCGCACGCACCCGGTGACCGGTGTGGGGCTGAAGGGCTTCCCCGAGTACCGCGACGGACACGCCACGCTGGCCCTGTCGTCGGGCGCCGAGGTCGCGGGCGCGGGCGCGGCGTACCGCAGGCAGCCGCTGCTGTCGCCGCACAACATGTACTTGCTGGTACTGAGCGAGCAGGGCCTGGCCGGGCTGCTCGGGCTCGCCGGGAGCTGGCTGGCCCTGCTGGTGTGCGGGCTGCGCAGGCTGCTGCGCGTGCGCGGCCGGGGGCCGGTCCCGGACTGCGGTCTCGTCGCGTGCGGGCTGCTGGTGTGGCTGCTGACCGACTTCGCGTACGGCGACATCGGCGGCCCCTCGACGGTGCTGACGGCGATGGGCCTGGGCCTGGCCGCCTGGTGGGCGCTGGCCGGCGGGGAACGGCGGCCGGGCGCCGCGCCCCGGGACGGGGCGCCGGCGCGTGCCGAGGAGGCCGTGGCGCGATGACCGTGCAGCCCAAGCCGACATCCGGCGCCGCCACCGGCGCCGCGCCCGCCGTCCCCGCCGCGCGCACCCCCGGGGCGGACGCCCCCGCCGCCGAGGCGACCTCGGTCTCCCGGAGGTTCCTGGCCCGGGCCACCTTCGTCACGGCGGCCCTGTCCATCGCCGGCTCCCTGCTCGGCCTGGTCCGCGACCAGTCGCTGGCGCGGCTGTTCGGCGCCGGGAGCGACACGGACGCCTTCCTGGTGGCGTGGACCGTGCCGGAGTTCGCCGCCACGCTGCTGATCGAGGACGGGCTGGCGCTCGTGCTGGTGCCCGCGTTCAGCGTGGCGCTGGCCCGCCGGGCCCGGGGCGCCCAGGGGGACCCGGTGCGGGCCCTGGTCGCCTCCACCCTGCCCCGGCTGTGCCTCGCCTTCGCCGCGGTCGCCGCGCTCATCGCCGGTCTGGCCCCCTACCTGGTCCGGGCGCTGGCACCCGGCCTGCCCGATCCGGGGCTCGCCGCCGACTGCACCCGGCTGACGGCGACCTGTGTGCTGGCCTTCGGGCTCGCCGGGTACTGCAGCGCGGCCCTGCGGGCGCACCGGCGCTTCTTCGCCCCCGCGGCGATCTACGTCGTCTACAACGCCGGCATCGTCGCCGCGATGTTCCTGCTGGGGCCCGGCTGGGGCGTACGGTCCGCGGCGGCCGGCGTCGCGGCCGGCGGCTGCCTGATGATCGCGGTGCAACTGCCGTCCATGTGGCGGGAGCTGGCCGCGCGCGGACGGGCGTCACGGCCGGCCGCCGTCCCCGTGGTCGGGGACGAGGACGAGGACCTGGCGGACGGCGGCGCCGAGGCGCGGCCGGTGCAGTTCGCCCTGGTCGCCGCCGTCCTGCTGTTCGCCCTGTGCCGTCAGTCGCAGGTCCTGGTCGAGCGCTTCCTCGCCTCCACGCTGCCCTCGGGGGCCATCTCGCACCTGAACTACGCGCAGAAGGTCGCCCAGATCCCGATGACGCTGTCGCTGATGCTGTGCACCGTCACCTTCCCGGTGGTGGCGCGGGCGCTCGCGGACGGCGACACCGAGCGGGCCCGCGGCCGGGTGGAGCGGGACCTGGTGCTGGCCTCCTGCGTGGTGCTGCTCGGCATGTGCGCGGTCGTCGCCTGCGCCCCGCAGATGATCGAACTGTTCTTCCAGCGCGGCGCGTTCACCGCGAGCGACACCGCGGCGACCGCGGACGTGATGCGGGTGTACGCCCTCGGGCTGCTGGGCCAGACCCTGGTGGGCGCCCTGATCCGCTCGTACTTCTCCGGCGGCCGGCCGAGCTGGTACCCGTTCGGCGCGATGACCGCGGGCATCACCGTCACCTCCTGGACCGGCGCCGCCACCGTGGGCATGTGGGGCGTCGCGGGGATCGCCGCCGCCAACGCCCTGGGCATCACCGTGACCGCCGGGCTGCTGCTGGCCGGCCTGCGCGCGTCCGGCGACGGCACGCCCCGACCCGGCGCGCCCGGCGTGTCGATCCGGGTGCGCAAGGTGCTGGCCGAGCTGAGCCGGCCGGTGCGGGCCGCGGTGGCCGCCACCGTCGCCGGGGCGTTCGTCGCGAGCCGCCCCGACTCCCCCGTGACCGGCCTGGTGGCCGGCTGCCTGACGGTGACCGCCGTCTTCGTCCCGCTCACCTGGGCCCTGGGCGACCAGGGCCTCGCGTCCGCCCTGCGCTCCCTGCGCACCCTCACACGAAGGCTCACACATGGCCGCTTCCGTTGATTCCCGTCCCGCCGCCGGGCGCCCCGTCGCGCGCCCGGGCCCCGTCCCGTGGGTGGCGATGTACCACTCGGTCGGCGACTGCACCGACGACCCGTACCGCGTCACGGTGACACCCGAGCGGCTGGACCGGCAGCTGGCGTGGCTGCGCCGGCGGGGGCTGCGGGGCGTGTCGGTGGGCGCGCTGCTCGCCGCCCGGGCCCGGGGCGAGGGGCGCGGCCTGGTCGGGCTCACCTTCGACGACGGGTACGCCGACTTCGTCACCGGCGCGCTGCCGCTGCTGCGCCGCTGGGGGTGCGGCGCCACGCTGTTCGTCCTGCCCGGGCGGCTCGGCGGCGACAACGCCTGGGACCCGCTGGGCCCGCGCAAGCCGCTGCTGACCGCGGACGGCATCCGGCGCGCCGCCGCCGAGGGCGTGGAGATCGGCTCGCACGGGCTGACCCACGTCGACCTCACCCGCGCCGACGACCGCGCCCTGAAGACCGAGGTGACCGAGAGCCGCGCCCTGCTCCAGGAGCTGACCGGCGCCCCGGTCGGCGGCTTCTGCTACCCCTACGGCACGGTCGACGCCCGCGCCGTGGAGGCCGTGCGGGCGGCCGGGTACGCCTACGCCTGCGCCATCGACCCCGGCCCGCTGACCGGTCCGTACGCCCTGCCGCGGGTGCACGTCGGCCAGAACGACACCGCCTGGCGGCTGCGGCTGAAGCACGGGCTGCACCGGCTGCGGCGGCGCCCGGTGGAGGGACTGTGAGAAGGGACGCGGCATCACCGATGAGGGCCTTGCACATCATCACCGGCCTCGGCGTGGGCGGGGCCGAGCAGCAGCTGCGCCTGCTGCTGCGTCATCTGCCCGTCGACTGCGACGTGGTGACGCTCACCAATCCGGGCGCGGTCGCCGAGGGCCTGGCCGCCGACGGGGTGCGGGTGACGCATCTGGGCATGGCCGGCAACCGCGACCTGGCCGCGCTGCCGCGCCTGGTCCGGCTGATCCGCGGCGGCGGCTACGACCTGGTGCACACCCATCTGTACCGGGCCTGTGTGTACGGCAGGATCGCGGCCCGCCTGGCCGGGGTCCGCGCGGTCGTCGCCACCGAGCACTCCCTGGGCGACTCGCAGATGGAGGGGCGCAGCCTGACGGCGGGCGTGCGCGGGCTGTATCTCGCCAGCGAGCGGCTGGGCTCGGCGACGGTCGCCGTCTCCGCCGCGGTGGCCGACCGGCTCAAGCGCTGGGGCGTGCCCGCGCCGCGCATCGAGGTCGTCCCCAACGGCATCGACCTGGAGCGCTTCCGCTTCGACGCGGAGCGGCGCGAGCGCACCCGCCGCCGCCTCGGGCTGCCCGAGGGGGCCTGGGTGGTCGGCGGCGTCGGCCGGCTCACCCGGGGCAAGCGGTTCGACGTCCTGATCCACGCGCTCACCCGGCTGCCCGAGGACCACTGGCTGCTCCTGGTGGGCGGTGGCCCGCAGGAGCAGGTGCTGCGCCGCACCGCCCGCGAGGCCGGGGTGGCCGGCCGGGTGCTGTTCACCGGGGAGCGGCCCTACGTCCCCGACGGCTCGCACGGTGTGGACCTGCCCTCGCTGGTCGCGGCGATGGATCTGCTGGCGTCCCCGTCCGCAGAGGAGGCCTTCGGCCTGGCCGCCGTGGAGGCGCTGGCGTCGGGCCTGCCGGTGCTCTACGCGTCCTGCCCGGCGCTCGAGGACCTGCCGCGGCGGGAGACCGCGGGCGCGCGCCGGGTGCAGGGCGGCCCGGAGGCGTACGCCCGCGCGATCGCCGAGGTCCGGGCGGCGGGCCCGCGGCCGCGCACGGTGCCGGAGGGCGCACGCCGTTACAGCATCACCCGCAGCGCGGACCGGCTCATGGACGTGTACGCGGCAGCGGTCTCCGGCCCGTCGTCACCCCTTTCACCCCTGTCACCCCCGTCACCCCTGGGAGCAACCCCGTCATGACCGACACCCCGGCCCGTAAGTTCCGCCTGTCCCTGGCCCCGGTGAGGAGGCTGCCGTCCTGGTCCCTGCTCGTGGCCGGCGTCCTCGTCGGCGGGGGGCTCGGCGGCGCGTACGGGATGCTGACCCCGCCGGCCTACACGGCCACCAGTTTCGTCGTCGCCGTACCGGCCGCGAAGTCCGACCCCGGTCCCGCGCTCGGCTTCGCGCAGGCGTACGGCCGGGTCGCCACCCAGCCCGCCGTGCTGGCGGAGGCCCAGCAGCGGGCCGGTGTGCCGGTGCGCACACTGCAGCGGAGCGTGCGGGCGGCGACCTCGCCGGACGCCCCGATGGTCGCGGTGTCGGCCACCTCCACGCGCCCGCGTCTGGCCGCCGACATGGCCAACGCGGTCTCCCGGGCGCTGGCCCGGCAGGCCAACGCGGCCAAGGGCAGCACGCATGTGCAGCTCGTGCAGTTCGCCAAGGCGGTCCGGCCCACCGAGCCGACGTCCGCGTCCTCGCGGGTGACGGCCCTGGTGGGCGGCAGCGCGGGCGGGCTGCTGTGCGGTCTGGCGCTGCTGGTGCGCCCGCGGCGGCCCGGCCGGGAGGACGAGGCCGCGCCCGCCGCCTCGGTGCCCGGCCCGGCCGCCGCCGCCGAGGCCCAGCCCAAGCGGTGACGCGGGCGCGGGCGGCGAGGGCGGGGACGGGGACGGGGACGGGGACGGGGGGCGGCGGGAACGACGGCAGGCGCGGTGGCGGCGATGGATACGGGCACGACGGCAGGCGCGGTGGCGGCGGCCGGGGCGGTGACCGGCCGGCCGGGACCGGCGGCCGGCGCGGTGGCCGGCGGGCCGGGGCCGGGTCAGTCGTCGTCCGGCCACCAGTCGAGGCGGACGCAGACCTTCCCGCCGAGCCAGTGCTCCACCCAGTGGCCGAGGTTCAGCGGTGTGCAGTCGTCGGGCAGCGGCGGCGCGGTGACCGCGGCGGGCTGCGTGGCGGGGGTGGGCGCGGGCGAGGCGGGCGGGGCCGGATCGTCGATGCGGCCGAACAGGAAGGACCGGTAGACGTGCGAGGACCTGGGGTTGGCCCGGCACTGCCACACACCGTGCGGGCAGTAGTCGGTCAGCGTGTTGTAGAGCGGCTTGTGCTCGTCCATCCAGGCCAGCATGCGCCGCATGTACTCGGCGTTGTCGCCGTTGCGGAACAGTCCCCACTCCGGGTACGAGATCGGCTTTCCGTGGGCCCTGGCGAAGTCCACGTGGGCCTGCAGCCCGTACGGCTCCTTGATCTGCTCGTCGAAGGTGATGCCGGCCGGCTGGTCGTAGGAGTCCATGCCGATGATGTCGACGGTGGCGTCGCCCGGGTAGCACTGCGTCCACGGGACGGCGTCCCGGCCGCGGCTCGGCGCGAAGTCGAACCGGAACCGCTGGCCCGGCACCGCGCGCATGGTGGTGACGATCCGGTTCCAGTACGCCCTCCAGGCCGCCGGGTCCGGCCCGCAGCGGTGGGTGTAGGTGACGCCGTTCATCTCCCAGCCGAGGACCAGCACCGTGTCCGGGACTCTCAGGGCGACCAGCCGCTCGGCGAGGGCACGGAAGTGGTGGTCGAACTCCCCGGCCGCGCCGCGCCGCAGCAGCCGCCGCACCTCGTCGTCGGAGACGCCCTCCTCGTTGCGCTCCTGCAGGGGGACGTTGAGCACGAACAGCCGGTCGTTCTTCGCGTTGCGCCAGCGCGCCCACGCCTCGAGGAAGTGGGCGCCGCCCTCGATGTCGCTCCAGTGGTTGCCGGGCAGATAGGTGTGGCCGACGCGCAGTTCGGCGCCGCCGAGCCAGTGGCTGAGCAGGGGCATGCGGGCCACGCCGAGGGCGTCGGAGCTGAGGAACGCGCCGAACGCCGGAACGTTGCCCAGCACCGGCGGTGCGGGCGGCGAGGGCACCGACGGCAGCACAGGAATCCCGGGGGCCGGCGGAACGGGCGGCACGGGAGGGACCGTGGGCGTGGCCACGGGGGCGGGACGGATGTCGGGGGCGGCGGGGGCGGCCGGTCCGGGAACGGCCGGGGCCGCGCTCGGGACGGGGACGGGGACCCGGCCGGGGACCGGGGCCGCGGTCACGGCCGGGGCCGCGGGCGGCTTCGGGGCCGGGGCCGGGGCCGTGGCGGGGCCCGTGACAGCGGCCGGGGCGGCGGCCGGGACCGGGGGCGGCGTCGGGGCGGGCACCGGGTGCGGCGGGCCGGCGACGCGCCGGACCTCCACCCCCACTGCCGGGCCGGACGCCAGGGCGGCGGCCGCGACGACCGCCGCCGCGCCCACGGCCAGCCGGCGGATCCGCACCCGCCTGTGCTGTGGGGCCATGCCTGATCCTTTCCTGAGTGTTTGTCCGGCCTTACGGCTTTTATTGTTCCGGTTGATGGATGATTGCTCCTGATTGTCCTTATTGACGGTCCGTCATATGAAGTGAGGCACACAAAAGTCGGCGGCGCCAGCGCCATTGGGGCTTTCGAGTGCCGTGCTCGCCCGTGCGGGTGAGCCGATCCGGAGATTCCGAGGAGAGAGAGATTTCGTGTCGTTGCTCGACACCCGTGTCCCCGCCGTAGTGGTGCGGACCGACCGGAACCCCTTCCACCACGGCACGCTGGGCGCCGTACGCACCCTCGGCCGGGCGGGGGTGGAGGTGCATCTCGTCGCCGACTGCGCGGGAAGCCCCGTCCGGCGGTCGCGTTATGTGCGCCGGATGCACCCCCCGCCACCGCCGGGCGCGTCCCCGGACGACATCCTGCTCGCGCTGCGCCGCGTCGCCGAGCGGATCGGGCGGCCGGCCGTACTGGTCCCGATGGACGACGCGTGCGCGATCGCCGCGGCGCGGGGGCGGGAGGCGCTCGCGCCGTCCTACCTCCTGCCGCGGCTGCCGGGCACGCTCGCCGAACGCGTCGCGGACAAGGCCGAACTGGCCGCCGTGTGCGCGTCGGCGGGCGTGGCGCACCCGGTGACGCTGGTCCCCGACAGCCCGTCGGAGGCCGCCGACGCCACACGCCGGCTCGGGCTGCCGGTGGTGGCCAAGTGGAGCCGGCCCTGGCTGCTGCCCGCGGGCGGCGACCTGCGCAGCACCGTGCTGGTGCGCTCGGAGCGGCAGGCCCGGGAGCTGTACCTGCGCACCGGTGAGGCCGGCAGCCGGCTGCTGCTGCAGGCCTTTCTGCCGCCGGGGCCGGACCGGGACTGGTTCTTCCACGGCTACGCGGACCGGTCCGGCGCCGTGCGCGCGGGCGGGCCGGGCCGCAAGCACCTGGCCTGGCCGCGCGGGGCCGGCCTGACCGCGGTGGGCCGCTGGACGCCCAACCCCGAGGTGCGGGCCCAGGCCGAACGGCTCGTCGCGGAGCTGGGCTACCGCGGGGTCCTCGACCTCGACTTCCGGCGCTGCGGCAGCACCGGCCGCTACCACCTGCTCGACTTCAACCCGCGGCCGGGCGCCCAGTTCCGGCTGTTCGAGGACGGCGCGGGACTGGACGTCGTACGCGCCCTGCACCTGGACCTGACGGGCCGTCCACTGCCGCAGGGCGCCCCGGCGGCCGGGCGGACCTTCGTGGTGGAGAACTACGCGCCGCTCGCCGCGCTGCGCGCCGGTCCGGGCGGGCGCGAGCTGGCCTGGTACGCGCGGGACGACCGCGCCCCCGGCCGGGAGATGTGGGCCCTGTGGTCGCGCCACGCGTCCCGCCGGCTGCGCGACCGGCTGCGCGACCGGCTGCGCCCGGCGCCCGCGGCACCGGCGCGGGGCCTGATCCCCGGGGCGACCTCACCCGCTGTGACCGACGACGAGAAAGCGAGCAGTCGATGATGTACGACCTCCTGGTGGTGGGGGCGGGCCCGTACGGCCTGTCCATCGCCTCCCACGCCGCGGACGCCGGGCTGAGCCTGCGCGTGTTCGGCCGGCCCATGGCGTCCTGGCGGGACCACATGCCCCGGGGCATGTTCCTCAAGTCCGAGCCGTGGGCGTCCAACCTGTCCGACCCGCGCGGGCGCTGGCGCCTGGACGCCTACTGCGCCGAGCAGGGCCTGACGGCGCGTCACGCGCACCCGATCCCGGTGGAGGCGTTCGCCTCGTACGGCCTGTGGTTCGCGCGCAACGCCGTGCCGGAGGTGGACGAGCGCACGGTGTCCCGGGTGACGCACGGCCCCGGGGGCTTCACGGTCGTCACCGAGGACGGGGAGGCGCTGCGCGCGCGGACGGTGGCGCTGGCCGTCGGCGTGATGCCGTTCGTCGAGGTGCCGCCGGTACTGCGCGGGCTGCACCCGGCGCTGGTGACGCACAGCAGCCACCACGGCGACCTCGACCGGTTCCGCGGCAGGGACGTGACGGTGATCGGCGGCGGCCAGGCGGCCCTGGAGACGGCGGCGCTGCTCGCCGAACAGGGCACCCGGGTGCGGGTGCTGGCGCGGGCGGACCGGGTGCGGTGGAACGACGTGCCGCCGCCGTGGGAGCGGCCGTGGTGGCAGTCGGCGCGCTCCCCGCACAGCGGTCTCGGCCCCGGCTGGCGCAACTGGTTCTACTCCGAGCGCCCCGATCTGTTCCGGCGGCTGCCCGAGCGGACGCGGTCGCGCATCGCGGCCACGGCGCTCGGGCCCGCGGGCGCCTGGTGGGTGCGGGACCGGGTGGAGGGCGCGGTGGAACTGCTGCCGGGCCACGAGGTCGCCGCGGCCTGCGCGGTGTCCGGCGGCGTACGGCTGGACGTGGTCGGCCGCGGGGTCCCCGTGCGCACCCTGGAGACGGAACACGTCATCGCCGCCACCGGCTTCCGGGCCCGGTGCGACCGGATGGAGCTGCTCTCCGCCGAACTGCGCGCGTCGCTGGCCGTACTGCCCGACGGCTCGCCCATGGTCGGGCGCGGCTTCGAGTCCTCGCAGCCCGGACTGTTCCTGGCGGGCCTGGTGACCGCCGCCGGGTTCGGCCCGGCGATGCGCTTCGTGCACGGCGCGACCTACACGGCGCCGGCCCTGGTCCGGGGGGTGCGCCGTCGGCTCAGGTCCACCCCGGCGGGCGGCACGATCCCCGTGCCCGGAAGCGCCGGCCGCTACGCGTCCCCGTCCCCGGTGACCCGCTGACCCCCACCGGCCCCGGCCACGGACGACCGGCAGACGGCTCGCACACGGACAACCGCCCGCGTGCGGGCCACCACCGTCACGACACGAAACCGGCAGCGGGCCGCACGCCGGCATCGGAGCCCTTACCGGCGTGGAGCCGCACGCCGGCATCGAGGCCCCTACCAGCGTCGGGACGCACGCGAGGAGCAGGTGCGGCCACACCAGTGTGGTCTGACGGACGGATCCGGCCCGACGGACGGATCCGACGCCCGGCCGACCGGACGGGGCGGTGCGACCCGACGGGGCAGCGGAGCCGGGCGCAGGTGCTGCGGGGGCGCGGGGGCGCGAGAGCGCAAAGGCGCGGGGGCGCGGGGGCGCTAGGCGCGGGGGCGCGGGGGCGCGACGGTCTGCCGGTCGCGGCCGGGCGCCGGTGACCGGCCGGGAACGGCGACCGGCCGGGAACGACGACCGAGCAGCCGACCCGCAACCAGCCGACGCCGACAGCGGTGCGGAGCCGGCCGCGGTGAGCGCGGGCGGGCGGCCGGGCCGCGGTGGATCAGCCCCGCGGCGGGTCGGCGCATGTGCGCCGTGCCGCGTGCGGGCGGGGTACGGCAGCCTGGTCGCGTCCCTTGCCGTCGAGCGCCGCAGGCGGGGGCGGAGGCGACGGGCCGGCGTATGACGGGTTGGCGTCGGCGGCTGCGCGGGACCGGCCGGAGTCGGCATCGGCAGTCGGCCGGGCGGTGGGTCGGCCCGGCGGCGGGGCCGGGGCGTGCGCACCGTGCGATGTGTGCGGGTGCGCTCGGCCGACCGGGCGGGCGGGCGGTGGGTCGGCCCGGCCTGTGGGGCCGGGCGCGTGCGCACCGTGCGGCGGGCGTGTGTGCCGCGGGCCGGGCGGGCGGTGCCGGCCCGTGCGATGGCGACCGTCGGCCCGGACGGTGTGCGCCGTAGGGTCGTGTGAGGGTGGTGCGGAAGCGGCCGGGCCGCCGGGAGCGGGAGCTCCCGGCGGCCCGGTGGGGAAGTGCTCCGGCGCCCGCGGAAGGCGCACCCCGACGGTCGGGGAGGGTGCGCCCGGCGGGCGGTCGCCGCGCCGGGGCCGGGCCGGGTGTGTCCGCGGTCCGCCTCGAGGGCCGGGCCCGGCCCGGCCGGGGCGGGTGCCGCGGGGCACCCGGGGCGGTCAGCGCCGGGCGGCGGCCCGGCCGCGGCGGTACAGCAGGATGCCGCCCGCGATCAGCGCCGCGCCGGCGGTCGAGGCCGCCACCATGGTCTTCTCGCCGGTCTCGGCCAGCTGCGGCGGCCCGGCGGGCTCTTCGTGGCCGGCCGGAGTCGGCTTCGGGGCCGTGCTCCGCGGCGGCTCCGGCGCCGGACGCGGCGACTCGGTGGTCCGCGTGGGCGGCGGGGTGGGGCTGTCGCTGGGAGCGGGGCTCGCGCAGTCGTCGGCGTCCCGGGCGCCGCTCACGCTCGACGCTGCGGTGCCCTCGTCGTCGGTGCCGTAGCCGGAACCGCCGGAGGAGTCGGTGGACGAGTCGCCGGACGAGTCCGCGGGCTCGCACGCGTCATGGGCGCAGCTGTGGCCGAACGACCTGTTCAGCACCGCACCGGCGCTGACCGTGTTGCCGCACAGGTCCACCGGCGCGTGCACGGGCGCCTGCAGGACGTTGCCGGACGCGATGCCGTCGGAGTCACTGGTCACCCCCGTGGCGTCCGAGTCGGCGAGGGCGGAGCCGCAGGACAAGGAGAGAACGCCCGTCGCGGCGGCCGCCGCCGCGAGCACTCCCCTGCTCAGAGTCTGTCGCAATGTGCTGTCTTCCTGCTTGAAGAACTGGGAAAGCCGACCCCGGACCGCGCATCGACGTCCGAGGCCGGCCACGACACACCCGGAACTGGTGCGTTGGGCGGTCGGGCGTTCCTGCACTCGCTGCCGATCGCCGGGTCAAGCGCGATGATGAAGTTGACCGATCCGCGATCACGTTGATCGGGTTCTTGTAGGCCGCATGTCCTACTCCTTCATCAACCCGGCACCCCGGATTTGGTTGCGGAGGTTCACCCGGTTGGCCCGCCCCGCGCCCGGCGGCGCCCCTACGACACCACGTCCTTGCGGGCGAACCCGCGGAAGGCCAGCGCGAACAGGACGAGGGCGTAGGCGACGGACACGGAGGCGCCCTGGATCATCCCGGCCCACTCGGGCCGCGGCTGCACCGCGTCCGCCCAGGCGAACTGCCAGTGCGCGGGCAGGAAGTCCCGCCAGTGCCCGAGGGCGGTGACCGCGTCCAGCACATTGCCCACGATGGTCAGCCCGACCGCGCCGCCGACCGCGCCCAGCGGCGCGTCCGTCCGCGTGGACAGCCAGAAGGCCAGGCCCGCGGTGACCAGCTGGGAGACGAAGAGGTACGCCACCACGACCGCCAGCCGCTGGGCGGCGGTGGCCGGGTCCAGCGCGCCGCCGGTGGGGATCCGCAGCGGACCCCAGCCGTAGGCCGCGGTGCCGGCGGCCAGCGCCACCACCGGCAGCAGCACCATCGCGGCCAGGCTCAGCGACAGCCCGACGGCCAGCTTGGACCACAGCAGCCGGGCCCGGGGCACCGGCGCGGCGAGCAGATAGCGCAGCGAGGACCAGCTCGCCTCCGAGGCGACCGTGTCGCCGCAGAACAGCGCGACCGGGACGACCAGCAGGAAGCCGGCCGAGACGAACAGGTTCACCGCGGCGAAGTTGGCGCCGGAGGCGGTGGCCGTGTCCATCAGGGTCACCCGGTCGTTCCGGCCGCCGGGCTCGCCGCCGATGGCGAAGGCGACGAGCAGCACGAAGGGCAGGGCGGCCAGGACGCCGCCCATGACCAGGGTGCGGCGCCGCTTGAGCTGGCGCACCAGCTCCACCCGCAGGGGCAGGGTGCGCCCGGCCCGGTAGCCGGAGGCGGTCTCGACGGGCTCGGCGGGCGGGGCGGTCGCGCTCACGCGGAACCTCCGATCAGGGTCAGGAAGGCGTCCTCCAGGCGGCGGTGCGGGCCGACGGAGGCGACGGGCACCTCCAGGCGCACCAGCTCGGCGACCAGGCGGTGCGCGGTGCCGCCGGGTTCCAGCCGGACCAGCAGGCCGTCCTCGGTACGTACCGCGGAGGCGACGCCGGGCAGCGCGGCCACCTTCTCCACGACGGGCTCCTCCACGAGCGCGGCGGTGCCGACCAGCAGGGTGTCCCCGGAGCCGACGATCTCGCCGACCGGGCCGGCCTGCACCAGACGCCCCCGGTCCATCACGACCAGATGCGTGCAGGTCTGCTCCACCTCGGCCAGCAGATGGCTGGAGACGATCACCGTGCGGCCGGCGGCCGCGTAGCGGATCATCACCTCGCGCATCTCGCGGATCTGGGGCGGGTCCAGGCCGTTGGTCGGCTCGTCCAGGATGAGCAGGTCGGGCAGGCCGAGCATGGCCTGCGCGATGGCCAGGCGCTGGCGCATGCCCTGGGAGTAGGTGCGCACCGCGCGGCCGAGCGCCTCGCCGAGGCCGGCGATCTCCAGGGCCTCCTCCAGGTGGGCGTCCCCGGCCGGGCGGCCGGTGGCCCGCCAGTACAGCTCCAGGTTCTCCCGGCCGGTCAGGTGCGGCAGGAAGCCCGCGCCCTCGACGAAGGCGCCGACCCGGGAGAGCACGGACGCGCCGGGCCGCACGGCGTGGCCGAAGACGCGGATCTCGCCCTCGTCCGGCCGGATGAGGCCCATCAGCATGCGCAGGGTGGTGGTCTTGCCGGCGCCGTTGGGCCCGAGCAGGCCGAGCACCTGGCCCTGCTCGACGCGGAAGGACAGCTCGCGCACCGCGTACCGGTCGGCGGACTTCGCGTACCGCTTGCTCAGGCCGGTGATCCGCAGCGGGACCCCGGCGAGCGCCGGGTCGGGCGCGGGAGCGAGGGTGCGGCGGCGGGCGGTCAGCAGCAGGGCGAGGGCGGTCGCGGCGCCCGCGGCCGGCAGCCACCACACCCAGGCGGGCAGCGGGGCCGCCGCGGTGGTCACTCCTGGCGCCGTCGGCACCGTCAGCCCGCTTCTCAGCGAAACGGTGTACGTCGCGGGGGCGGCCGGGGAGGCGTAGCCGAGGTCGGTGGAGGCGAGGACCAGGCGCAGCCGGTGGCCCTTCTGCACCTCGTGGTCCACGGCCGGGAGGATGAGGGTGACGTCCTTGCCGTGCCGGGCGTCGGTCACGCGCACCGGGTCCACCAGCTGGGCGGGCAGTACCGGCCGCGCGCCGCCGGGTGCGACGTCGTACACCTTCGCGAAGAGCACCGCGTCGGCGCCGGTCGACGTCACACGCACGGTGACGGTGGGCGATCCGGTGACGCGCAGGTCGCGGGCGAGGGGCGCCGAGTCGAACCGCGCGTACTGGCCGGGGAAGTCCAGCGCCGCGCCGACGCCGAGGGCGGAAAGCCGGGCCAGCCCGCCGCCCGTGCCGCCGAGGCCGGGCAGGGAGGAGACGGCGGGCGGGGCGGCGCCCGGCGGGTTCTCGAAGCGCTGCCCGGGTCCGCGGAGCGCGATGGTGCGCCGGCCGCCGCCCAGTCCCGGGTACGTGCCGGCGCTCGCGCCGCGCAGCAGGGCCGCGCCGTCGGTGGAGTCGACGCCTCCGGTGCGGGTGACGCGGAAGGCGGGGCCGGTGCCGGCGTCCTCGTCGTCCTTCAGGTACCGGTCGAACCAGGCCCGCACGCGGGCCTGGACGCGCGCGGTCTCCGGGTCGCCGCCGTCGTGTCCGCCCGCGATCCAGTCCACGGCCACGGGGGCGCCGTTCGCCCGGATCGCCTGGGCGGCGGCGTCGGCCTGGCCGAGCGGGAACAGCGAGTCGGTCTGTCCCTGCACCAGCAGCGTGGGCACCTTGATCCGGCCGGCGACGGCGGACGGCGAGCGCGCCTCGAGCAGGGCGCGCGCCCGCGCGTCCGGCCGGCCGGACTCGGCGACCCGCCGGTACATCCGGCACAGCTCGGGCTCGAACCGCGCGCAGCCGCCGCCGGAGCCGAAGAAGACGCCCGCCCACAGCTTCTTGAAGACGCCGTTGGGGAAGAGGGCGTCCGCGAGGTTCCAGTAGGTGATCGCCGGGGCGATGGCGTCCACCCGGCGGTCGTACCCGGCTGCGAGCAGGGAGATCGCGCCGCCGTAGGAGGCGCCGGCCACGCCCACGCGCGGGTCGCCGGGGCGGTCGAGCCGGACCTGGGGCTGTCCGGCCAGCCAGTCGATCAGCCTGGAGACGTCGGCCACCTCGCCCGCGGGGTCGTTCAGCCCGATGTTCCCCGTGGACCGGCCGAAGCCGCGCGCCGACCAGGTCAGGACCGCGTATCCGGCGCGGGCGAGGTCCTCCGCCTGGCCGCGGACGTCGTCCTTGCTGCCGCCGAAGCCGTGCCCCAGCAGGACGGCGGGGTGGCGGCCGGGGCCGGCCGGGGTGAAGTACGAGGTGTCGACACGCACCCCGCGGCCCATGGTCATGATCCGGTCGGTCCGGTGCACCCGCGGCGGGTCGTCGGAGGCGACCGCCGTCCAGGTGCCGGCGCCGGCGAGCACCGCGACGGCGGCCCCGGCGGCGATCCACCGCCGGGGCCCGCGCAGCAGTCCCCGCAGTCCCGGCAGGGCCGGCAGTCGAAGATCCATGCCCTCCACGGTACGGGCCGCGGCCGTCGGCCGGTGCAGCCTGTGGACGGAGCCGCGGGCCCTCCCCCGGCAGTAGGGCGCCCCTTCGGTCTACCGCGATCGCGGTAGACCGAAGGGGCGCCCGGGACGCGGACCGGTGCTCAGGCCCGCGCGTCCTCGGGGAGCGAGACCAGCCAGCGGGTGTCGCGGCGCGGGCGCAGGTAGAGCGCCCAGTACAGGGTGGCGACGGCGGTGATGCCGCCGGTCCACAGCAGGTAGACGACCTCCTGCTGGGTCAGGATGTAGGTCAGCACCACGATCAGCAGGATCGGCATGGCCGGCCACAGCGGCATGCGCCAGGCGGGGGTGTGCTTGTGGTGGCCGCGGCGGGCGAGCAGGGCGGCGATCGCGACCAGGAGGTACATGCCGGTCACGGACACGCCGGTCACGCCGTACAGGGTGTCCAGGTTGACGAAGCAGAGCACCGCGCCGGGCACGCCCACCACGAGGGTGGCGACCCAGGGGGAGCCGAAGCGGCCGAGCTTGGAGAAGACGTTGTTGACCGGCTCGGGCCATGCCTTGTCGCGGGCGGAGGCGAACAGGACGCGGGAGTTCTGGATGACCATGACGATGCCCGCGTTGATGATCGCGAGGGCCACGCAGAGGCTGACGAAGGTGCCGACCGCCGAGTTGGACCAGGCGGTCACCATCGAGCTGAGGTCGCCGCCGGTCAGTTCCTTGACGTCGGAGGCGCCCATGGTGATGGCGGCGACCGGCACGAGGATGATCACGGAGGAGATGGCGAGGGTGGCGAGCACGGTGCGGGCGACGTTGCGGCGCGGGTGCTCCAGTTCCTCGGAGAGGTAGACGGCGGTCGAGAAGCCCTGGGTGGCGAAGAGGGCGATGGCGAGCCCGGAGATGACGAGCATGGCGGTCACCGGGTCGGTGTGCCCGTCCGAGCCGGCCACCTGCATGGAGACCAGGCTGCCCACGCCGCGCTGGCTGTGCGCGAAGCCCAGCAGGGCGACCACGCCGGCCGCGATGACCTCCAGCACCAGGAAGATGCCGGTGATCCAGGCGTTGGCGCGCAGGTCGAGCAGACCGGCGAGGGTGGCGAGCAGCATCACCCCGGCGCCGGTCATCGACGGGTCGAGGTGGACCACGGGCGCCAGGTAGTCCGCCGTGCCCATGGCGATCACGGGCGGCACGATCACGACGACCAGCAGGGACAGTACGAAGACCAGCCAGCCCGCGAGCCGTCCGGCCATCGTGGAGACCATGGCGTACTCGCCGCCCGCGCTGGGGATGAGGGTGCCCAGTTCGGAGTAGCAGAACGCCACGGCGATACAGAGCAGGGAGCCGATGGCGATGGTCAGGGCGGTGGCGGTGCCCAGGGAGCCGAACAGGTCGGGGACGACCACGAACAGCGTGGAGGCGGGCGTCACGCACGAGAGGGTGAGGAGTGTGCCGCCGACCACCCCGATGGAGCGCTTGAGCGCCCTGGGACTGTCCGATGCCTCGGTGGGGGAGCCGGGCGCCTTGAAGGGGGCGTCGTCGACAGGGCGGAGCGTGTCGGTCATGCGGCGATTCCGATCGACTTGTGCTGAGGGTTGCGGGTCGGGAGCGTTATCGCCTCCGGCGGCTTTGGTTTCGTATGGTCACTCGTCCGCTCCCGGCGCGAGCATGGAACCCCGACGAAAACCACCGCGTCAATGGCCGTTTGCCTACGGAATCCGCACTGGGCACATCGACCGGCCGACCTCGCATTCATAGGAGATCACCAGGAGCTTCCGCATTCCCCAAGCCTTGATGATGCATGACCTTGCTTTCAAAGGTGCTATCGATCTCTCGCCTCCGACACCCGTTTCCTCCCCTCCAAACGGTAATCGCAGCATGGGTCGCAAAAAAATGTCAGGCCGTCCGAATATCGGACGGCCTGACGTGGAGCGGATGTCACTCTCAGTGGTTGCGCGGGAACCCGAGGTCGACGCCCGCGGGGGTCTCGGACGGGTCGGGCCAGCGGGAGGTGATCACCTTGCCGCGGGTGTAGAAGTGCGTGCCGTCGTTGCCGTAGATGTGGTGGTCGCCGAAGAGCGAGTCCTTCCAGCCACCGAAGGAGTGGTAGCCCACCGGGACCGGAATGGGGACGTTCACGCCGACCATGCCGGCCTCGACCTCCAGCTGGAAGCGGCGGGCGGCGCCGCCGTCCCGGGTGAAGATCGCGGTGCCGTTGCCGAACGGCGAGGCGTTGATCAGCGCCACGCCCTCCTCGTAGGTGTCCACGCGCAGCACGCACAGCACCGGGCCGAAGATCTCGTCCTGGTAGGCCCTGGCGCTGGTGGGCACCTTGTCGAGGAGCGAGATGCCGATCCAGTGGCCGTCCTCGAAGCCGTCCACCGTGTGACCGGTGCCGTCCAGCACGACCTCGGCGCCCTCGGAGGCGGCGTTGTGCACGTACGAGGCCACCTTGTCGCGGTGCGCCCTGGTGATCAGCGGGCCCATCTCCGAGGCGGGGTCGCTGCCCGGGCCGATCTTGATCTTCTCGGCGCGCTCGCGGATCTTGTCCACCAGCTCGTCGGCGATCGAGCCGACCGCGACGACGGCCGAGATCGCCATGCAGCGCTCGCCGGCGGAGCCGTAGGCGGCCGAGACGGCGGCGTCGGCCGCCGCGTCCAGGTCGGCGTCCGGCAGCACCAGCATGTGGTTCTTGGCGCCGCCGAGGGCCTGCACCCGCTTGCCGTTGGCGGAGGCGGTGGCGTGGATGTGGCGGGCGATCGGAGTGGAGCCGACGAAGGACACCGCCTTGACGTCCGGGTGCTCCAGCAGCCGGTCCACGGCCACCTTGTCGCCGTGCACCACGTTGAAGACGCCGTCGGGCAGCCCGGCCTCGGCCAGCAGCTCGGCGATCCGGACGGACGCCGAGGGGTCCTTCTCGCTGGGCTTCAGCACGAAGGTGTTGCCGCAGGCGATGGCGATCGGGAACATCCACATCGGGACCATCGCCGGGAAGTTGAACGGCGTGATGCCCGCGACCACGCCCAGCGGCTGCCGGATCGAGGCCACGTCCACCCGCGAGGCGACCTCGGTGGACAGCTCGCCCTTCAGCTGCACGTTGATGCCGCAGGCCAGGTCCACGATCTCCAGACCGCGCGCCACCTCGCCGAGGGCGTCGGAGTGCACCTTGCCGTGCTCGGCGGTGATCAGCTCGGCGATCTCGTCGCGGTGGGCGTCGAGCAGGGCGCGGAACCGGAACAGGATCGCGGTCCGCTGGGCCAGCGACGACCGGCTCCAGCTCGCATAGGCGTCCTTGGCGGCGGCCACCGCCGCGTCCACCTCCTCGACGGAGGCGAACGCCACCTTCGTCGTGACCTCGCCGGTCGCCGGGTCGGTCACCGGCCCGTACGTCCCCGAGGCGCCTTCGACGGTCTTCCCGCCGATCCAGTGGTTGACGATCTTCGTCATGCCCGGTTACTCCTTCACAGATGGCGGCGTCGGGTGGAGACGTGCCGTTCGTACAGCTCATGCGCCGTGACAGCCGACGGTCGGGTCGCGGTCTCGGCCACGAGTACATCCCACCAGTCCCGTGTCCGGGGCGCGCCCGACACTGTGTCTGCGGTTTCGGTCCTCACGTAGACACATGTGGGAGTGTCCCCGTGCGGGGGCCCGGCGCGGTTCCGGGCGTGGGCGGGAACCTCCGGCGCGGGGCCGTAGCGGGCGGGGAGTCGACGCTCGCTCTTCGCTCCTGCCAGGGCGAAGCGGCCTCCCGCGCCGGAGGCGATCGGTGACCGGGCGGCGCACGAGCGCATCGCTCCCGGCGGGAAGGGCGTGCGAGGGGCGGGCTTCTTCGCCGGCGGGACGCCCGTGCCCGGCGGACGCGGGCCGGCGGCTGTCCTCCGCTCCGTGGTGCTCAGGTCGTACGCCATCGGCTTCCCCTCACATCGGCCCACCCCGGTTCTAGTGCCGGGCGGGGAAGCCTGTCAATGTTTTGTCCGGACATTCGGACGAGTTGTCGAAATGGGGCCTCCCGGCGCTCGCCATGCGTCGGCCCTGTCACAAAGGCAACTTCTGTGTCACGCATGTCGCGGATGGGCGGGCGCCCCGTCACACCCGGTCGACAGGCGCTTGCCGCTGCCCGCCGGGCGTCGTTGTCCCAGCGCAGGCTTTGTGATCGCCAGCGCCGCACCCGGCTCCCCCGACGGCTCCCCGGCCGCCGCCGCGGTGCGCGCGGGGAGGTGCAGTTCATGACCGACCGACGGCTCTGGTCGTACAAAGAGATCGCGGCGCACATCCGGGTCCAGCCGGACACCGTGCGGTCCTATCGCAAGCACGGGCTGCTGCCGCCGCCCGACCACGTGGAGGGCGGCAAGCCCTACTGGTACGCCGACACCGTGCGCGCCTGGGTCGCCTCCCGGCCCGGCAACCGCGGCCGCAGAGGCGACTGAGCGACTGACCCCCGGCGACGGGCGGTGGACCCCGGGGCCCGAGGACCCCGGCTGACGGCGTGCCCCACCTGTGCGTGGGGCACCGTCATGTCCGCGTCCGCCCCGCCGGACCGCGCCCGCGCGGACCGTACCCCGGCAGCCCCGTGCGCTGCCGGCCGAGGTCCACGCGTCCGGCATCCACGTGCCCGTGTGTCCGGTGTCCGCGTGCCCGCGTGCCCGTGTGTCCGGTGTCCGCGTGTCCGCGTGTCCGATGTCCGCGCGTCCGGCGGTGTCCTGCCCGCCGGTCCGGCCGCCCGGTCAGCTCCAGGGCTCGACGACCGTGACCCCGGCTCCCGGCGCGGTTCCCATCGCGGCCAGCGCCCCGGGGACGGCGGTCAGCGGAATCGTGGCGGTCACCAGCAGATCCGGGCGCAGCACCCCGGCCCGTACCAGCCGCAGCATCGCGGGATAGGTGTGCGCCGCCATCCCGTGACTGCCGAGGATCTCCAGCTCCAGCGCGATCGCGCGGGCCATGGGCACCGGGGTGGTGCCCGCCGGGGAGGGCAGCAGGCCGACCTGGACGTGGCGGCCCCGGCGGCGCAGGCCGTTCACCGAGGCGGCGCAGGTGGCGGGCGAGCCCAGCGCGTCGAGGGAGAGATGGGCGCCGCCGCCGGTCAGCTCACGGACCCGCTCCGCGGTGTCCGCGGTGCCGGCCGCGTCCACGCACTCGGCCGCGCCGTACCGGCGGGCCAGGTCCAGGGCCTTCGGCGAGACGTCCACCGCCACGACCCGCGCACCCGAGGCCGCCGCGATCATCACCGCCGACAGTCCCACGCCCCCGCAGCCGTGCACGGCGACCCACTCGCCGGGGGCGGCCCGGCCCTGCTGCACCACCGCGCGGAACGCCGTGGCGAACCGGCAGCCCAGCGAGGCGGCCGTGGCGAAGGACATGTCCTCGGGCACGGCGACGAGGTTCACGTCGGCGTGGTCGAGCGCCACGTACTCGGCGAAGGAGCCCCAGTGGGTGAACCCGGGCTGGGTCTGCCGCTCGCACACCTGCTGGTCGCCCGCCGCGCAGGCGGGGCAGGTGCCGCAGGCGCAGACGAAGGGCACGGTCACCCGGTCGCCGGGGCTCCATCGGGTCACCCGCGGGCCCACCTCCTCGATCACGCCGGCCAGTTCGTGGCCGGGCACGTGCGGCAGGGTGATGTCCGGGTCGTGGCCCTGCCATCCGTGCCAGTCGCTGCGGCACAGGCCGGTCGCCTCCACCCGCACCACCACCCCGTGCTCCGCCGGACGCGGGTCCGCCACCTCCCGCACCTCGGCCGGCTCCCCGTACCGCTCGAACACCACAGCCCGCATCCGTCGTCCCCGCCTTTCCGAAAGATCACCCTCCGGTACGCACGCTAGGCCCTGTCCGGCCGGTGCACCCAGCCCCCGTACCCGGCGCCTTCCTCAGCGGGGTGCTCCGGACCGGCCCGGCTCCGACCGCTCCCCGGTCGCGGCCTCCCGCTTCTCCGGCTCGCGGGACCCCTCCGCCCCGGCGGGTCCCGCGGGACCGGTCGCGGGGCCTTCGCCCTCGCTCAGCCCGAACCGGGCGTGGAAGCGGCGCAGCGGGGCCGGCGCCCACCAGGTCGCCCGGCCGGTGAGGCGCATGACCGCGGGGACCAGAAGGCTGCGGACGATCATCGCGTCCATCAGCACGGCCAGCGCGATGCCGAGCCCGAGCATCTTGGTGTTGGTCACCCGGGACGTTCCGATCGCCACCATCACCACGGCGAGGATGACCGCAGCCGCCGTGATCAGCCCGCCCGTGCGCTGGAGTCCGTGCCGCACCGCGCCCCGGTGGTCGCCGCCGGTGTCGTACTCCTCCTTGATGCGGGAGAGCAGGAAGACGCCGTAGTCCATGGAGAGGCCGAAGGCCACGCAGAACATCAGCACCGGCAGCGTGGTCTCTATGGAGCCGGGGCTGGTGAAGCCGAGCAGGCCGGACAGGTGGCCGTCCTGGAAGACCCACACCACCGCGCCGAACATGGCGGTCAGGCTGAGCGCGTTGAGCACCACCGCCTGGAGCGGTATGACCACGCTGCCGGTGAGCAGGAAGACCAGCAGCAGGGTGACGACCGCGATGAAGACGACCGCCAGTGGCAGGCGCTCGGCTATCGCGTGCTTGGAGTCGACCAGCACGGCGGCCGTGCCGGTCACCTTGGTGGCGAAGGGCGCGTCGGTGGAGCGCAGCTCGCCCACCAGGTGCTGGGCGGCGTCGTCCACGGCCTCCCCCTTGGGCAGGACCGTGAAGTACGCCGAGTCGCCGTGCACCAGCGGCCCCTCGACGCGCAGCACCTGCGGCAGCGCGGCGATCCGCTCCTTGTACGCGGCGTACTGCGCGGCGGTGGCGCGGCCCTCGGCCAGCACCTCCAGTCCGCCGCCGGGGCTGCCCGGGAAGCCCTCGCGGATGTGCTGCTGCACCACGTGGGACTGGGCGGTGGACGGCAGTTGCCGGTCGTCCGCGGTGCCGAACTTCACGCCCAGGAAGGGCAGGCCGAGCAGCACCAGGACGGCCGTGGTGGCCAGGGCGAAGAACGGCGCGCGGCGCATGACCAGGGTCGCCGTGCGGTCCCAGGCGGTGCCCGTCTCCCCCTCGGAGCGGGGCGGCCGGCCGCGCCGGAACAGCCGGCGCAGGTCCAGGGAGTTCACCCGGTGGCCGAGCAGCACCAGGGCGGCCGGGAGCAGGATCAGGGCCGCGGCCGCCGCGAGCAGGACGACGGCGATGCCGGCGTAGGCGAAGGACCGCAGGAAGTACTGCGGGAAGAGCAGCATCGCCGCGAGCGACACGGCGACCGTCAGGGCGGAGAAGAGGACCGTGCGGCCGGCCGTGCGCAGCGTGGTGGCGACGGCGGCCGTCGGGTCCGCGCCTGCGGACAGCTCCTCGCGGAAGCGGCGGACGATGAAGAGGGCGTAGTCGATGGCGAGGCCGAGTCCCAGGGCCGTGGTGAGGTTCAGGGCGAAGACGGAGACGTCGGTGAACTCGGTCAGGGCGCGCAGCACCGCGTTGGTGCCCAGGATCGCCACGATGCCGATGCCCAGCGGCAGCAGGGCGGCGACCGCGCTGCCGAAGACCATCACCAGCAGCACCAGGGTGACCGGCAGGGCGATCACCTCGGCCCGGGTCAGGTCCTCCTTGATGATCGTCTGCATCTCGTGGCGCACGGCGACGGGTCCGCCCACCGTCACCTTCACCGGGCCGTGCGTCCCCCGGAACGAGGGCGCCACGCGGTCCAGGGTCCGGCCCATCGCCGTCTCGTCGCCGGTGAGACGGGCGGCGATCAGCGCCTCGTGGCCGTCCCGGGCCCGTAGCGCCGGAGTGCGGGACTGCCAGTACGACCCGACGCCCGTGACGCCCTTCTCCCGGGCCAGACGCGCGGCGAGCCGGCGCGCCTCGGCGGCGACGGCCGGGTCGTCGACCGTGTCGCGCCCGGAGTCCACCAGGAGCAGCAGATTGGGCTGGGATGCGGGGAACGCGTGCTCCAGCGCTCTGGTCGCGTAGGTCGACTCGGCGGCCGGGTCCTCCCAGCCGCCGCTGCCGAGCCGGTCCGCGACTCCGCCGCCCGCCAGCACGGCCAGCACGGTGAGCACGAGGGCCGCGAGCAGCGACAGCCGGGGCCGGGCGGTCACGAAGCGGGTCCACCCGCCCACGCGCACCGCCGCCGGCCCGCCCCGCTCCCCGTCGTCGCCCCCGTCCCGGCCCGGGCCTCGCCGGCCGCCCCGTCCCCCGCCTTCGTCCGCGCCGTCGGTGCGCACATCGTCCCTGGTCATTACGCGGTGTCCCCTTCACCATGACCCCTGCGCCCGCGCATGACGGGCGGCGGGGGTCCGTCCTTGCCTAGACTGGCAAACACGAGTAGTCGCTCGCGTTCCCCAAGAATGCGAGCGACCGCTCGCGTTTGTCAATCGCCCGCGGAGAGCTGGGGATCACTCGTGCCCGACAAGACCGACAACCAGGGGAAGGAAGCGGCCGCCGCCGACCGGCCGCGCCGCCGGCAGGCCCGCGGCGAGCGGCGGATCGCCCAGCTGCTCCAGGCCGCCGCCGCCGTCTTCTGCACCACCGGCTACACCGCCGCCAGCACCAACGCGATCGCCCGCGAGGCCGGCGTGTCACCGGGCACGCTGTACCAGTTCTTCCCGAACAAGGAGGCCATCGCGATCGAGCTGGGCGACCGGCTGGTGCACGAGATGCGCGAGACCTACGGCGAGGCGCTGGCGCCGGTCGGGCCCGGCACACCGCTGGAGGAGGCCGTGGCGGCCGCCGTCGACCGGTTCATCGACTTCAACTGCCGCCATCCGGTGTTCTTCGCGCTGATGCACGGCCCCGACGTCCCCGGCCGGATCGCCGAGGAGCACGACGCCCTGCACGCGACCCTGCTCTCCCGCGTCGAGTCGCTGCTGTCCTCGTTCATGCCCCACGCCCCGCGCGCCGACGTCCGGCGGACCGCCGACGTGTGCCTGAGCGTGTACAAGGCGGCCCTGGAACTGGTGCTGGCGCACGAGGGCGCCGAGCGCGACGCCTACGTCCGGGAGCTGAAGGACGTCCTGGTCCGCTATCTGCGCCCGCTGACCGAGACGCACGCCGTCGCACCGGCCGCCACCCCGGCCACGGGACCCGGCGCGGAACCGGCCGCCACCCCGGCCACGGGACCCGGCGCGGAACCGGCCGCCACCCCGGCCGCCACCCCGGGGACCACCTCGTTGAGAAATACCCCCTAGGGGTATACTGTGAGTGAGGTGACCCCCTTGGGTCGCCTCAGCCCCACACGCCTCAGCGAGGAGAACGACATGAGCGCCCAGACCGGCACCCCCGACACCGTCACCACGGTCTACAAGGTGAGCGGGATGAGCTGCGGGCACTGCGAGGGTTCCGTCTCCGCCGAGATCTCCGCGATCGCCGGCGTGGACTCGGTGAAGGCCGTGGCCTCCACCGGCGAGGTCACCGTGGTCTCCGCCGCCCCGCTCGACGACGAGGCCGTGCGCGCCGCCGTGGACGAGGCCGGCTTCGAGCTCGTCGGCCGCCTCTGACCCGCGGGCCCGCGGCACGTCCCCACACCCTGCGGTATGCCCGCAGTACGCGCGCACACCCCGCGGCACGTCCCCCCACACCCCGCGGTACGCCCCCACGGCACGTCCCCCCACGCGACTGTCGACACCGGGCCGTATCGGCCGGCTGATACCGGTTCTGTACGGCTCGGTCCGTTCACTGGAGTACGGACATGACCAGCACCACCAGCGCGGCCCCCCGGGGCGGCGCGCGGCCGGACGCCGAGGCGTCCGAGGTCGAACTGCTCATCGGGGGCATGACCTGCGCCTCCTGCGCCGCCCGCGTGGAGCGCAAGCTCAACCGGATGGAGGGCGTCACCGCGACGGTGAACTTCGCGACGGAGAAGGCGCGGGTGACCTACCCCCCGGGGGTACAGGTCGCCGACCTGATCGCCACGGTGGTGAAGACCGGGTACACGGCCGAGGAGCCGCCGCCCCCGGCACCCGGCCCCGAGCCGGGGCGGACCGCCGGGGCGGACCGGGACGCCGACCCCGAGCTGAGCGCCCTGCGCGAGCGCCTGATCGTTTCGGCGCTGCTGGCCGTCCCGGTCGTCCTGCTCTCCATGATCCCGCCGCTGCAGTTCGACAACTGGCAGTGGCTCGCCCTGACCCTCGCCGCCCCGGTGGTCGTCTGGGGCGGCCTGCCCTTCCACCGGGCGGCCGTCACCAACGCCCGGCACGGCGCCGCCACCATGGACACGCTGGTCTCGGTCGGCACCCTGGCCGCCTTCGGCTGGTCGCTGTGGGCGCTCTTCCTCGGGGACGCGGGCATGCCCGGCATGCGCGACGAGTTCCGCCTCACCGTCTCCCGGATGGACGCGGCCTCGACGATCTATCTGGAGGTGGCCTCCGGAGTCGTCGCGTTCATCCTGCTCGGCCGCTATCTGGAGGCCCGTTCCAAGCGGCGGGCGGGCGCGGCGCTGCGGGCGCTGCTGGAGCTGGGCGCCAAGGACGTCTCCGTGCTGCGGGACGGCCGCGAGGTGCGCGTTCCGGTGGCCGCGCTGGCCGTCGGCGACCGGTTCGTCGTACGGCCGGGCGAGAAGATCGCCACCGACGGCACGGTCGTCGAGGGCGCCTCGGCGGTCGACGCCTCGATGCTCACCGGCGAGTCCGTGCCGGTGGACGTGGGCGTGGGCGACGCGGTCACGGGCGCCACGGTCAACGCGGGCGGCCGGCTGGTCGTCGAGGCCACCCGGGTCGGCGCGGACACCCAGCTGGCGCGGATGGCCCGGCTGGTGGAGGACGCGCAGAACGGCAAGGCCCAGGTGCAGCGGCTGGCGGACCGGATCTCCGCCGTCTTCGTCCCCGTCGTGCTGCTCATAGCGCTCGGCACCCTGCTCACCTGGCTGTTCGCCGGCGGCGACGTCACCGCCTCCTTCACCGCGGCGGTCGCGGTGCTGATCATCGCCTGCCCGTGCGCGCTGGGCCTGGCCACGCCGACCGCGCTGATGGTCGGCACCGGCCGGGGCGCCCAGCTCGGCATCCTCATCAAGGGCCCCGAGGTGCTGGAGTCCACCCGCCGGGTGGACACCGTCGTCCTGGACAAGACCGGCACCGTCACCACGGGGCGGATGACCCTCCAGG
Source organism: Streptomyces sp. NPDC004065 (assembly GCF_044903565.1). Classification (NCBI taxonomy): domain Bacteria; kingdom Bacillati; phylum Actinomycetota; class Actinomycetes; order Kitasatosporales; family Streptomycetaceae; genus Streptomyces; species Streptomyces sp. NPDC004065. Next base: position 66,948 of record NZ_JBJDQT010000009.1, on the reverse strand, counting down.
AGGTCCACGCCGCCGAGGGCACCGACGAGAAGGAGCTGCTGCGGCTCGCGGGCGCGCTGGAGCACGCCTCCGAGCACCCCGTCGCCCGGGCGATCGCGGCCGGGGCGGAGGAGCGCGTGGGACCGCTGCCCGCGGCCGAGCACTTCGAGAACGTTCCCGGACGGGGGGTGCGCGGACGCGTGGAGGGCCACGAGGTGAGCGTGGGCCGCCTCTTCGAGGAGCTGCCCGAGGAGGTGGACCGGGCCCGTCGCACGGCCGAGGCCGAGGGCCGTACGGCGGTCGTGGTGGGCTGGGACGGCCTGGCACGCGGTGTCGTCGCCGTCGCGGACGCGGTCAAGGAGACCAGCGCACAGGCGGTGCGGGAGCTGCGGGCGCTGGGTCTGCGGCCGGTGCTGCTGACCGGCGACAACCGGGCGGTCGCCCAGGCCGTGGCCGGGGCGGTCGGCATCGACTCCGGCGACGTGCTCGCCGAGGTGCTGCCGGAGGACAAGGTGGAGGCCGTGCGGCGGCTGCAGGCCGAGGGGCGCACCGTGGCCATGGTCGGCGACGGGGTCAACGACGCCGCCGCGCTCGCCGCCGCCGACCTGGGGCTGGCGATGGGCACCGGGACGGACGCCGCGATCGAGGCCGGCGACCTCACGCTGGTCCGCGGCGACCTGCGGGTGGCGGCGGACGCCATCCGGCTGTCCCGGCGGACGCTGGCCACCATCAAGGGCAACCTGGTGTGGGCCTTCGGCTACAACGTCGCCGCGCTTCCGCTGGCCGCCGCCGGTCTGCTCAACCCGATGATCGCGGGAGCGGCGATGGCCTTCTCCTCCGTGTTCGTGGTGACGAACAGCCTCCGCCTGCGCACGTTCCGCTGACCCCGCCCGCCGCCGGAACCCGGACAAGCGGAAGTAAGAGTCCCTCTAGAGACGGCAGCGCGACTCCCATAAGCTCTTCACAAGGCTCGCGCATCATCCTTACGCTTGGGTCCCAGTCGCCATACCTGGGCTCTTGTGCGACGTGCGGACCTGCGCAAGCGCAAGAGACGCAGATCACAGTGATGTGAAGGTAACCATCGAAGGGGTTCGAAGGTCTAAGTTGGCGATGTCAGGAAGCGTCTTGGGGGGCGCGGACTGACGTCCGGGGATGTCTTGGGGGACTTTCCCGGAGATGCGTTGCCGGGGCACGTACAGCGGGAAGCTTTGAGCGGCCCTCCCGTACGTGCGCTGTCCCGGCAGATCGCACAGCGGTACGGCAGTACGGCGGTACCGCGTGGCACAGGAGAGGCGCGACGGGTTCTGCTCGTTGTGCTCACAGCGATTCAGGCGCTGGTTCTCACAGGCGCCCGGCCGGATCCCGTGGGGGGAATCCGCACCGGGACATGGGAAGGCGCCCTGGTCGTCGGCCCGTGGGGGGACCGGCGTACCGGGGCGCCTTCCGCTTCGCCGTGGGCCGCGGGGCTCAGCGCTCCTCGACGGGAACGAAGTCGCGCTCGACCACGCCGGTGTAGATCTGGCGCGGGCGGCCGATGCGGGAACCCGGCTCCTTGATCATCTCGTGCCACTGGGCGATCCAGCCCGGCAGCCGGCCCAGCGCGAACAGGACCGTGAACATCTCGGTCGGGAAGCCCATGGCCCGGTAGATCAGACCGGTGTAGAAGTCCACGTTGGGGTACAGCTTGCGCTCGACGAAGTAGTCGTCGGACAGCGCGTGCTCCTCCAGCTTCAGGGCGATGTCGAGGAGCTCGTCCTCCTTGCCCAGCGCGGAGAGCACATCGTGCGCGGCGGCCTTGATGATCTTGGCGCGCGGGTCGAAGTTCTTGTAGACCCGGTGGCCGAAGCCCATCAGGCGGACGCCGTCCTCCTTGTTCTTCACCTTGCGGATGAAGGTGTCGACGTCGGCGCCGGAGTCGCGGATGCCCTCGAGCATCTCCAGCACCGACTGGTTGGCGCCGCCGTGCAGCGGGCCCCACAGGGCGCTGATGCCGGCCGAGATCGAGGCGAACATGTTGGCCTGCGAGGAGCCGACCAGGCGCACCGTGGAGGTCGAGCAGTTCTGCTCGTGGTCCGCGTGCAGGATCAGCAGCTTGTCCAGCGCGGAGACGACCACCGGGTCCAGCTCGAACTCCTGGGCGGGCACCGAGAAGGTCATGCGCAGGAAGTTCTCGACGTAGCCGAGGTCGTTGCGCGGGTAGACGAACGGGTGGCCGATGGACTTCTTGTACGCGTACGCGGCGATCGTCGGAAGCTTGGCGAGCAGCCGGATGGTGGAGAGGTTGCGCTGCTTCTCGTCGAACGGGTTGTGGCTGTCCTGGTAGAAGGTGGACAGCGCCGAGACGACCGAGGACAGCATGGCCATCGGGTGCGCGTCGCGCGGGAAGCCCCGGTAGAAGTTCTTGACGTCCTCGTGCAGCAGGGTGTGCTGCGTGATCTCGTTCTTGAAGGTGGTGAGCTCGTCGACGGTCGGCAGCTCACCGTTGATCAGCAGGTAGGCCACCTCCAGGAAGGTGGAGCGCTCGGCCAGCTGCTCGATGGGGTAGCCGCGGTACCGGAGGATCCCCTGCTCACCGTCGAGATAGGTGATGGCGGATTTGTAGGCGGCGGTGTTGCCGTAGCCGCTGTCCAGAGTCACCAGACCGGTCTGGGCGCGGAGCTTCCCGATGTCGAAGCCCTTGTCGCCGACGGTGCTGTCGATCACCGGGTAGGTGTACTCGCTGCCGTCGTACCGCAGTACTACAGAGTTGTCGCTCACGTCTTCCCTCACCGACGTAGTGCCTCATCTTCGAGGTGCCCTGACTGTCTCTACCATCCCCCATTTGGCTCAGGAGAGTGCACTCGGGGTCGACCATTGGGCCTATTGGCGGCACTCAGTGCCGCCAACCTGCTCATCCTGCCCCCTGGACCGGGTCACGGGAAGAGCTGTGTGACCTTTACGACTCGTTTGATCGATCATTTTTTGTGACGGTCCGTCAGAAGTCCGGTTCCGGTCCCGCGAGGGGTGTCTTCCGGCCACCGTCCGCGCCCGCGCCCGGTCCGCCGCGGAGCCGGAAGCCGAGCGCCGTGCAGCGCCGTCCGGCCGACACCGTGCGCACCGCCTGGCCGATCGCCCGGCGCGAACCGACCAGGACCACCAGCTTCTTCGCCCTGGTCACCGCCGTGTACAGCAGGTTCCGCTGGAGCATCATCCAGGCGCCCGTGGTGACCGGGATCACCACCGCGGGATATTCACTTCCCTGCGAGCGGTGAATGGTCACCGCGTAGGCGTGGGCCAGTTCGTCCAGTTCGTCGAACTCGTAGCCGACCTCCTCGTCCTCGTCCGTCAGCACCGTCAGGCGCTGGTCGACCGGGTCGAGCGAGGTGACCACGCCCACGGTGCCGTTGAAGACGCCGTTCTCGCCCTTCTCGTAATTGTTGCGAATCTGGGTGACCTTGTCGCCGACCCGGAAAACGCGGCCGCCGAACCGCTTCTCCGGCAGATCGGGGCGGCCCGGGGTGATGGCCTGCTGGAGCAGGCCGTTCAGCGTGCCGGCGCCGGCCGGGCCGCGGTGCATGGGCGCCAGCACCTGCACGTCCCGCCGCGGGTCGAGCCCGAACCGGGCCGGGATCCGCCGCGCCGCCACGTCCACGGTGAGCCGGCCGGCCTCCTCGGTGTCGTCCTCGACGAACAGGAAGAAGTCCTTCATCCCGTCCGTGACCGGGGGCCGCCCCGCGTTGATCCGGTGCGCGTTGGTGACCACGCCGGACTGCTGGGCCTGGCGGAACACGCGGGTGAGGCGGACGGCGGGGACCGGGCCGCCCTCGGCGAGCAGATCCCTGAGGACCTCGCCGGCGCCGACGCTGGGCAGCTGGTCCACGTCGCCGACGAAGAGCAGATGGGCGCCCGGGGGCACCGCCTTGACCAGCTTGTTGGCCAGCAGCAGGTCCAGCATGGAGGCCTCGTCCACGACCACCAGGTCGGCGTCCAGCGGACGGTCCCGGTCGTAGGCGGCGTCGCCGCCCGGCTTGAGCTCCAGCAGCCGGTGGACCGTGGAGGCCTCGGCGCCGGTCAGCTCGGCCAGCCGCTTGGCGGCCCGGCCGGTGGGCGCGGCCAGCACCACCTTGGCCCGCTTGGCCCGCGCGAGTTCCACGACCGAGCGCACCGTGAAGGACTTGCCGCAGCCGGGCCCTCCGGTGAGCACCGCCACCTTCTCGGTGAGCGCCAGCCGCACGGCCGCCTCCTGCTCGGGGGCGAGCTCGGCCCCCGTACGGTCCTTCAGCCAGCTGAGCGCCTTGTCCCAGGCCACGTCACGGAAGGCGGGCATCCGGTCGGCGTCCGTGCGCAGCAGGCGCAGCAGCTGGGCGGACAGGGAGAGTTCGGCGCGGTGGAAGGGGACCAGGTAGACCGCGGTGACGTCCTCCGGCCCGCCGTCCGGCCCGGGCACCTTCTCCCGCACCACCCCCGGGTCCCCACCGTCCTCGGCCGGCTCGGCGAGCTCGGCCAGGCATTCGATGACGAGCCCGGTGTCCACCTGGAGGAGCTTGACGGCGTCCGCGATCAGCCGCTCCTCGGGCAGGAAGCAGTGGCCCTGGTCGGCGGACTGCGACAGCGCGTACTGCAGGCCCGCCTTGACCCGCTCGGGGCTGTCGTGCGGTATGCCCACGGACTGGGCGATCCGGTCGGCGGTGAGGAAGCCGATGCCCCACACGTCGGCGGCCAGGCGGTAGGGCTGGTTCTTCACCACGGAGATCGACGCGTCGCCGTACTTCTTGTAGATGCGCACCGCGATCGACGTGGACACCTCCACCGTCTGGAGGAAGAGCATGACCTCCTTGATCGCCTTCTGCTCCTCCCAGGCGTCGGCGATCTTCCTGGTGCGCTTGGGGCCGAGGCCGGGGACCTCGATCAGCCGCTTGGGCTCCTCCTCGATGATCCTGAGGGTGTCGGTCCCGAAGTGCTGGGTGATGCGGTCGGCGAAGACCGGGCCGATGCCCTTGACCAGGCCCGAACCGAGGTAGCGGCGGATGCCCTGGACGGTGGCGGGGAGCACCGTCGTGTAGTTCTCCACCAGGAACTGGCGGCCGTACTGCGGGTGGGAGCCCCAGCGGCCCTCCATGCGCAGGGACTCGCCGACCTGGGCGCCGAGCAGCGCGCCCACCACCGTGAGCAGATCGCCGCCGCCCCGGCCGGTGTCGACCCGGGCCACCGTGTAGCCGTTCTCCTCGTTGGCGTAGGTGATGCGCTCCAGGACTCCTTCGAGCACGACGAGCCGCCGCTGCCCGTCTCCCGGCTGCCGCGCCTCGCCCGCCGGGGAAGGGCTTCCCGCCTCATTGGACATGATCCGACGCTACCGCCCCGGTACGACAGCGCACGGCGGCCTGTGGACAACGGCGCCCTGTGGAGACGGCACCCTGTGGACAACGACGCCCACAACGGCGGTGTGCGGCATGATCGGAGCGTCCACGGCAGCCGGCCCGGCCTGTCCGTCCGCCCTGTCGGCCCTGTCCGCCCTGTCCGCCCGCACGGGGAGGTTCTGCTCATGTACGACTACGACCTGCTGGTCGTGGGTTCGGCCAACGCCGACCTGGTGGTCGGTGTCGAGCGGCGTCCGGGGGCCGGGGAGACGGTGCTGGGCTCCGACCTGGCCGTCCACCCCGGCGGCAAGGGCGCCAACCAGGCGGTCGCGGCCGCGCGGCTCGGCGCCCGTACCGCCCTGCTGGCCCGGGTCGGCGACGACGCGCACGGCCGGCTGCTGCTGGACTCGCTGCGGGCCGCCGGGGTCGACACGGCGGGCGTGGCGGTGGGCGGGGCGCCGACCGGGGTCGCGCTGATCACGGTGGACCCCTCGGGCGACAACAGCATCGTGGTCTCGCCCGGCGCCAACGCCCGGCTCACCCCGCACGACGTGCGGGCCGCGGCCGGCCTGCTGCGGGCCTCCCGGGTGGTGTCGGCGCAGCTGGAGATCCCGCTGGAGACGGTGACCGAGGTGGTGCGGTGCCTGCCCCCGGGCAGCCGCTTCGTGCTCAACCCCTCGCCGCCGCGCCCACTGCCCGAGCAGATCCTCGCGGCGTGCGACCCACTGATCGTCAACGAGCACGAGGCGAGGGTCCTCCTCGCCGGCACCGACGCCGATGCGGGTCCGGGCGCGGGTGCGGGTCCAGGGCCGGGTGCGGGTGCCGGTGCGGGGGACACTCCCGAGGACTGGGCGCGGGCGCTGCTCGCCCGCGGGCCGCGCTCGGTGGTCGTCACCCTGGGGGCCGAGGGCGCGCTGGTGGCGTCGGACGAGGGGATCGTCCGGGTGCCGTCGGTTCGGGTGGACGCGGTGGACACGACCGGCGCGGGCGACGCGTTCGCCGCCGCGCTGGCCTCCCGCCTGGGCGCGGGCGCGACGCCGGCGGCGGCCGCCGCCTACGCGGCACGCGTCGGCGCACTGGCGGTCACCCGCCGCGGCGCGCAGGACTCCTTCCCCACCTCGGCGGAGGTCGAGGCGATGTGACACCCGGCCGGTGCGGCGGGGTGCGTCCCTGCCCCGCCGGTCCGGCCGGGCACTGCCGCCTCCGCCGGTCCGTGTCCGGAAAGAATCTTGGTCCGGCCGTGCAACCTTCCCCGCACCCCGCATGTCGTACCTGGCGTCGGAATTCCCGGAAGGGGATCTGGGGGGATCGCGGGGTTCCGGCGCAGGAGGGGGCCAGGAGGGGAAACCCGAGGGGGCCCGGTCGCAGCACCGGGCTCCCTCGTATTGGCGTACGGGCCTGAGCGGCTCCCACACTCCCGCCTCCGCGCCGTCTCCGTACCGCACCGCACCGGCTTCGCACCGCCACCGCACCGGCTTCGCCGTCGCCTCGCGCGCCGTACGCCCGCACGGGCTCGCGCCACAGTCCCGCACTCCGCACGCCCAGGCCAAAAGCGCGTCCGTACCGTGTTGTTCGAGGGGGCGAACAACAGGGCCCGGTGGCCGTATGGTCTGCACGACACCGCCGGCCGGTGGCGTTCCGGCGGCCCGCGGCGTCCACGTACGGCGAAACGCGCGACCGGAGGACGACGACATGACGGTGACCCTGGCGGACGTGGCGGCCCGCGCCCAGGTCTCGCCCGCGACGGTGTCGCGCGTGCTGAACGGCAACTATCCGGTGGCCGCCGCCACCCGGGAGCGGGTGCTGAAGGCGGTCGACGAGCTGGACTACGTCCTCAACGGTCCCGCCAGCGCCCTCGCGGCGGCCACCTCCGACCTCGTCGGCATCCTGGTCAACGACATCGCCGACCCCTTCTTCGGCATCCTGGCGGGCGCCATCCAGTCGGAGATCGGCGGCCCCGGGGGACGGGCGGGCGGCGAGCGGCTGGCGGTGGTCTGCAACACCGGCGGCTCCCCCGACCGGGAGCTGACCTATCTGACGCTGCTGCAACGCCAGCGGGCCGCGGCGGTGGTGCTGACCGGCGGGGCCGTGGCGGAGGCGGAGCACGCGGCGGCGGTCGCCTCGAAGCTGCGCAAGCTGGTGGAGGCCGGGACGCGGGTGGTGCTGTGCGGGCGCCCGCCGGTGCCGGACACCGGGGCGGTCGCGCTCGCCTTCGACAACCGCGGCGGCGCCCGGCAGCTGACCGAGCATCTGATCGGACTGGGTCACCGCCGGCTGGGCTGCATCGCCGGCCCGGAAGAACGCACCACCACCCGGCACCGGCTCGAGGGGCACCGCGAGGCGCTGGCGGCGGCGGGGATCGAGGACGATCCGCGCCGGACGGTGCACGGCCGCTACGACCGCCGCTCGGGCTACGAGGCCACGCTGGAGCTGCTGCGCCGGGACTCCGCGCTGACCGCCGTCGTCGCCGCGAACGACTCCGTCGCGCTCGGCGCGTGCGCGGCCCTGCGGGAGTCCGGGCTGCGCGTCCCGGAGGACGTGTCGGTGGCCGGCTTCGACGACCTGCCCTTCAGCATCGACGCGGTGCCCTCGCTGACGACGGTGCGGCTGCCGCTGGCGGAGGCGGGGGCGCGGGCGGGCCGCATCGCCATGGGACGCGAGGAGCCGCCGCCCGGAGGGATCGCGACGGTGCGGGGCGAGCTGATGGTGCGGGGGTCCTCGGGGGTGCCCCGGGGATAGTGCTGGGACCGGGCGGGCCCGGCGGCCAGCGCCCGCCGGGCCCGCACCGGGCCGCGCCAGGCCGGGCAGCACCGCGCCAGGCCGCGCCGGCCCGGCGCGCCAGGCCGCGCCGCGCCGGGCCAACGCCAGGGCGAGAGCCCTCGCCGGGCCGAGCCCGGGCGCCTCGGGCCGGCGCGCGGGCCGCCCGGACCCGGGCAGCCCCTGGCCGGGCGGGGTCCCGCCGACGGCGCGCACGGACAGGCCCCGGGCGGGCACCCGCCGAAGAAGCGCGCACAGCCGGTGACCAGGCCAGCTTTCCCCAAGTACGCCCACACAGGCCAGGAGCCGGGCGGCATCCCGCCGGCAGCGCCCACACAGGCCAGCGGCCGGGCGGGGTCTCACCGACGGCGCGCACGGACAGGCCCCGGGCGGGGTCCCGCCGGAGAAGCGCGCACAGCCGGTGACCAGGCCGGCTTTCCCCAAGTACGCCCACACAGGCCCGGAGCCGGCGGCATCCCGCCGGCAGCGCCCACACAGGCCAGCGGCCGGGCGGGGTCCCGCCGACGGCGCGCACGGACAGGCCCCGGGCGGGCACCCGCCGAAGAAGGGCGCATAAGCCGGTGACCAGGCCGGCGATCCCCAAGTACGCACACACAGGCCAGGAGCCGGGCGGCATCCCGCCGACGGCGCGCACGGACAGGCCCCGGGCGGGCACCCGCCGGAGGAGCGCGCACAAGCCGGTGACCAGGCCGGCTATCCCCCCAAGGACGCCCAGACAGGCCCGGAGCCGGGCGGACCCCGGCAGCCAGTGGCCGGCGGACCCCCGCCAACGACGCCCACACGGGCCGGCGGCCGGGCGAACCCCCGCCCACGGCGCGTGGACGGGCCGGGCCGTCGGGGATAGCTTGGGAGGCGGATATCTCTGACTGAGTCAACCATCCGCGGGGGCCCTCATGACCGTCCAGGACATCCGTGCGTTCAACCGCTTCTACACCAACGTCATCGGCGCCCTCGACTACGGCCGCCGGCTGTACGCCCCCTACACGCTCACCGAGGCGCGGGTGCTGTACGAGCTCGCGCACCCCGCCGGGGCCGACGCGGCCGATCTGAGGGCGCGGCTGTCGCTGGACGCCGGCTACCTGAGCCGGATCCTCAACCGGTTCGAGCAGGACGGGCTCGTCGAGCGGGCGCCGTCCGCGAAGGACCCGCGCCGGCGCCGCGTCACGCTCACCGCGCGGGGGCGCGACGTCGCCGGCCTGCTCGACGAGCGGGCCGAGGAGAGCGTCGGCTCGCTGCTCGCCTCCGTGCCTCCCGCCGACCGCCCCCGGCTCGCGCGGGCCATGCGGACCGTGCGCGAGATCCTCTCCGACGGGACAGCCTCCGACGGGACGGCGCCCCGGGCCGCCCAGGACGTCGTGCTGCGCGGCCCCGCCCCCGGCGAACTGGGCTGGATCGTGCAGCGCAACGCCGCCGTCTACGCCGCGGAGTACGGCTGGGACTCCGGCTACGAGCGCCTGGTGGCGCGGATCGTCGCGGACTTCGCCGAGGACCACGACCCGCGCCGGGAGCGGGTGTGGATCGCCGAGCTCGACCACCGGCCGGTCGGGTGCGTGATGTGCGTACGGGACGAGGCCCCGGCCACCGCCCGGCTGCGGCTGCTGCTGGTCGAGCCCGAGGCGCGCGGCCTCGGCATCGGCGACCGGCTGGTGGACGCCGTCATCGGCTTCGCCCGCGAGGCGGGCTACCGCGACCTGGTGCTGTGGACGAACTCCGTGCTGGCCGGGGCCCGCCGCATCTACCAGCGGCACGGCTTCACCCTGGTCGCCGAGCGGCCCCACCGCTCCTTCGGGCACGACCTGGTCGGCCAGGACTGGACGCTGCGCCTGGACACCGCGCCGGAGGCACGAGGAGGGGCGGGAGCGGCTCGCGACGAGTAGGGTCGCTGGGTATGAAGCTGGCGTTCTCCACGCTCGGCGTGCCCGGCCTGCCCGTACCGGACGTGGTCCGGCTGGCCGCCGAGCACGGCTACCACGGTGTCGAACTGCGGGCGGATCCCGAGGAGCCCGTCCGTCCCGGCCTGGACCGGGCCGAACGGGAGCGGGTGGCCGCCGAGTTCAAGGCGGGCGGCGTCGAGATCCTGGGGCTGGCCGGGTACACGCGCGTCGCCGCGCCGGGCGACGACGCGCCCGTGCTCGCGGAGCTGCGCGAACTGCTCCAGCTGGCCCGCGACTTGGGCGCGCCCTTCGTGCGGGTCCTGCCCGGCGGCGATCCGGACCGGCCCCGCGAGGAGGCCGACGCGATCGCGGCCCGGCGCCTGGGCACCGCCGCCGAGTACGCGGCCGACCTGGACGTGCGCATCCTGCTGGAGACGCACGACTCGCACCGCACCGGGGCGGACGCGATGCGGGTCCTCGGCCTGGTGGGCCACCGCCAGGTGGGCGCGCTGTGGGACGTGATGCACACCTGGCTGGGCGGCGAGCAGCCGGCGGACACCTACGCGGCGCTCGCCCCGTACCTCGGCTACGTCCAGGTCAAGGACATCTCCTCGGCCGACGAGCCCGCCCCCCTCGCGCTGGGCGCCGGTGTGCTGCCCCTCGCCGAGTGCGTGGACGTGCTCTGCCGGGCCGGCTGGGACGGCTGGCTGTGCTGGGAGTACGAGAAGCGGTGGTACGAGGCGGCGGCACCGCTGCCGGAACTGCTCGGCCCGGGCCGCGACCACCTGGCCCGCCTGCTGAACGACTCGGCCTGACAGCGGCGGAGTCCGGGCGCGGCGGCGTTCCGGCACCGTCCGGACGGCGGCCCGCCCGGCGCGCACGGCCCGTACGGCACGTACAGCTCGGGGGCCCGTACGGGGCATCCCGGTCCGCCCGAGTCCGACGGCCGCCCTACTACGGGGCCCGTACGACGGAGCCCGTACGCCGGGGCCCGCACACCGGGGCCCGCACGACGGGACCCGCACGACGGCGCCCGCACGGCGCGCACGGCGGCCCCGCACCGCCCCCCCGGCCTCCCCGCAGCCGTCACGCCGACGTGGACGCCGTCTCCGGCAGCGGGCGCCGCCCCGCCGCGGGCGGCGCCCCGGGGCGGCCGCCGGTCAGCGAGGTCAGGGCCACCCCGCCCACCAGGAGCGCCGCCGCGCACCACCGCAGCGGGGTGACCGGTTCGCCGAGGAAGAGCGCCGCCGAGGACATTCCGAAGACGGGGACCAGCAGGGAGAACGGCGCGACGGTCGACGCGGCGTGGCGGCGCAGCAGCCAGCCCCAGGCGCCGAAGCCGAACACCGTGGTCACCCAGGCGACGTAGAGGACCGTGCCCGCGCCCTGCCAGTCCAGGGCGCGCAGGGCGGCCAGGTCGCGGGAGGGGCCCTCCAGCGCCAGCGACAGGGCGAGCAGGGGCAGCACCGGCACCGTGCTCACCCAGACCATGAAGTTCAGCGCGTCCGGGGGCGCGGCCCTGCGGGTGAGGACGTTGGAGGCGCCCCAGCAGGCCGCCGCCGCGACGACCAGCGCGAAGGCGCCGAGCGGCCCCGAGGTTCCCTCGTCCACCGCCGCGACGGCGATCCCGGCGAGCGCCACGCCCATGCCCACCAGCCGCCGCGCGGTGGGCCGTTCGCCCAGCGCCAGGCAGGCGAACAGGGCCGTGAAGACCGCCTGGATCTGCAGCACCAGCGAGGACAGCCCGGCGGGCATGCCCGCGTCCATCCCGACGAACAGCAGCCCGAACTTCGCCACGCCCAGCACCAGGCCCACCGCCACGATCCACTTCCAGGCCACCTTGGGGCGCCCCACGAGGAGGACCGCGGGCAGTGCGGCGGCCAGGAAGCGCAGGGCCGAGAACAGCAGGGGCGGGAAGTGCCCGAGGCCGATGTCGATGACGGTGAAGTTCACGCCCCAGACGGCGGCGACGAGGACGGCGAGGAGAACGTGGGTCGGTCGCATGCGTCGAGGATCACCTCCCGCGACCGTGAAGCACCAGCGATGATTGGTGGATGGTTGGATGAAGCCCTGCTAATCGGTCGGCCGTTGAAGCACCGCCGGGCCGGCCGGACGACACCCGGGGAGGACCCGTGCTCGATCTCCAGCGTCTGCGCGCCCTGCACGCCGTCTCGGTGCACGGCAGCGTCGGGGCCGCCGCGGTCGCGCTCGGCTACACCTCCTCGGCCGTCTCGCAGCAGATCGCCAAGCTGGAGCGGGAGACCAGGACGGTGCTCCTGGAGCGGGCGGGGCGGGGCGTGCGGCTCACCGACGAGGCGCGGCAACTCGTCGCCACGGCCGGTGAGTTGCTGGCGATCGTGGAGCGCGCCGAGACCGAGCTGGAGGAGCGGCGCGGGGTGCCGGCCGGGCGGCTGACCGTGGCCGCGTTCGCCTCGGCCGCGCGCGGGCTGATGCCCTCCGTGCTGGCGGACCTGGCCCGCCGTCACCCCGCCCTGGACGCACGGCTCACCGAGGTCGACCCGCATCTGTCCGTGGACCTGGTCGCCAAGGGCGCCGTGGACCTCGCCGTCGCTCACGACTGGGACATCGCGCCGCTGCCCGCACCGGCCGGGGTGGAGCAGGCGGTGATCGGCGACGACCTGTGCGACCTGCTCGTACCGTCCGGTCATCCCTTCGCGGGGCGGACGGCGGTACGGCGCTCGGAGCTCGGCGGCGAGCGGTGGATCTGCCAGCCGCCGGGCCGGGTCTGCCACGACTGGCTGCTGCGCACGCTGCGCGAGGACGGTCATGAGCCGGAAGTGGTCCACCAGGCCGACGAGAACCCGACCCTGGTCGCCCTCGTCGCCGCCGGCCTCGGGGTCGCGCTGATCCCGCGCCTGGGCCGCGGCCCGCTGCCCGAGGGCGTGGCCGAGGTGCCGCTGGACCCCATGCCCGTACGGCGGCTGTACGCGCTGTGGCGCACCGGGGCGGCGCGCCGCCCGGCGATCGCCGAGACGGTGCGCGCCCTGCGGCGCCACTGGCCGGAGGCCTCGGCCCACACGCCCCGCTGACGCGCTCACGACCACCCCCGTCCCCGCTTGCCGGCAATCGCGCCGGCCGGGGAACCCCGCCCCGCCCCCGCCCGTCCAACCGGCGAGCTGCCGGACGAGTCTGCGCGGTGCGGTGTCGGCCCTCGCCGCCGACTGCGATCGCCGACCACCCTCTCCGCCGTACCGCGGCCGGCGGCACGCCGCCGTCGGCGCGCCCCCCTCTCAAGCGCCGGCGGCGGCACCGCGCCTGAGCGAGACTCACTTTCCGCGCCGCCCGCCGCGCCCTCCCTGTCTGCGCGTTCCCTTGACTGGCAGAAACTTCCCGGATATTGGTGGCTGCGCGGAAGTTTCCTTCAGCGGAACACCTCCGAAAGGAGCGCACGTGCACGACTCCACACGCCCCTCCAGACGCACTGTCCTCGCCGCGACGGCCGGTCTCACCGCGGCCCTCGCGGTCGACGGGCCGGGCGGCACCGCCCACGCCGCCCCCGCCGCGCCGGCCGGCGACGCGCGGCTGCGCGCCCTCGTCTCCCGGATGACGCTGGAGGAGAAGGTCGGCCAGCTGTTCGTGATGCGGGTCTACGGCCACTCGGCCACCGACCCCGACCAGGCCGACATCGACGCCAACCTCCAGGAGATCGGCGTCCGCACCGCCGCCGAACTCATCGCCAAGTACCGCGTCGGCGGCATCATCTACTTCTCCTGGGCCCACAACACCCGCGACCCGCACCAGATCGCCGAGCTGTCCAACGGCATCCAGCGGGCGTCCCTCGCCCAGCCGCGCGGACTGCCGCTGCTCGTCACCACCGACCAGGAGCACGGTATCGTCTGCCGGGTGGGCGAGCCCGCCACGCTGTTCCCGGGGGCCATGGCGATCGGGGCCGGCGGCTCGCGCGCCGACGCCCGCACCCTGGGCCGGATCTCCGGTGCCGAGCTGCGCGCGATCGGCATCAACCAGGACTACTCCCCCGTCGCCGACGTGAACGTCAACCCCGCCAACCCGGTCATCGGCGTACGGTCCTTCGGCGCCGACCCCGAGGCCGTGGCGGGGCTGGTGGCGGCGGAGGTGAAGGGCTATCAGGGAGCCCGGGTCGCCGCGACCGCCAAGCACTTCCCCGGGCACGGCGACACGGCCGTCGACAGCCACTACGGCTTCCCCGTCATCACCCACAGCCGCGAGCTGTGGGAGAAGCTGGACGCCGTGCCGTTCCGGGCCGCGATCAAGGCCGGCATCGACGCGATCATGACCGCGCACATCCAGTTCCCGGCCCTCGACGACTCCGGCGACCCGGCCACCCTCTCCCACCCGATCCTCACCGGCATCCTGCGCGGCGAGCTCGGGTACGACGGGGTGGTGGTCACCGACTCGCTCGGCATGGAGGGCGTGCGCACCAAGTACGGCGACGACCGGGTGCCGGTGCTCGCGCTCAAGGCGGGCGTCGACCAGCTCCTCAACCCGCCCTCCCTGGACGTCGCCTGGAACGCGGTGCTCCAGGCCGTGCGCGACGGCGAGCTCACCGAGGCACGGCTCGACGAATCGATCCTGCGGATCCTGCGGCTCAAGCAGCGCCTCGGCCTGTTCGACCAGCCGTGCGTCAGCCGGGCCGGGGTCGACCGCACCGTCGGCACCCCGCAGCACCTGGCCGAGGCCGACCGGATCGCCGAGCGCACCACGACCCTGCTGGTCAACGAGGGCCGCCTGCTGCCGCTGTCCCGGCGCACGCACCGCAGGCTGCTGGTCGTCGGCGCCGATCCCGCCTCCCCGTCCGGCACCACGGGCCCGCCCACCGGCGTGCTCGCGGCCGCGCTCACCGAGCAGGGCTTCACCGCCACGGCCCTGTCCACCGGCATCACCCCCACGGCCGCGGCGATCGACCAAGCCGTCGCGGCGGCGGCGGACGCGGACGCGGTGGTCGTCGCGACGTACAACGTCACCGCGGGCAGCCCGCAGCGGACGCTGGTGCAACGGCTGGTCGCGACCGGGAAGCCGGTCGTCGCGATCGCCGTCCGCAACCCCTACGACGTGGCCCAGCTGCCCTTCGCGCCCGCCGTCCTGGCGACCTACTCGTGGACCGACGTGGAACTGCGCGCCGCCGCACGGGTCGTGGCCGGCCGGGTGCGGCCGCGCGGCAGGCTGCCGGTACCGGTGCGGCGCGCGGACGACCCGGCGGCACAGCTGTACCCGATCGGGTACGGCCTGTCGTACTAGCCGGGCTCGCGCACCGGGCGTACCGCGGCGTACGCCGCGCACCCGGCGGACGGCCCCCGACGGGACCAAAGCGCCCCACACGCCTGGCGTGGCCCGCCCCCGCGGGTCACGCTGGACGCGGGTGGACCGGGGGGCGACCATGCGCGGAGAAGGAACGGCGGGGGCCGGGTGCGTGCTGCCCGTGCTGTCCGTGCTGTGTACGGCGCTGCTCCTGGTGCTGACCGGCTGTCAGCATCCGTTCTCCGGCCAGGATCACGCGAGGCGTCCCGAGGGCACGCCGGCCTCCGTCCCGCCCTCCGGCTCCTCCGGCTACGGCGGCTCCTCCGGCTACGGCGCGGTGTTCCTCGGGGTGGGCGAGTGCAGTTCCTTCGGCACGACCAGCTTCACCGAGGTGCCGTGCTCGGGCGAACGGGCGGCGGCCCGGGTGATCGCCCGTCAGGACGGCGCACCGGACACGGGACCGGCCTGCCCACCGGCCACGGACTTCGTGCTGCACATCGGCGCGCAGCGCCCCGCCCCCACCGGAACCGGCCGGCCAGGCGCGGGCGCGGGCGCGGGCGGCGCGATCGCGCGCGGCTACGCCTGCATGCGCAACCTTCAGCCACCGCACCCCGGTGACCCGGGCGGCGGGGGCGGCCCGCGCACCGTCGTCGGCGACTGCCTCTACGGCGCCGGCCGCGGCGAGGTGCGCGAGACCGCCTGCGACGGAACGGGCGCGCACAGACCCGAGTACCGGGTGGTCCGCGCGGTGCGCGGCCGCTCCGGCTGCCCGCCCTCGACCGCCCTGTACGTGCAGCTGGGCGGGAAGGACCCGGTGGGCTGCGCCCGGAGGCTGTGACTCCGGGCGCAGCGTGCGCGGTCCGGCCGGATGCCGCCGGTCAGGGCCGCGGGGCCGCACGCGGGGTGCCGGTCACGGGCGCAGGGCCGGCTCCCGCTCCACGTCCCGCACGTCGAGCTTCGCGTCGTAGCGGGCCAGCGGCCGGGCCGCCGCCGGGTCCTCGCGCACCGTGGAGGAGGCCACGCCGGCCCACTCGAGGATGCGCGCCGTGGCGAGCGCCTTCTGCTCCGGGACCAGTCCCGCGACGTTCGCGCCGTGGTTCATGCCCGGCGCGGTGAAGACGTAGGAGTCGCGCGCGCCGTGGCCGAGGCGGAAGCGCTCGGCGCCCCACGGGTCGTTCTGCCCGTAGACGAACAGCATGTGCCGGGCGTGGTGGCGCACCCAGGTGTCCACGTCCCGCATCACCCACGGCTCGAAGCGCATCGGGATGGAGCGGGGCACGAAGTTGCGCGGCGGCTGGTAGCCGTAGCGGATCAGCTTCTTCTCGATGTGGGGGAAGTGGATGGTGGGCGCGCCGAGCTGGGTGCCGGCCTGGTAGTAGTACGGCGTGTAGGTCTCCAGGCCCTGGTCGGTGTAGGCGGAGAAGCCGGAGATGGTGTCGACCGAGTCCCAGATCTCCTCGTCGGTGGCGTGCGCGGCGTCCGCCGGGACGGTGTCGCAGTCCTCGAGCAGGCTGTACTGCCAGAAGCCCCACACGTAGTCGAGGACGACCGCCTCGTAGGCCTTGTCGAGGCTGCCGATGGTGGTGAAGGTGTAGCCGTTGTCGGCGGCGTACTGCGCGTACTTCTCCTCCAGCGACTGACGGCGCACCAGGGCCTCGCGCTGCACGGCGCCGAGCCGGTCGCGGCACTCCTTGGTGCCCACGGCGGCGAAGAAGCGGTCGTAGGCCGAGTCCTCCTTGTTCACCACGTCGTTGGGCGCGACGTATGCCACCACGCCGTCCATGTCCCGCGGGTAGAAACGCTCGTAGTAGGTGGCGGTCATGCCGCCCTTGGAGCCGCCGGTGGCTATCCACTTGTGCGAGTAGAGGGGCTTGAGCGCCTGGAAGATGCGGTGCTGGTCGCTCGCCGCCTGCCAGATGTCGAGCTTGGACCAGTCGGCGGGGCTGGGCCGGGACGGGGTGAAGAAGCGGTACTCCATGGAGACCTGGTTGCCGTCGACGATCTGCGTCGGCTCACGGCGGCTGGGGGTCGTGGAGACGTTGTAGCCGCCGGTGTAGAAGACCGTCGGGCGGTCGGTTCCCTTGTGCAGCACGGTGATCCGCTGCTGGAAGGTGCCCTTGGACGGGTGCCGGTGGTCGACCGGCTGGGTGTAGTTCAGGACGAAGTACCGGTAGCCGGTGTAGGGCTTCTCCTCGATCAGGCTCATGCCCGGGATGGAAAGGAGCCGGTCCTTGATGTCGCCGGTGCTGCTCGCCGTGCCTGTGGCCTCCGGCGGGGCCGCGGTGGCCGCCCCTGCCGTGCCCATGGTGCCGATGAGCACCGTGAGCGCGAGCAGCCATCTGAGCGTGATGCGCATGCACACTCCCCTGTGAGACATATGTGCGCCGGAAGCTATCGGAGCAACTCGGGTGCGCACCAGGGGAGTAGGGGAAATCCCCGTACGGGTCAGCCGTTCAGCACAGTATCCGGCCGTTCAGCACAGGATCCAGCCGCTGCGCACCGCTTTGCCGCCCACCGATCCGCCGACGCGCACGCACCGGTGGCCGGCGTGCACGGTGACCGGGCCGGCGTGGTACGAGTAGC
Organism: Streptomyces sp. NPDC004065; assembly: GCF_044903565.1. Taxonomy (NCBI): domain Bacteria; kingdom Bacillati; phylum Actinomycetota; class Actinomycetes; order Kitasatosporales; family Streptomycetaceae; genus Streptomyces; species Streptomyces sp. NPDC004065. The sequence goes on along the minus strand of NZ_JBJDQT010000009.1, from coordinate 49,160 downwards.
GGCCCCGGTCGGTGACGGCGCGGTTGCCACGGGCCTGCACGGTGACGGACATCGCCTGCCGGCGGCCGGGGTGGTCGGGGGTGGTGAGCGCGCAGACGTAGCCGGCGCGCTTGTAGACGTGGACCGTGCCGGTGGCGAAGGGCAGCGCTCTGACCTCGCGGCCGGAGCAGGTGGTGGCCGGCGCGGCCTGCGCGGTGGCGGGCAGCGCGAGAGCGAGCAGCACCGCTCCGGTCAGCACGGCCAGGGCCGGCCCCAGCCTCCCGCGTTTCGCACCACTGTCCACGGTCGTTCCTCCCCCTGGTGGCCGTCACCCACCGTACAGACGTACGGGTTTACGGACGCACGGCGTACGCCGGATGGTTGCGTCGCCGGGTTCAGCGGGACGCGCCGAGGGGTTCCTCCGGCTCGGGCGCGCCGGTGAAGGTCCGCCACAGTCCGGCGTACCGCCCGCCGCGGGCGAGCAGTTCGTCGTGGGTGCCGTCCTCGGCGACGCGGCCGTGGTCCATCACCACCACCCGGTCCGCGCGGGCGGCCGTGGTCAGCCGGTGGGCCACCACCAGGGTGGTGCGGCGGCCGGCTATGCGGTCCGTGGCCCGGTTGACCTGCGCCTCGGTGGCGAGGTCGAGCGCGGCGGTGGCCTCGTCCAGGAGGAGGATGTCGGGGTCGACGAGCTCGGCGCGGGCCAGGGCGATCAGCTGCCGCTGACCGGCCGACAGATTGCGGCCGCGCTCGGCGACCTCGTGCAGATAGCCGCCCTCCAGGGTGGCGATCATCTCGTGCGCGCCGACCGCCCGTGCCGCGGCCTCCACCTCGGCGTCGGTGGCGCCGGGGCGGCCGTAGGCGATGGCGTCGCGGACGGTGCCCTGGAAGAGGTACGCCTCCTGCGGTACGACGCCCAGCCGGTGCCGGTAGGAGGTGAGGTCCAGGGCGCGCAGGTCCCGGCCGTCCACGGTCACCCGGCCCGCGGTGGGGTCGTAGAACCGGGCCACCAGCTTCACCAGGGTCGACTTGCCCGCGCCGGTCTCGCCCACGAAGGCGACCGTCTGCCCGGCGGGGATGCGCAGGTCGATCCCGCGCAGCGCCGCCTCGCCCGAGCCGGCGCCGCCGTAGGCGAAGTGCACGTCCTCGAAGGCGATCTCGCCGCGCAGGGCGGGAACGTCGAGCGGCCGGCCGGCGGCCTCGGTGGACGTCGGCTCGCGCAGCAGCTCCTGGATGCGGCCGAGCGAGACGCTCGCCTGCTGGTAGCCGTCGAAGACCTGGGAGAGCTGCTGGACGGGCGCGAAGAACAGGTCGATGTAGAGCAGGTACGCCACCAGGGCGCCCGTGGTCAGCGTGGCCGCCTCCACCCGGCCGGCACCCGCGATCAGCACCGAGGCCGCCGCCACCGAGGACAGGAACTGCACGAACGGGAAGTAGACGGAGATCAGCCGCTGGCCGCGGGTGCGGGCCCGGCGGTAGCTGTCGCTGCGCTCGGCGAACCGCCGCCGGCCGTCGCGCTCGCGCCGGAACGCCTGCACGATCCGCAGCCCGGCCACCGACTCCTGGAGGTCGGCGTTCACCACCGACACCCGCTCCCGCGCCAGCCGGTACGCCTTCACGCTGGCCCGGCGGAAGAAGTAGGTGGCGACGATCAGCGGCGGCAGGGTGGCGAACACGACCAGCGCCAGCCGCACGTCGATCACCAGCAGGGCGACCATGATGCCGAAGAACGTGACGACCGAGACGAACGCGGTGACCAGGCCCGTCTGGAGGAAGGTCGACAGCGCGTCGACGTCCGTGGTCATCCTCGTCATGATCCGGCCGGTCAGCTCCCGCTCGTAGTAGTCGAGGCCGAGCCGCTGGAGCTGGGCGAAGATCTTCAGGCGCAGGGCGTACAGGACGCGCTCGCCGGTGCGGCCGGTCATCCGGGTCTCGCCGGTCTGCGCCGCCCACTGCAGGACCACGGCGAGCAGGCCCAGCAGCGACGCCGCCCACACCGCTCCTAGGGCCGTCTCGCTGACGCCCCGGTCGATGCCGTGCCGGATCAGCACGGGCAGCAGCAGCCCCATGCCGGCGTCCACGGCCACCAGCACGAGGCTGAGCAGCAGCGGCAGGGCGAAGCCGCGCAGCAGCCGGCGCAGGCCGTAGGAGTCCTCGGGGCGGACGGCGCGCGCCTCGTCGATGTCCGGGGTGTCGGTCGCGGGCGGCAGGGCCTCCACCTGGGCGAGGAGGGCGGGGGTGGCGGGCATGCCGTCCAGCGCCGTGTCCCTCGGCTCGCGCTCCCCCGCCCACAGCCGGGGCGTGATCCCGCGCTCGGCGTCGAACTCGGCCTCCAGCTCCTCCCTCCCCCACTCCCCGAGGGGCTCGAGCGGGGGAACCCCGGCCGAGGTGTCCTCGCGCGGTGCGGCGGGCGGGGTGTGCCCGGGGGAGACCCCGCCGAGCTCATCGGGGTCGGTGAGCAGGCGCCGGTACAGGGCACAGCGCCGCTGGAGCTCGTCGTGCGTGCCGATGTCGGCGAGCCGGCCGCCGTCGAGCACGGCGATGCGGTCGGCGAGGTTGAGGGTGGAGCGGCGGTGGGCGATCAGCAGGGTGGTGCGGCCCGCCATGACCTGTCCGAGGGCCTGGTGGATCTCGTGCTCGACCCGGGCGTCCACGGCCGAGGTGGCGTCGTCCAGGACGAGCAGGCGCGGGTCCGCGAGGATCGCGCGGGCGAGCGCGACGCGCTGGCGCTGGCCGCCGGAGAGGGTCAGCCCCTGCTCGCCGACCGTCGTGTCGTAGCCGTCGGGCAGCTCGGCGATGAAGCGGTCGGCCTGGGCGGCGCGGGCGGCCGCCTCGATCTCCGCGTCGGTGGCGTCCGGGCGGCCGTAGGCGATGTTGGCGCGGACGGTGTCGGAGAACAGGAAGGAGTCCTCCGGGACCAGGCCGATCGCGGCCCTGAGCGAGTCCAGGGTCAGCTCGCGCACATCGTGCCCGCCGACCAGGACGGCGCCGTGGGTGACGTCGTAGAAGCGCGGCAGGAGCAGGGAGAGCGTGGACTTCCCGGAGCCGGAGGAGCCGACGACGGCGAGGGTCTCGCCGGGGCGGATCTCGAAGCTGAGCCCTTGGAGGACCGGCCGGTCCGGGTCGTAGCCGAAGGAGACGTCGTCGAACTCGACGGTCGCGGGCGCGTCGGCCGGGAGTTCCCTGGCGCCGTCGGTCAGGGTGGGCTCGGTGTCGATCAGCTCCAGGACGCGCTCGGTGCTCGCGCGGGCCTGCTGGCCCACGGTGAGCACCACGGCGAGCATGCGGACCGGGCCGACGAGCTGGGCGAGGTAGGTGGAGAAGGCGACGAAGGTGCCGAGGGTGATGTGGCCCTCGACCGCCAGCCAGCCGCCGAGGGCCAGCATGGCGACCTGGCCGAGGGCGGGGACGGCCTGGAGCGCCGGGGTGAACCGGGCGTTCAGCCGGATGGTGCGCAGCCGTCCCGCGTACAGCCGCCGGCCGACCTCGCGCAGCTTGGCGGTCTCCTGCTCCTCCTGTCCGAAGCCTTTCACCACGCGCACGCCGGTGACCGCGCCGTCCACGACGCCCGCCACCGCGGCGGCCTGCGCCTGGGCGTACCAGGTGGCCGGGTGCAGCTTGGTGCGGCTGCGCCGGGCGATCCAGCCGAGCGCGGGCGCCACGGCGAGGGCGACCAGGGTCAGCGGCAGCGACAGCCAGGCCATGATCACCAGGGAGATCAGGAAGAGCAGGACGTTGCCGATGGTCATCGGCAGCATGAAGAGCAGGCCCTGGATCAGCTGGAGGTCGCTGGTGGCGCGGCCGACCACCTGCCCGGTGGACAGCTCGTCCTGGCGGCGGCCGTCGAGCCGGGTGATCGTCCCGAACATCTCGGTGCGCAGGTCGTGCTGGACGTCCAGGGCGAGCCGCCCGCCGTAGTAGCGGCGGACGTAGGTGAGGACGTAGATGAGCAGCGCGGCGCCGATCAGGGCGCCGGCCCAGGGGGCCATGGACCGCTCGTGGGAGCCGATCACGTCGTCGATGATCACCTTGGTGATCAGCGGGACCAGGGCCATGACGGCCATGCCGGCGAGCGAGGAGCCGAGGGCCAGGGCGACGTCCTTGGGGTAGCGCCAGGCGTAGGAGGCGAGCCTTCGCGCCCACCCGCGTTTCTCCCCCGCTTGCGCTGCCACGTCGGTGCCTCCCTGCTGACCTGATCTTCCGGAAGGCACCAACGCGCGGCGAGGCGGATTTCATCCCTCCGCAACAGTGGGGCGGCGGCCCCGGACGCGTACGCGCGGGGATTCGGACACGGACGCGCAGGGACTCAGACACGTACGCGCGCGGACTCAGACACGTATGCGCAGGTAGTAGAAGCGGGTGGTCTGTGCCGGGTTCTCGTTGTCGTCGCTCACCAGCAGCACCTTCAGCCGGCCCCCGGCCCGGCCGGTGACCGTCATGCCCTCGATGTTGTCCAGCAGCGGGTTCGGCTGGGGCTGCCTGGCGGTGGCGCCGAGGGACGGGCAGGAGGCGATGTCGGTGAGGAGGGTCTTGCGGATCAGCCGGACACCGGGCTGCCCGGTCAGGGTCCCGGTGTCGCGGGTGTCGGTCGCGTGCCGGAGGTCGGCCAGGTAGAGGCGGACGGTGTTGCCCACGCCGGCGGTGAAGCCGCGCTCCAGGACCAGGAGCCGGCCGTCGGGCGTGGCCTGCACCTCGGGGACGTCGAGGCCGTCGTCGGTGCGGTAGGCGTACTGGGCGGCGGGGCGGAAGTGCCCGTCCCCGCCGCGCCGCCAGGTCTGGAAGCGGACGATGCCGGGGGTGTCGCCGGCCAGCGCGTACTCCATCGACGCGAGCAGCGTCCTGCCGCCGGGCAGCAGGGTCAGGCCCTCGAAGGTCTGGTTGGCGCCGGCCCGGCCGGCCGGGGCGACCCGCAGCGCGGGCGGCACGGGAAGGCTCCCGAGGACGCGGCCGTCGCGGGAGTAGCGGCGCACCGACGGCTCGGTCTCCGAGGTGACCAGGCGGGTGCCGTCCCGGTCCACGGCCAGTCCCTCGGAGTCGAGCGGGGCGCCGCTCGCGTCGGCGAGCGGGACGACGCCCTTCGGCCGCAGCGTCCCGCGGTCCAGGCGGAACAGCGCGGAGCGGTCGGAGAGCGCGGCGAGCGAGCCGTCGCGGTCCACGGCGAGCGCGGAGAGGTTGCCGGTGTAGATGCCCTGGTACGTCGTCTTGTCCAGGGCGTCGGAGAAGCGGTCCAGGGACACGGCGGGCGAGCAGGCGTGGTCCCGGCCGGCGTGGGTGCCGGCGGCGGCCGGGCCCGCGCCGGCGCAGGTGGCCGCCGCCAGGGCGGCGGTGAGGGTCGCGAGTACGGTTCTCAGACGCATGGGACGTCACCGTAGGGCCTGGCGGTGTCCGGCGGGAGACCGCCTGGTGAAGCCTCGGCCGCCGGCCTCAGCCGCCGGCCGGCACCGCCACGAACGCCTCCCTGGGGGTGGCCGTCGGGCTGTAGCGCGAGGTGCTCGCGGTGGTGGGGACGAGGTCCTTGTGGATGGTCCGGGCGATGTTCTGGATGGTGGTGACGCCGTAGTTCATGGTGCTGTTGTCCTGGGTGAGCACCGTGATCGTGTAGTCGTGGCCGGCGCCCTTGAAGGTGCCCACGCTGTGCACCCGCCAGCCGTGCGTGGCGCGCTGCAGCCAGCCGTTCTTGACGTGCACGGCGACGGAGGACGGCGCTCCGGCGGGTGTGCCCCAGCGCTGCGAGGAGACGACCTGGCCCATCAGCTTCAGTATGTAGGCGCGGGAGTTGTCGCTCAGCACGGAGTTCTTCGCGGTGACCAGGGCGAGGAGCTTCTGCTCGTCGCGCACGGTGATCTGCGTCAGGCCCCAGTAGCCGTTCGAGCCCGGCTTGGTCTGGGTCATACCGGCCGCGGTGAGGAACCCCTTCACCTTGTTGAGGCCCAGCTGCTTCCACAGGGTGCTGGTGGCACTGTTGTCGGACTGGGTGATCATCGCTTTGGTGAGGGTGACCTCGCGCGAGGTGAGGTAGCGGTTGTGCTTCTTGGCGTCCCACAGCAGCGTGGCCAGCACCGTCACCTTGACCACGCTGGCGGAGTCGTAGGCCGTCGACTCCCGCAGCGTGCACGTGGTGTTGGTGGAGCGGTCCCGCAGGCCGACCGCGACGGTGCCCTTGCGGCCGGCCATGGCCGCGGTGATGTCCTTCTTCAGCTTGGCGGCCAGGCCCGCCTTGCCGGAGGTGCAGCTGACGGTGGGTGCGGCGGCCGCGGCGGGCGTCGCGGCCACCACGCAGGGGACGAGCATCCCGGCGCCCGCGCCGAGTGCCGCGAGCGCCTGGGCGCGTCGGGGTATCCAGTGAGTCATGCCCAGATGACACCCGGGCGCGCGGTGAGGGTTGTACGGGCGGGGCAGGGTTTGACGAGTCGTTACCGGGCGGGACGGGGTTCGGCGAGGCGCTGCCCGGGCGTGGCGTGGCCGGGGGCGAACACCGCAACGGTCCTGACCGCTGCGACCCCGGGCTGCCGTCCTGTCTCCGCGTGTGAGGTTCGGCCAGGGCCTACCGGACATCACCCATCCAGAGCCGCCGCCCCAACTCGTCGAGGTCGGCCCGCCGCTCTTCGTACTCGGGCAGCGCGATCCGCAGCAGCCGCCAGAAGTCCTCTCGGTGTCCGGACACTTTCACGTGGGCCAGTTCATGCGCGATGACGTAGTCGATCAGGTGCATGGGCAGCTGGAAGAGAGGCCACCCGAGACTCATCAGTCCCCTGGCGCCCGACCCGGCCTGCGGCGGCCGGTACGAACCCCACCGGTCTCCCAGGTCCCGCACGTCGAGTTCCGGCTCGGGCACCCCCATGCGGGCCGCCCAGGGCTGAAGCCGGTGTCCGGTCCAGTTCCGGCCGGCCCGGCAGTACCAGTCGACCAGCGCCGCCCGGCCCGCCTGTGGCTCCGCTGCCAGATCCGGGCCCATGACAAGGCGCCCCGCGATCAGCCGAACTTCTTTGGCTGCCCCTTCCTCACCGGATACAGCCAGTCGATAGGTCCGCCCCAGATAGCGGAAGACCTCTCCGTCGGCAAGCCGCTTGACAGGGCTCAACGGGCGTGTGCGCTCCCGCTCGCGCCTCTTGGTCAGCAACCAGTCCCGGTGCGCGCGTACGAACTGCTCCGCTTCGGCTGTCGAACGTCCGGCAGGGGTGTGCAGGGTGAGGGTCGCGTCGGTCTCAACGGTCAGTGCGAACCGTTTCCTGCGGGCACTGGCGCGCACGCGCAGAGCCAACCCGTCCACCGTGAGCAGGGGTGGGGGGACGGAGTATGTGGAAGGATCGGCCGGCGCGGTCACCACGCTATTCTCCCCTCGCCCTGGCCCGGAACTGCCGAAGGTTGTCCTGCGCGAAGGAGGCGAGTCGCTCGGCCGCGCTGTCCATGGGCGCCCAGTCCGCACCCACCGGCCGGACCCCGCTCCTGAGCAGGACTTCGTGAAGGTCTCCGGCCAGCATGCTGATGTCCTGGTGCTGTCCCTGGTACGACGCCCTGGCCATGACCTGGGTGGCGACGTCGCACACCTTGCCCGTGAGCTGCCGGACGTCTGCGCCATCGGCGAGCCTGATCCCGGGTGTGTCCTGAAGGATCTGTTCCACGAGCCGGTACACCCTCTGTTCGAGCGGCGTCAGACCGGCGAGTTCCGGGGACTCCTCCTGTTCTTGCCTGGCCTCCTCGATGAGCGGGCCGAACTCCTGGATCTGCTCCTCGAAGCGACCCGGCATCGTGCGCAGGATCTCTTCCAGGCGCTTGGAGAGCCGCTCGTACTTCGCGGGGTCCTCCCTCTTCGTCCGCTCCTCCAGGTGGAAGCGGAGCGCGTGACCCATCTCCGCCGCGGCCTCCTGCGGCGGCAGCCGCCGCACGGCGTCGTCGAAGGTGACCGCGGTGAGCGAGACCGGTGGAATGACCTGATCGATCTCCGGGCCCTCGAGGTGGTCGGCGATCATGGCCCGAACCTTGCGGCCGTACCGGCGCATCGTGAACGTGCCGCCCTCGTCGTCCCGGCACAGTCGCCGCACCCGCTTCTGGAGCAGGGTCCAACGCCTGGCGTCCCCGACATAGTTCAGGGCATCTTCGTGCGGAAGGACGCGCTCGAGGGTGGCGAGGAACGCGTGCAGGACCTCGTCGAAGCCGAACCGAAGGTCTTCGGGTTGCAGTGCGAGAGCTGCGGGCCCCAGCTTGGCGAGCTGGTCGAGCTCCGCGTCGTCGATTCCGTTGTGCCGCAGGAAGTCCCGGACCTTCTGTGCGGCGGGCCCGAGTTCGTTCACCTCGTAGGACAGGTCGCGCATGGTGTCGGTGACATCGGTGTTCCGGTACCCGGCCAGTGCGCTGGACAGATGCTCGAAGACGCCGTAGTAGTCGACGACGTAACCGACTTCCTTGCCGGGCGAGGTGCGGTTGACACGCGCGACGGCTTGGAGCAGCTCGGCGTCCCGCATCGGCCGGTCCAGGTAGAGCACCTGTTCGCGCGGCGCGTCGAATCCCGTGAGCAGCATGGACTTCACGATCAGGAAGGCGATGGGGCTGTCGGGGTGCACGGGGTCGGGCACCGAGGTGGGAAGCGGCGGCGACTCGCTGTTCGCGGGCTCGGACCACGGGGTGTTCATGCCGTCGGCGGGGCCGGTCGGCGGTATCGGGGCCTGCGGTGGGTTGAAGGGGGTTACGGCGACCCACTCCGGGTCGGGCGCCAGCTCGGGGAACGCCTTCTGGAAGCGCTCGGTGTAGGCCTCCTGGCGGCCGGCGTCGGTCCACTCCCGCCACTCCCCGCGCTTCTGGCCCGAGCCCGGTGAAATGACGGGGACGAAGTCGACCCGGCGCAGCAGCGCCCGGAACTGGTAAGCCTGGTAGAGGTAGCGCAGCCTGCCGGACAGCTTCTCCGGCGGAATCCCGGCCACCGACTCCGGGTTGAAATCGGACAGCCGGGCCAGCAGTTCGTCACGGGCCTTGCGCAGGGCGTGGTGGTACTGCACGGCCGCCTTCCGGCTGACGGCAGCCACCTGCGCCTTGAAGCCACCGGGCAGCACGGTGGTGACCCAGTGCTCCAGCATGTCCTCGGCCTTCGCCTCGATCATGGGAACGGACTCGGCGACGTCCCGCTCGGTGGGCCACCGCTTGAGCAGCGCAGCCCGCTCCTCGGGCGTGCGGTCCCGGACGAGGTCGTCGAACCCCGCGTCGAGAACCTCCCCGTCACGCACCTCCCCCTGCCCGGTCCGCCCCTCGTAGCGGATACGTACGACGACGCCGTCGTGCTCGGCGTCCTCCATTCGGTACTCGTCGAGGAAGCCCCGCGGCGAGTCGCCCCGCCCGAAGATCCGGCGCGTGTCCTCCTCACGCCCGGTGATGATCGGTGTACCCGTGAACCCGATCTTGGCGGCGTTCGGGATCGCCTTGCGCAGGGCGGCGTGCAGGACGCTGGTGTGGGAGCGGTGTGCCTCGTCGACGAGGACGAGGATGTCCGGCGACGTGTTGCACTCGGGGAAGTCCAGTCCAGGGCCGGGGCTCTCGTCCTCGCTCCGGCCCGATCCCTCTCCCGTCAGATCGCGGTCGTCCGCGCTGCCTTCCGCGTCCCCGGCGAACGTGAACCCGGTCCCGTACTTCTGGATCATCCCGAAGACGACGCGCCGCCCGCCGTCGCGCAGCAGCCCTTCCATCTGCGTCCGGGTCTTCGCCGTCTCGACGTCGGACTCGCTGAGTTTCAGCGTCCGCGAGAGCTGGGTCTGCAACTGGATGCGGTCGGTGACCACGACCACCATGAACTCACTGAGCCGAGGGTGCAGATGCACCCGCCGCACCAGGAACGTCATGGTCAGCGACTTGCCGGAGCCCTGCGTGTGCCAGATGACACCGCCGCGCTCGTCCTCGGTGTCACGCCCGGCGCGGGCCCGCCCGGTCAGCAGTCTGCGCACGGCCTTCTCGGCGGCCCGGTACTGCTGGTGCCGGGCGACGGCCTTCACGGTCCGCACGGCCCCGCCGTCCGCGTCCGACTCGACGGTCATCGGGATCACGTAGTGCCGTACGACGTTGAGCAGGGCGGCCGGCCGCAGGACCACACCGACGAGCTTCTGCTGCTCGCGGAGCGGCGCGGGCGCGGCCGGGTCGGAGCCGTCCACGAGCAGCCCGGCGGTACGCAGCTCCCGCCGCAGCGTGCTCCCCTCCTCCGGTTCGACGCTGCGCCACGGGTGGAAGTGCTCGGGTTCGGAGGTGACGGTGCCCAGGTGGGCGGTCTCGCCGGTCGCGGCGACGAGGAGCTGCACGGTCCGGAAAAGTTCCGGCACACCGGCGGGGACCGGAGCACCGGTGGCGTCGAGGTCAAGGACGGGGTTCCCCGCGTAGTGCCGGAGATCGAGCACGGCACTGCGGACGGGCTCGGCCAGATCGGGGCTCTTGCACTCGACGGCGACGAGCGGGATGCCGTTCACGAAAAGGACGAGGTCGAGTATGGACAGTTCGCCGGAGCGGCTGCGCACACGGAGCTGGTCGACGACGGTGAAGGTGTTGCGCGTGACGAGGTCCGGATGCCACTCGACGTACTGGACGGTGGCGGACGGACCACCGTGCGCGGCGGAGGGCGAGGGAAGCGTCCAGCCGTGCAGCAGCATGTCGGTGGCGGCGAGGTTCGCCTGCACGACGCCCTTGCCCAGGGAGAGGGAGGCAAGTTCGCCGACCGCCCGCCGGATGTCGTCCTCACCCATCCACTGCTGACCGTCACTGCCCCGGAGGTTGATCCGCCGCAGCGCTGGCCCGAGTTGGTCGACGAGCAGCGGCACCGCCGCGTCGAGCGTGTCCAGCTCCACGCCCGGGACGTGCGTCCACCCCATGGCCTCCAACTGCGCGACTAACGGCCGCTCCACCTCGTCCCGCTCGACGTGCACCACCACAGCCCCGCGCCTCTCTCCGTACGTCCCGCTGTTCCCCGGAGATCCATTCTGCGCCCGGGGGGCGGGGTGAGGGGAAGAGAACCGGACGTAGGAGACGGCTGAGCGCGCGGACATACAGGGGCTTTGAGCCAACAAGTCCGCACGCTCGGCGGAGTAGGGCACGTCAGGTGCCGGGAGCCTCTTCCGGGACGGCGCCCGAGTCCTCGTCGTCGTGGGGCACGGCCAGGCGCGCTCCCCGGCTGCGGGCGATGCGGTGCACGTCGTGGAGCGCCTCGGCCAGGCGGGCTGCGAAGTAGCGGAGTTGAGGCGTGGTGGCCTTGGCGTCCCCCAGGAGATCGACGGCGTGGCCGAGGAGGTCGTCGGCCATACCGAGCTGGACGGTTTCCACGTCGTCGGCGAGGCGCGAGAGACGGCTGGTTCCCGTGTTGTCGGTCACGAGGTAGCAGGGCTTGCCGTCGAGGTTGGACCAGGGGAGGAGGCGGGGCCGGCCTGCCGAGGTGGCGGCGTCGTGACTCTTGTGGATCACGAGACGGCCACCTCGTTGCCCCAGATTCGGCGCGAGCCGACGTCGACACCGTGGATGCGTCGCGGCCCTACGTCGATGCCGTGCACGGCGAGCCAGAGGGTCCGGCGACGGGCACGCTGCTGCCTGGCCTGGGCGCGTCGTTCGTGGGCGAGGAGGTAGGGGCGAACGAGCCGGGAGTCCTCGCCGTGAAGGAGGGCCTCGTGCGGGGAAGGACGGCGGCGGGGTGCGACGGGACTGGCCGACACGGGGGTGGGCCGCGCCGATCCGCCGGCGCGGTGCCGGTGCCGGTTCCGCTGCCGATGGCGCCCGGAGGCGGGCCACAGCAGCCGCAGCAGCGGCTCGACGAGGCAGGCGATACGGTGCAACACGTCTTCAACTCCAGTGTGGTTGAGGGCCATGCCCCCGGGCCGTTGGTAGCGGTCGCGGGGGTCTTCCGTGCCCGAAGGCAGTCGACGTGCAGGGACGTCGCTGTGTAGTGATCCACTCACAGAGTGAGACGGGCCGGGCTAGGCTCGCCAGGGGGTCGGATGTGACAACGCATCTGTCACACGGGAGTTGACGATGAGTAACATCTATGGGGAGTGGTTGAAGGCGAAGCGCGAAGCGGCCGGGATGACACAGCAGGAGCTGGCGACAGCCGCCGTCATGACGCGTTCGCACATCGCGCACATCGAGGCGGGCAGGCGCACCCCGTCGAAGGAGGACGCGAGACGCCTCGACAGGGCGCTGAACACGGGCGATGTACTCAGCAGCTTCCTGCCGGACGAGGACACCGCAGTCGCGGGGTACTTCGAGGCGGCCCTTCAGCTCGAACAGCAGGCGACGATGATCCGGGAGTTCGCCCTGTCGTTCATCCCCGGCATCCTCCAGACGGAGAGGTACGCACGTGCGGTTCTGAGTACGTCGTTCCCTCCGGTGGGTGAAACGGAATGTGACAGGCTCGTTGTCACACGGCTGGAGCGGGCGAAGATCCTGGAGGACCCGGTGTCACCCGTAGTGTGGGCACTGCTTGACGAGGCTGTGCTGCGGCGGGTGGTGGGCGGGCCGGATGTCATGGCGGAACAACTCCGCCACATCGTCAAGCTGGCGGAATCAGGACGCGTACGCGTCCACGTGTTGCCCTTCGCGCTGGGGGTCCACCCCCTCATGCAGAGCATGCTCACCCTGCTCAAGTTCGAGGATCAGCCTCCGGTGGCGTACTCCGAAGGCATCCAAGTAGGCAGGATTCACGACTCCCCCGCCATGGTCGACCGCCTTGAAGGCACCTACGATCTCGCGCTAGGCGACGCAATGCCGCTCAAGGAGTCACTGACCCTGATGAGGGCGACAGCAAAGGACTACGAACACCGTGAATGAACCCATCATCCCCAACGCCTCCTCGCTGCACGGCTGGCGCAAGTCGACGTACAGCGGCAACGAAGGAGGCAGCTGCATCGAGGTCTTGGACGGCTACACGACCGGTGTCCCGGTCCGTGACTCGAAGGTCCCTCAGGGGCCCGCGCTGGTCTTCTCGTCGACCGGCTGGACATCGTTCGTCACAGCAGTCAAGGACGGCCGCCTGCCCGCCTGATCGCTCACCACCACGATTCATCCGGCCCGCACCCCTTGGGCGGGCCGGACACCGTTCCTCAGGCCGCCAAGGCAGAAGCCTTGACTCGCCCCGACAGTAGATCGTCCACAAGCCCTTGCTTGAGCTCACGGAGCTTGTTGAGCTCTTCTTCCTCACGCCCGATCTGCTCGTCACAGGCCTCCAGCGTGGCTACGATGCGCCGCTGTTCAGCCAAGTCGACTGGGAGATCGATCTCCAACTCCCCCAACCGGGATGGATTGACATTCACCTGCTGCACCGCAACCGTTGAAATCGACCGCACCCGCTGACGAACGAGAGGGTGCATCAACCATTCAACAAGGTACTCCGGTGTCACGCGTCGCAGGTCCGGGACAAGGCGTACCAAATACGAGGCGAAGGTTGCGCTCGGCAATTCGTCACGCCACATGGCCGCCTTACCGATATGCTCCATACTGTTGGTCCTGTTGAACAGGACGTCTCCGCGCCGGAGAAACAACTTCGAAGGAACCGGAACCGGGCAATAGCGAAGATCATTCGCATCGATCCTGGCATTCTGAATATTGTTCATACGCAGCACGGGCACGCCGCGAGCATCCCTGTCAAGGGCTTCAGAGATCCCATATTCGGCCGAAGGAACAATGTCCTTCAACGGCACGTGAACCCAGCCTGCCGTTGGCTTACCACTTACTACAGACTCCATGGACGCCAGCAGAGCACCCTGCCGCACGTTACGGAGCTTTGTGATCGATGCCTCGACACTCCGCTCCAATTCCGTAAAGCTAGCGAGTACCTCAACGATCCGCCGCTGTGCAGCCACCGGAATCAAGGGGAATAGTAGCGCCCCGAACCGGTCGCCTCCCAGGTGAGCAATGCTGGTCGTCTGTTTGGCGATCGCCGCAAAGACCCCGGTCGCCAGCCAGCGCTCGAAGACCACCTGGGCATACGCAGGAAGAACATCAGCACCTGGCCGGAAGCGGATCAAAGTGTTCTGAAAGCAAAACTTTCCCTCCGCTCCGTCGTAAATTGCGCTGCGCCCAACGAGATCCAGGCTCTGCCCTTCGTTCAGCAGAATGTCACCGGGCTTAAGCCCATACGTCTCACGCTCTGCGCTAGTGAACCCCATTGTGTTCACGTCCGCGTAGTCAATCCGCCCCAGATGAACGTTCGCCACACGCAGATAAGGGAACTGTCCAGGCGCATCCCGGGTTGCTGGCGAGAGCTGCTTCCCCATACGGACGTCACCAACGTTCCGAACCTCGGTCCACTGGATCTCGGCGCTATCCCACATAACCAAGCTCCTCCAGGAACTCATCCAGCGCGCCCGCCGCCCGCTCCCGCCCCGCCCGAATCTCCCGCAACGAAACGGCGTACTTCTGCTCCCACGTCTCGTAAGAAGCTGCCAGTTCCCGCTGCCACCGCACCACATGCCCGTCCAGCTTCGCCGTCAGGTCGTCCCGCAACAGGTCAAGCACCACCCGGCGCTCCCCCTCCGCGTCCAGCTCCTCCCGCGCCCGGAACAAGCGCGGCGGCTCCTCCCCCAGGGTCGGCGGGTCGCTCGGGTACGGATAGCGATGGAAGTCCGCCTCAAGGCGTTTGATTTCTGCGCCCGCCTTCGTACGCGCCTTCTTCACCTTCGCCAGCTCAGCCGTGAGCTCGGCCAACTCCTCCACGCTCAGAGCCGCTTCTTCCGAGTCGGCCTCACCGTCGGCCGGGTCGCCGTCGGTCTCCACTTCCTCCCCGCCCCCGGAAAGCCGCGCGCTCAGCTCCTTGAACCGCGCGTCGGCCTCGGCCTTGCGTGCGTCCGCCTCCGCCAGTTCCTCCAGGAACTGCGGAGCGATCGCGGCGACCACCTTGTGGTCGTACGCCTGACGCCGCTCCGCTGCCGTCCGCGACCGCAGCTTCTTCGTCCGCGCGTCCTGTTCCGGCGAAAGCATCGTGTCGACGTTCTCGACCCACCCGTCGACAACACCGCCGAACCCGTTCTCCGACAGCGCAAGCAGGTCGTACTTGGCGTCCCACCACCACCCCGCGACCGCCCCCGCCAACGCGTACCGGTCCAGCAGCCCGACCCGGCCCAGCCGTTCCCCGAACGACTTCATCAACTGCCCCCGCACCGCCATCAACGCGGCCTTGCGCTCGGAGGACGTGGAGGAAGCGAGGGCTTCGGGCGTGGCCGCCACCGCCTCCAGCCGCTGGGCGGCCTCTTCCTCCCACCACTTGGCGAACTCCGCCCGCAGCGCCTCCTCCCGGGGACGCGCCAGCTCGCCCAGATCGGGACGGCCGCCCGCCGCCTCGTCCCGGAAGTCGACGTACTCCGGGTCCGCCGGCCCCCGCTCCACGAACAGGTCGGTCACCCCGATCCCGTACGAGTCGAGCAGCGGCTTCTTCGCCTCGATCTCGGCGCGCGGGACGCCGCCCACCAGGTGCGCCCGCACGTCCTGCGGCTCGGGCGGCGGCGTGTTGTCGACGTACCGGCGGATGTTGAGGTTGTCGTCGTTGGCAGCGAGTTCCTCGCGGGTCACGATCCGCGAGAAGCCGGGTACCTCCTCGTACGCGTGGAACGTCGAGACGATCTTCTCGGCGTGCTCGGGGAGCAGAATGTTCTGCGCCCGCTCCGCGTGGAACTCCCGGTCGGCGTTGATGAACAGCACCTTGCCCTCCCGCTCCCGGTCCTTCCGGCCCGGCGGGCGGAGCACCAGGATGCAGGCCGGGATGCCGGTCCCATAGAAGAGGTTCGGGGCGAGGCCGATGACCGCCTCGATGGTGTCCTTCTCCAGCAGCTCCGTACGGATCATCTTCTCGCCGCCGCCACGGAACAGCACCCCGTGCGGCATGACCGTGATCACCATGCCGCCGCGAGGGCCCTCCCGCTTGGCCTCCCACAGCATGTGCTGGAGGAACATCAGGTCGGCCTTGCCGCGCTCGCTCGTCGCCCCGTACTTGGCACGCTCGGCCGGGTGCGCCAGGTCCGCAAGGGTGTAGTCCAGGGAGAACGGCGGATTGCTGAGCACCCCGTCGAACCGGTCCTCGTCCGAGCGCGGAACGTGCGCCGGCTGCGCGAGCGTGTCCCCGGTGGCCAGGTCGAAGCGACGTACGCCGTGCAGCACCATGTTCATCGTCGACATGATCCAGGAGCCGGAGTTGGCGTCCTGACCGGCGAAGAACATCGACGATGTGTCGCCGCCGTGCTCCTCCACGTACTCCGCCGCGTGGATGAGCATGCCGCCCGAGCCGACGCACGGGTCGTAGATCCTCATGTTGTCGGTGGGGGCGAGGAGCTCGACCATCATGCGGACGACAGCGCGCGGGGTGTAGAACTCACCGCCCTTGCGTCCGGCCGTGTCCGCGAACTCCTTGATCAGGTACTCGTACGCGGCACCGATCAGGTCAGGGAACTCGAAGTCGTCCGTGCGCAGCCGGATACGCCCGAAGTGCGCGATGAGAAGCTTCAGGCGCTGGTCGGCGAGCTTGGCCGCGCCGGACGCGGCGCCCGATCCACCGATGCGGTTGAAATCGAGGTGGTCGAAGAGGCCCTTGAGCTTCGCGTTCTGGCTCTCGAGCGCTTGCAGGGCGGGACGCAGCGCCTTCTCGTTGATGTTGTGGGGGACGGCGGAGATCTTGGCCCAACGGGCCTCCTCCGGCACGTACAGCACATCGCGCTTGCGGTAGGGGCCCGGCTGCTCGAGGTAGCCGCGAAGCTCCTCGTCGCCGAGATTCAGCTCCTCGACGGCATACTGCCGGAGCCTGTCCCTGGCCGCCTCGAACTCGTCGTTGGCGCGCTTCAGGAAGAGCAGCCCGAAGATGTAGTCCTTGTACTCGGAGGCGTCCATCGTGCCGCGCAGAATGTCCGCGGCGGCCCACAGATGCCGTTCCAGCTGCGCGAGCGTGAGCTTGGCCACGTACGACTCCCTACAACCCGGCCTGAGACAACGGAGAGACTTTATTGCCCGGCCGGAGCCATATCGAAATCGGTGCGCGGACGGCCGCCGGGATCAGTACGTGGCGATGTGCAGCGCGTTCTCCACGAACTCGTGCACGTCTGTGTACGGGTCCCTGTCCCACTTGGCCACATGTGCCGCATGCCGGCTGTTCATCTGCTCGGCGTTCTTCCGCGCCGTCTCGTAGCGGCCGAGGATCTGGTGCGGCAGGACGACCTTGGGAGTCCTGGCGTCCTGGGAGCCTCGCTGGAACGGGAGCCGCGTGGCCGCCCCGTCGCAGACCCCGGCGAACGAGCCGCTGACCGGCTTGTAGTGGGCGAGCCGCCAGACCTCGAAGCACGGATGCGAGAAGGCGACTCCGATGCCCGCCTTCTCCGCCTCCTCCAACGCGTCGCGAATGTACGTGTATCTGTCGTGGTCGAAGAGACACCAGACCGCGGGCAGGTACTTCGCGTCCAGCCTGGCCCGCTTGGCCTTGCGGTCCTCCTCACGCTTCAGCTTGATCGCCTGCTCCACGAGGTCCAGCGGTTTGCGCCCGCTGTCCGCCTTGCGGTTGGCGATGTGCACCTCCACCGGGACCTTGTCGGCGTGCGGGACGCCCTTGTCCTTGAGGATGTCGAGATAGGAGGGCTCGGTCACCTTGCCCTCGGTGAAGACGAAGACCTGACGCCTGCGCTGTCCGCCCCTTCGGGCCGGACGCTCCCACGAGTCCCTGCCCTTGTGCGCCCGCCCCATCAGTCGCGCCCCGCCCGGTCCGCTCGCTCGCCTGTCTCGTCGTACGTGCCGGCCTCACGCGCCACGAGCAGTCGCCGCGCGATCTGTCCCTCCAGCAGGGCCGGAACCCCGCCGAAGGCCCCCGCGAGGTACGACTGCGTGAGGTCCTCGTCCTCGCCCGGCTCGACGTCGGTGAGGGGATACAGCGCGGTCGCCCCGTCCTTGTCCTTCTCCGTCAGCCACACCTGCGCCGGGTCGAGGAGCCGCTCGCCGCTCGGGGTGGTGAGCACCGTCGCGTCGTGCGAGGTGAAGACCAGCTGGGCGCCCCTGGGGTTCGCGTCGGGGTCATGGAAGAGCCGGACGACCTCGGCCGCGAAGCGGGAGTGCAGGCTGGCGTCGAGCTCGTCGACGAGCAGGACCGCGCCCTCGTCGAGGGCGAGGAGCAGAGGGCCCAGGAGAGCGAACCAGGAGCGGGTGCCGTAGGACTCCTCGTGCCAGTCGAAGGCCACATCCCCGGCAGTCGAATGGTGGGTCAGCTTCACCGCGTCCTGCCCCGGGCGGTCCTGGACGACCGTCGCTCCGGTGATGCCGAGGTCCGCGACCCTCAACAGCTCCTGGATCCTGGTGGCCCTCGGGCCGGACAGTTCCTTGGTGGTGTACCGCGCGCGCTCGTCCCGCTCGACCTCGGGGTTGATCAGCCAGAAGTTACGGCGGAACCAGTGGAACAGCGGGGAGAGCTGCGGATGGTTGTCCGTGCCGGCCGTGGAGAGCAGCAGTGCGTTCGGCCGCGTACGCCGCACGAGCTGGGCCCGGTCCCTGACACGCCCGCCGGGCCACTTGAAGACCTCCGGCCGGGAGGCGTCGCGGTCGAGCCATTCCTGACGGCGGCCGCGCGGGTAGCTGTGCAGCCACTCGGACTCGACACGGGTGGCGCCGAGCTCGAAGCCGTACGTCCAGCGGACCGAGTCGATGACGACGTCGACCTCGAAGAAGGAAGGTTCGCTCTCGCACTTGGGGTCCAGAGCGAAGACCTGGCGCGGGATGCCGTCGTAAGAGGCCCAGCGGGCGTATGAGTTGAGGACGGCGTTACGCATGTCGGTCATCGCGGTCAGCACGTTCGACTTGCCGGACGCGTTGGCTCCGAAGATCCCGATCAGCGGAAGGACGGAGACGGATTCCCCACCCGCAAGATCCACCGGGTTCGCCGACCCGCCCTGTTCGCCGCCCGGCACGACGAAGGACAGCTCCTGCTCATCCCGCAGGGACCGTACGTTCGCGACGCGGAACCTCAGCAGCACGCTGCCCTCCTCTCGGGCTCAGGGTAGTGGCCGCCTCCGGCATCGGCCCGGCCGGGACGCCTGCGACCTCACGGAACATATCCCTTGGAGGCCACCGCGACCAGCCGATCGGGTGATCAGCCCGTGCCCAGGTGGGTCGGTGCGAACATGCGCAGGAGCGCGGGGAGTACGACCACCGACGGGCCCGGCTCGGCCAGGGCCTTGGCCAGGTCGGTCTCCAGGGTCTCGGGGGACGTGCGGACTCCCGGCACGCCGAAGGACTCGGCCAGGGCCACGTAGTCGGGGCGGGACAGCTCGGTCGCCGTCGCCCGGCCGAAGGCGTCGGTCATGTACTCGCGCAGGATGCCGTAGCCGCCGTCGTCGACGATCAGCCAGGTGACGTCCAGGTCGTACTGGCGGGCGGTGGCCAGCTCGGCGATCGAGTACAGCGCGCCGCCGTCGCCGGAGACCGCCAGCACCGGGCGGGTGGGGTCGGCCGCCGCCGCGCCGAGGGCCGCGGGGAAGCCGTAGCCGAGACCGCCGGCGCCCTGCGCCGAGTGCATGGTGTTGGGGCCCTGGGCGTCGAAGGCCGACCAGGCCCAGTAGGCCAGGATCGTCATGTCCCAGAAGGACGGGGAGCCGGCGGGCAGGGCGCGCCGGACCGAGGCCAGCACGTCCTGCTCCAGGGTCAGTCGCTGCGCCGCGATGCGCTCGCGGACCTTGCCCAGCACCTCGCGCACCCGTCCGGGGGCGCTCGCGTCCGGCCGCTCCCGGACGGTCTCCAGCAGCGCCTGCAGCGCGAGGCGGGCGTCCGCGTGGATGCCGAGCGCGGGGTGGTTGGACTCCAGCTTGCCGAGGTCGGCCTCGATCTGGATCACCCGGCCGCGCGGCTTGAACGTGTGGTAGTTGGAGGAGAGTTCACCCAGTCCCGAGCCGGCCACCAGCAGGACGTCGGCGTCCTCCAGGAAGTCGGTGGTGTGCCGGTCCTCCAGCCAGGACTGCAGGGACAGCGGGTGCTCCCAGGGGAAGGCGCCCTTGCCGCCGAAGGTGGTGACGACGGGGGCGTTCAGCCGCTCGGCGAGGGCGAGCAGCTTGCCGGAGGCGTCGGCCCGCACCACTCCGCCGCCCGCGATGATCGCCGGCCGCTCGGCGCCGGAGAGCAGCTCGGCGGCGACCGCGGTCAGTTCGGGGCGCGGGAGGAGTTCCTCCGGGGTGGCGTCGAGCGCGGTCACCACCGGCAGCCGGGTCTCGGCGAGCAGCACGTCCTGCGGGATCTCCACCCACACCGGTCCGTGCGGGACGGTGAGCGCCGACTTCCAGGCCGCGGCGATGGCCGAGGGGATCTGGGACGGGGTGCGGACCGTGTGGACCGACTTGACCACGCCCCGGAACGAGGCGGCCTGGTCCGGCAGTTCGTGCAGATAGCCGTGGCGTCCGCCGCCGAGTCCGGCCGTCGGGACCTGGCTGCTGATCGCCAGGACCGGCGCGGAGGCCGCCGCCGCCTCCTGGAGCGCGGCCAGGGAGGTGAGGGCTCCCGGGCCGGTCGACAGCAGCAGCGGCGCGGCCTCGCCGGTGATCCGGCCGTAGGCGTCCGCCGCGAAGCCCGCGTTGTTCTCCACCCGCAGGCCCACGTAGCGCAGGTCCGAGCGGCTCAGGGCGTCGAACATGCCGAGGGCGTGCTGGCCGGGCAGGCCGAAGACGGTGGTGGCGCCGAGCCCGGTCAGGGTCTCCACGACCAGGTCCCCGCCGTTGCGGCCGGGGGGTGGGTTCAGGGCCGCCGTGATCTGCGCGGGCGTCGGGCGGAGTACCAGGTCGTGGTCGTGGGTCACTGCTCTTCGGTCCCCTGGGAGTGTCAGGCGTTGCGGTCCGCCGCGATCCGGCGGCTCATGAGGGTGGTCAGCTCGTACGCCGTGTGCGAGGCGGCGACCGAGGTGATCTCGGCGTGGTCGTAGGCCGGCGCGACCTCGACGACGTCCGCCGACACCAGGTTGCAGGAGGCCAGTCCGCGCAGGATCTCCAGCAGCTCGCGGGAGGTCATGCCGCCCGCCTCGGGGGTGCCGGTGCCGGGCGCGTGCGCCGGGTCGAGGCAGTCGATGTCGATGGAGATGTACAGCGGGCGGTCGCCGATGCGCTGGCGGAGCTGGTCGGCCACCTCGTCGGCGCCCCGGCGGTAGACGTCCGCGGAGGTGACGATGCCGAAGCCCATCTTCTCGTCGTCGGTGAGGTCCTGCTTGCCGTACAGCGGGCCGCGGGTGCCGACGTGGGAGAGGGCGGAGGTGTCGAGGATGCCCTCCTCCACCGCGCGGCGGAACGGGGTGCCGTGCGTGTACTCGGCGCCGAAGTAGGTGTCCCAGGTGTCGAGGTGGGCGTCGAAGTGGAGCAGGGCCACCGGGCCGTGCTTCTTCGCCACGCTCCTGAGAAGGGGCAGCGCGATGGTGTGGTCGCCGCCGAGGGTCATCAGGCGGGCGCCGGTGCCGAGCAGCTCGTCGGCGGCGGCCTCGATGGTCTCGACGGCCTCGTTGATGTTGAACGGGTTCACCGCGATGTCGCCGCCGTCCGCCACCTGCGCGAGGGCGAACGGGGAGGCGTCCTGCGCCGGGTTGTAGGGGCGCAGCAGCCGGGACGCCTCGCGGATCGCGTTGCCGCCGAAGCGGGCGCCCGGCCGGTACGAGACGCCGGAGTCGAACGGCACGCCCACGACGGCGACGTCGGCGGTGCCGACCTCGTCCAGGCGGGGCAGCCGGGCGAAGGTCGCGGGGCCGGCGTACCGCGGGACGCGGGAGGAGTCGACCGGGCCGCGGGGCGTCTCGTTGCTGCTCATGGTGAAATGCCTTCTTTCTCGCGCTTTTTCGCGCGTGTACTGCTTTCGCCCCGACTCTACTGGTGAGCCGGGACCGGTTCGGTGGCGAGTTCCGGGCCCCCGCGGCCGGCCAGGCGCTCACGCCAGGCCGCCAGGACCGCCTCGTCGGTGGGCCGGGTCGCCAGGGAGACGGCGACGTAGGCGACCAGGGAGGACAGCAGGCCGTAGTAGACGGGCTCGTTGGCGAGGATGCCGAAGGACGCCATCAGCCCGACGACCGCCAGGCCGCCGACGATCACGGAGGCCAGCGCGCCCTGCACGGTGCCCCGCTTCCACAGCAGGCCGCCGAGGATCGGCACGAGCAGTCCGCCGACGAGGAGGTTGTAGGCGACGGTCAGCGCCTCGACCACGTTGTTCAGCGCGATCGCGGTGACGATCACCGCGACACCCATGATCAGGATGAAGGCGCGGTTGCCCTTGACCTCGTCGTGCCGCTCGCCGTCGGGCCGGACGATGCCGCGCAGCCGCGACCAGATGTCGTTGTTGGCCACGGTGGCGCAGGCGATCAGCGCGCCGGAGGAGGTCGACATCACGGCGGCCAGGGCGGCGGCCAGCACCAGGCCCCGGACGCCGACGGGCAGCTCGTCCTTGACGATGGTGGCGAAGGCGTCGTCGGCGCTGCCCAGGTCCGGGTAGAGCACCTTGGCGGCGGTGCCGATGACGGCGCCGGCGAGGGCGTAGACCAGGCAGTAGGTTCCGGCCACCGTGCCGCCGAGCCTGGCGGTGCGGTCGCTGCGCGCGGTGAACACCCGCTGCCAGATGTCCTGGCCGATGAGCATGCCGAAGGTGTAGATCAGGACGTAGGTGAAGATCGTCTCGCCGCCGATGCCCAGCGGGTCGAAGTACTCGGTCGGCAGCTTCGCCTTCATCTCGCTGAACCCGCCGGCCTTGACGACGGCGATGGGCAGCAGGAGCAGGAGCACGCCGATCGTCTTGACCACGAACTGCACCATGTCGGTCAGCGTGATCGACCACATGCCGCCGAGGGTGGAGTAGGCGACGACGATCGAGCCGCCCAGGATGATCGCGACGGTGCGGTTCATGTCGAACAGCACGTCGAAGATCGTGGCGTAGGCGATGGTGGAGGTGACGGCGAGCATCAGGGTGTACGCCCACATGACGACACCGGAGATGACGCCGGCCCGGCCGCCGTAGCGCAGGTCGAGCATCTCGGAGACGGTGTAGACCTTCAGCCGGGCGATGCGGGCGGAGAAGAACACCGACAGTGCCAGCAGGCCGAGGCCGATGGTGAACACCATCCAGGCGCCGGACAGGCCGTACTTGTAGCCGAGGCCCACGCCGCCGATGGTGGAGGCGCCGCCGAGCACGATCGCGGCCATGGTGCCGGAGTACATGGCGGGTCCCAGGCGGCGGCCGGCCACCAGGAACTCGCTCTTGGACCTGGCGCGGCGCATGCCCCACCAGCCCATGGCCAGCATGCCGGCCAGATAGACGACGATCACTGTGTAGTCGACGGCCATGGGGCCCTCCTTCGCGCACATCCCGGTGGCGTGTCGTGCAAAGACGCGGGGTGCTCCTGTTTGCGGAGCGGGGTGCTCCGCCGGAGCGGGGTGCTCCTGATGGGGAGCGGGGTGCTCCTGAGGGGGAGCGGGACGCCGGCCAGGATCCGCGGGGACATCCGCCCGTACCCGCGGCTGCCGGTCCGCCCTCGACAGTAGGTGGCCGGAAAGCGACTGCGAAGTGTACGTTTCATCCATTCGACCGGACCGGAATGGAGGGAACGCACATCATGCCGGACACTCACGCGCCGTCGGCCCCCTCCGCCTCCCCGGTCCCGCCGACCTCCGGAGCCACTTCGGCCTCGTCCGCCGCCCCCGCCACCCCCGCCGCCCCCGCCGCTTCGGCCTCCCCGGCCCCGTCAGCCGCCCCGGCCCGGTCCGCGGCCCCGTCCGCCTCCCAGGCGCCGTCCGCCCCGGCGGTGCCGCCCACTCCGCCGGTCCCGCTGTCGGCGCTGCTGGCCCGCGAGGACCTCGGCCTGCGCCGGATCGCGGGCCCGGACGGGGACACCGTGATCCACTGGGCCCACACCTCGGAGATGGCCGACCCCTACCCCTACCTGCTGGGCGGCGAGCTGCTGCTGACGGCGGGCGTGCACGTGCCCCGGGAGGTGCTCGGCGACCCGGCGAGCACCTACTTCGACGACTACGCCGCCCGGATCACCGCGGCGGGCGGGGCGGCCCTCGGCTTCGGTCTGGCGCCGGTGCACGACGCCGTGCCGCCCGCGCTGGCGGCCGCCTGCGACGCGCACGGCCTGCCGCTGCTCGAGGTCCCGCCGCGGACCACCTTCTCGGGCGTCGCCCGCGCCGTCTGGCAGCTGATGGCGCAGGCCCGCCTCGCCGAACTGCGCCGGGTCACCGAGGCCCAGCAGAGCCTGGCCGCCGCGGCCTCCCGCCAGGACCCGGTCCCCTCCGTGCTGCGGCAGCTGGCCCAGCGGGTGGGGGGCCGGGCGGTGCTGTACGGGCCCGACGGCACGCTGATCGCCGCGGCGGGCCGCGAGCAGTCCGACCAGGTGGCGCGGGCGCTCGCCGCGCTGGCGGCCGTGGTCCGCCCCGCGCCCGCCGCCGGCGCCGTTCCCGCCACCGGCGCCGGCGCCGGACCCACCGGCGCCACCCGCTCCACGCCGTCCGGCCGCACCGCCTCCCCCGCCTCCGCCGTCCCCGCCTCCCCCGTCCACACCGCCGCCGCCCGGGCCGCGCCCGCCGGGCGTCCCGCGCCGACCTCCGCCACCGACACCGCCGGCGGCAGCCACCTCGCCGCCTACGCGCTGGGCAGCGGCCAGGGCTTCGTGCTCGCCGTCGCCTCCCCGCACCGCGACCCCGGCGACCACACCATCGCCTCGGTGGCCGCCGTCCTGCTCTCCCTGCTCACCGGGGAGCACCAGAGCGGCGCCGGCGCGGCCCGCTCCTCGGCGCTGGTACGGCTGCTGCTGGGCGCCGCGCCCGAGGAGGTGGCCCCGCTGCTCGGCGGCGGGGGGTGGATGGTGGTGCACGCGCGGCCCGACGCGCAGGCCGCGGACGCGGTGGCCGCCTCGGCGCTGGGCGCGGCCCTCGGCTCGGCGCTGGTCGACCTCGCGGACGGCGTCGTACGGGTCCTGGTGCCCGCCGGGCGCGAACCGGCGCCGCAGCCCGGCTGGACCCTGGGCGTGAGCGCGGCCGTCGCGCCGGGCGACTGGCCGGCCGCCGACGCCCAGGCGGCCCGCGCCCTGGCCCGGGCCCGCGCCACCCGCACCGCCCTGGTCCGGCACGGAGCCGGCCGCGGCCTGGCCGACCTGCTGCCGCCCGGCGAGGCGGAGGCGCACGCCCGCGCGCTCCTCGAGCCCGTCGCGGCGGTGCCCGCGCTCACCGAGACGCTGCGCACCTGGCTGTCGCTGCACGGCAGCTGGGACCGCACCGCGGTCGCGCTGGCCGTGCACCGCAACACCGTGCGCCAGCGCATCGCCCGCTGCGCCGCGCTGCTCGACGCCGACCTCGACGACCCCGACGTGCGCATGGAGCTGTGGTTCGCGCTGCGCCGCGGCTGACCGCGTGCCTCGCGCCTCGCGCCGCAGGCATGGCACGCCCCGCTTTCCCGCGCCACAGGCGTGGCGTGACCCCTGTCCCAGCGGCCGGGACGGCGACCACGGACCCCGGCGGCTGCACCACAATGGGGACCATGCCGATTCCCGGGACACCCAGCCGCGCCGAGCTCGTCGACCACCTCGTCAGAACCCGTATCGCCGGGGACGTCGCCACCCCCCGCGAGAACAACCTCTCCCACTACCGCAAGCTCGCCAACGGCGACCGCAACTACTGGCTGGGCCTGGAACTCGGCGACCGCTGGAGCGACGAGCAGGACGTGCTCGCGGTGATGGCCGAGCGGGCCGGCGTCAGCGACGACCCGGCGCACCGCCACGGCCAGGACACCATCGACCCGGAGCTGACCGTGGACGCCCTGGAGCGGCTGGCGGGCCGGCTGCGCAAGGCGGCCGAGGGACGGCAGCGGGTGCTGCTGGCCACCGGGCACCCCGGCGGCCTGCTGGACGTGCACCGCGCCACGGCCGCCGCGCTGCGCGCCGCGGGGTGCGAGATCGTCGTCATACCCGACGGGCTGCAGACGGACGAGGGCTACGTCATGCAGTTCGCGGACGTCGCGGTCCTGGAGCACGGCGCCACGCTGTGGCACACCCACTCCGGGCAGCCCATGCGCGCCATCCTCACCGGCCTGGAGCGCGAGGGCCGCCCGCTGCCCGACCTGGTCGTCGCCGACCACGGCTGGGCCGGCTACGCCGGTCAGCACGGGGTGGACGCGGTCGGCTACGCCGACTGCAACGACCCGGCCCTCTTCCTCGCCGAGGCCGAGGGCACCCTCCAGGTGACCGTGCCCCTCGACGACCACGTGGTCAGCCCCCGGTACTACGACCCGATGACGGCGTACCTGCTGGACCAGGCGGGCCTGGCGCGGTAGCGGCCGGGGACGGGACCGGTGACAGCCCGCGCGCCGGGGGCCCCGCACCTGGCCCCGCGCGGCGCCCCGCTCACGGCCAGGGGTTCAGGCCCTCCGTGCGGCGCTGGGCGTGGCCCGGGGTGGGGTCCAGGTAGACCCGGCTGATCGCCGGGAACGCCTCGCGCAGCCGCTGCTCGGCCTGTTCGCAGGCCCACTCGATCTGGGCGGCGGTGGACACGTCCCGGAAGTCGACCTTGGCGGCCACCAGGGCCTCCCGCGGGCCCTGCACCAGCGTGGTCAGCTCCAGCACCGCCTCGATGTGCTCCACCGCCAGCAGCTCGGCGCGGATCCGCTCCCGGGTGGAGCGGGGCAGCGCCCGGCCGATGAGCAGTTCGGCGTTGGACCGGCCCAGCACCCAGGCGACGTACAGCAGCAGCGCGCCGATGCACAGCGAGGCGATGCCGTCCCAGACCCCGGAGCCGGTGAGCTGCCCGCCGAGCAGTCCGCCCGCCGCCAGCAGCAGGCCGGCCAGCGCGGCGGAGTCCTCCATGACCACGGCCTTGACCGCCGTGTCGGGGGTGCGCCGCAGATAGCGGCCGAAGGGCACGTCCAGCCGGGCCGCCTCGCCGTGCGTCTGCCGCACCGCGGTGCGCAGCGAGAACCCCTCCAGCACGAAGGCCACCGCGAGCACGAGGTAGGAGACCAGCGGGTCGCCGAGGTCCTCGCCCTGGACGAGGGTGTGGACGCCGTCGTAGAGGGAGAAGACCGCGCCGCCGACGAAGGTGGCGACGGCGGCGAGCAGCGCCCACACATAGCGTTCGGGCCCGTGGCCGAGGGGGTGGTCCTCGTCGGCGGGTTTCCCGCTGCGTTTGAGCGCGGTGAGCAGCAGCACCTCGGTGACCGTGTCCGCGACCGAGTGGGCGGCCTCGGAGAGCATCGCGCTGGAGCCACTGATCACTCCGGCGATCGCCTTGGCCAGTGCGATGCCGAGGTTGGCCAGGGCGGCGACGATCACCGTGAAGGTGCTCTCGCCGTCGCCGGTGTCCCGCTGTGCCGTTTCCCGCGCGGTGTCCGCCATGCCCCTCAGTGTTCCCGGGGTACGCGGACCACGCCTTCCTGGATCACCGAGATGGCCAGCCGGCCGTCCTGCGTGTAGATGCGGGCCTGGCCCAGTCCCCGGCCGCCGTGCGCGGAGGGCGACTCCTGGTCGTACAGCAGCCACTCGTCGGCCCGGAAGGGGCGGTGGAACCACATGGCGTGGTCCAGCGAGGCCCCGACCACGTCGCCGACCGCCCAGCCGCCGCGGCCGTGCGCGAGCAGCACGGAGTCCAGCAGCGTCATGTCGGAGACATAGGTGGCGAGGACGACGTGCAGCAGGGGGTCGTCGTCGAGCTTGCCGTTGGTGCGGAACCACACCTGGGAGTGCGGCTCGCGCGGCTCGCCGTACCGGCCGTACGGCGGCTCGTCGACGTAGCGCAGGTCGACGGCCTCACGGGCCTCGAGGAAGCGCTCGACGACCTCGGCGGGCAGATGGCCGTAGCCGCGCATGCGCTCCTGGGAGGTCGGCAGGGTCTCCGGGTCGGCCGAGGGGGGCATCGGGGCCTGGTGGTCGAGGCCCTCCTCGTACGCCTGGAAGGAGGCCGAGAGGTGGAAGATCGGCTGCCCGTGCTGGACCGCGACGACCCGCCGGGTGGTGAAGGAGCGGCCGTCGCGGATGCGGTCCACCGTGTAGACGATGGGCGCGCCGGGGTCGCCGGGGCGCAGGAAGTAGGCGTGCAGCGAGTGCGCCTGCCGGTCGGCGGGGACCGTGCGCCCGGCGGCGACGAGCGCCTGCGCGGCGACCTGCCCGCCGAAGACCCGGGGGACGACGGCGGAGCGGGAACGGCCGCGGAAGATGTCCTGCTCGATCCGCTCGAGGTCGAGCAGATCGAGCAGGGACCTCAGTGCCTGACTCATATGTCAGTTGTATCGTGCACGGTTTTCCTGGGGGTGTCCGGGGACCCTACAGGCCCATGTCCTTGGCGATGATCGTCTTCATGATCTCGCTGGTGCCGCCGTAGATGCGGTTGACGCGGTTGTCCGCGTACAGGCGGGCGATGGGGTACTCGTTCATGTAGCCGTAGCCGCCGTGCAGCTGCAGGCACCGGTCGATCACGCGGTGGGCGACCTCGGTGCAGAACAGCTTGGCGGAGGCGGCCTCGGCCGGGGTCAGCTCGCCGGCGTCCAGGGCCTCGGTCGCGCGGTCGGCGACCGCCTCGGCCGCGTCCACCTCGGCCTGGCAGGCGGCCAGCTCGAACTTGGTGTTCTGGAAGTGGGCGACGGGCTTGCCGAAGACGGTGCGCTCCTGCACGTACTGCTTGGCGAACCGGACGGCGGCCTTGGCCTGGGCGTAGGCGCCGAAGGCGATGCCCCAGCGCTCGGAGGCCAGGTTGTGGCCGAGGTAGTAGAAGCCCTTGTTCTCCTCGCCCAGCAGGTCCTCGACCGGCACCTTGACGTCGACGAAGGCCAGTTCGGCGGTGTCGGAGGTGCGCAGGCCCAGCTTGTCCAGCTTGCGGCCGACGGAGTAGCCCTCGGACTTGGTGTCCACGGCGAACAGGGAGATGCCGAAGCGGCGGTCCTCGGCGGTCGGGGCGGAGGTCCGGGCGCAGACGATGACCCGGTCGGCGTGCACACCGCCGGTGATGAAGGTCTTGGCGCCGTTGAGGACGTAGTGCGTGCCGTCCTCGGAGAGCTTGGCGGTGGTCTTCATGCCGGCGAGGTCGGAGCCGGTGCCCGGCTCGGTCATCGCGATGGCCCACATCTCCTCGGCGGAGACGAACTTGGGCAGGTAGCGCTTCTTCTGCTCGTCGGTGGCGAGCATCTTGATGTAGGGGAGCGCGAGCAGGACGTGCACGCCCGAGCCGCCGAAGGTGACGCCCGCGCGGGCGGTCTCCTCGTACTGGACGGCCTCGAACTTGTGCGACTCGATCCCCGCGCCGCCGAACTCCTCGGGCACGTTGATCCCGAACAGGCCCAGCTCGGCGAGCTTGTAGTAGAACTCGCGGGGCACGATGCCCTGCGTGAACCACTCGTCGTAGACGGGCACGACCTCGGCCTCGATGAAGGCGCGAAGGGTCTCCCGGAACGCCTCGTGATCCTCGTTGAACACCGTACGGCGCACGCCGCCACCTCCACGTACTTCGGCACTGTCCAAGCGCTTGCTCACACAAACGTACCGATCAGTAGGCTCACCCGTAAAGAAGCGGCAGCCGTAACGCACGTCACGCCCGGCACGGCGGCGGGGGCCCGGGCGGGCAAGCCCCGGGCGGGTCGGGCGCCGGGCGCGCCGGGCACACGCGACCGCGCGCCCGCCCCGGCGCGAAACGTGCCCCGCGCGCCCGCTCAGCCCTCCGCCCGCCCCCTCAGTCCTCCGCGGCCGGGGCCACCGAGGCGAAGGCGCCCCGGGCCATCCGGTGCAGCAGCGCGGCCGTCGCCGAGCGGCCCGGCAGCGAGCCCGGGCGCCCCAGGTGGGGCGTGGAGTTCAGCAGCCCGAACACCGAGTGCACCGCCGAGCGGGCCACCGGCTCCGCCAGCCCCGGGTACAGCTCCCGCACCACCCCCACCCACAGCTCCACGTACTGGCGCTGGAGCTGGCGCACCAGCTTGCGGTCGCTGTCCCGCAGGCGGTCCAGCTCACGGTCGTGCAGGGTGATGAGGGGACGGTCGTCGAGCGCGAAGTCGATGTGCCCCTCGATGAGGGAGTCGAGGACCTCCCCGGGGCCGGCCACCCCCTCGGCCTCCGCCAGCCGCCGCCTGGCTCCCGTCAGCAGCTGACCGCTGATCCCGACGAGCAGCTCCGCGAGCATCGCGTCCTTGCCCGCGAAGTGCCGGTACAGCCCCGGTCCGCTGATGCCGACGGCGGCCCCTATCTCGTCCACGCCGACGCCGTGGAAGCCGCGTTCGGCGAAGAGCCGGGCGGCCTCCTTGAGGATCTGCTCGCGGCGGGTCGGGGCGTCGGTTCTCGTGGCCATGGAGGCAATTCTAGACAGGGAGGTTAGCGGTCGTTAACCTGTGGGAAATGCGTTAACGCTCATTAACACCGTGAGGGGACCGCAGGATGCAACAGGCACCGGAGCTGACGAGCGCGGCCGATCCCGCGTCGGCGGCCTGGCGGGCCAACGAGTCGGCGCACCGCGCCCTCGTCGACGAACTGCGCGGCAGGCTCGCCGCGGCCCGGCAGGGCGGCGGCGAGCGGGCCCGCGCCCGGCACACCGCGCGCGGCAAGCTGCTGCCGCGCGACCGGGTGGACACCCTCCTCGACCCCGGCTCGCCCTTCCTGGAGCTGGCCCCGCTGGCGGCCGAGGGCATGTACGACGGGCAGGCCCCGGCGGCCGGGGTGATCGCCGGGATCGGCCGGATCAGCGGGCGCACCTGCGTGGTCGTCGCCAACGACGCCACCGTCAAGGGCGGCACCTACTACCCGATGACGGTGAAGAAGCACCTGCGCGCGCAGGAGGTGGCCCTGGAGAACCGGCTGCCGTGCGTCTACCTCGTCGACTCCGGCGGCGCCTTCCTGCCCATGCAGGACGAGGTCTTCCCGGACCGCGACCACTTCGGCCGGATCTTCTACAACCAGGCCCGCATGTCCGGCGCCGGCGTCCCGCAGATCGCGGCCGTGCTCGGCTCCTGCACGGCGGGCGGGGCGTACGTCCCGGCGATGAGCGACGAGGCCGTCATCGTCCGCAACCAGGGCACGATCTTCCTGGGCGGCCCGCCGCTGGTGAAGGCGGCCACCGGCGAGGTCGTCACGGCCGAGGAGCTCGGCGGCGGCGAGGTGCACGCGCGCACCTCCGGCGTCACCGACCACCTCGCCGAGGACGACGCCCACGCGCTGCGCATCGTGCGCGACATCGTGGCCACGCTCCCCGGGCAGCCGCGGCCGCCGTGGTCCGTCGAGCCGGCGGCCGAGCCGAAGGTGGACCCGGCCGGGCTGTACGGCGCCGTCCCGGTCGACTCCCGCACGCCCTACGACGTGCGCGAGGTCATCGCCCGGGTGGTGGACGGCTCGCGCTTCGCGGAGTTCAAGGCGGAGTTCGGGCAGACCCTGGTAACCGGCTTCGCCCGGATCCACGGCCACCCGGTGGGCGTCGTCGCCAACAACGGCATCCTCTTCTCCGAGTCCGCCCAGAAGGGCGCGCACTTCATCGAGCTGTGCGACCAGCGCGGCATCCCGCTGGTGTTCCTGCAGAACATCTCCGGTTTCATGGTCGGCCGGGACTACGAGGCCGGCGGCATCGCCAAGCACGGCGCCAAGATGGTCACGGCGGTCGCCTGCACCCGGGTGCCCAAGCTGACGGTCGTCGTCGGCGGGTCGTACGGCGCCGGCAACTACTCGATGTGCGGCAGGGCGTACTCGCCCCGCTTCCTGTGGATGTGGCCGAACGCCAAGATCTCGGTGATGGGCGGCGAGCAGGCCGCCTCCGTGCTCGCGACGGTCAAGCGCGACCAGCTCGAGGCGCGCGGCGAGGAGTGGGGCGCCGAGGAGGAGGAGTCCTTCAAGGCCCCGATCCGCGCCCAGTACGAGCGCCAGGGCAACGCCTACTACGCCACCGCCCGCCTGTGGGACGACGGCGTCATCGACCCGATGGACACCCGCCAGGTGCTGGGCCTGGCGCTGACCGCGTGCGCCAACGCCCCGCTGCCGCCCAAGGCGGACGGCTTCGGCGTCTTCCGGATGTGAGGGGGACCATGTTCGACACAGTTCTGGTGGCCAACCGGGGCGAGATCGCGGTCCGCGTGATCCGCACGCTCCGGGCGCTGGGCGTGCGCTCGGTCGCGGTGCACTCCGACGCCGACGCCGACGCCCGGCACGTCCGCGAGGCCGACACAGCGGTGCGGATCGGTCCGGCTCCGGCGGCCGAGAGCTATCTGTCCGCCGAGCGGCTCCTCGAGGCCGCCGCCCGCACGGGCGCCCAGGCCGTGCACCCGGGCTACGGCTTCCTCGCGGAGAACGCGGACTTCGCGCGCGCCTGCGAGGACGCCGGGCTGGTCTTCGTCGGGCCGCCCGCGGACGCGATCTCGCTGATGGGCGACAAGATCCGCGCCAAGGAGACCGTCCGGGCGGCCGGGGTGCCGGTCGTCCCCGGGTCGAGCGGTTCGGGGCTGTCCGACGGCGAACTGGCCGCCGCGGCCCGCGAGATCGGCATGCCGGTGCTGCTCAAGCCTTCCGCCGGCGGCGGCGGCAAGGGCATGCGGCTGGTGCGGGACGCCGGCCTGCTGGCCGAGGAGATCGCCGCCGCCCGGCGGGAGGCGCGCGCCTCCTTCGGCGACGACACCCTGCTCGTGGAGCGCTGGGTCGACCGGCCCCGGCACATCGAGATCCAGGTGCTGGCCGACGGCCACGGCCGGGTGATCCACCTGGGCGAGCGCGAGTGCTCCCTGCAGCGCCGGCACCAGAAGATCGTCGAGGAGGCGCCGAGCGTGCTCCTCGACGAGGAGACCCGGGCCGCCATGGGCGAGGCCGCGGTCCAGGCGGCCCGCTCCTGCGGCTACCGGGGCGCGGGCACGGTGGAGTTCATCGTGCCGGGCGGCGACCCGTCGTCGTACTACTTCATGGAGATGAACACCCGGCTCCAGGTGGAGCACCCGGTCACCGAGCTGATCACCGGGCTCGACCTGGTCGAGTGGCAGCTGCGGGTCGCGGCGGGCGAACGGCTGCCGTACGCCCAGGAGGACATCCGGCTCACCGGGCACGCCGTGGAGGCCCGGCTGTGCGCCGAGGACCCCGCGCGCGGGTTCCTCCCCTCGGGCGGCACGGTGCTGATGCTGCGCGAGCCGCGGGGCGAGGGCGTGCGCACCGACTCCGGGCTGAGCGAGGGCACCGAGGTCGGCAGCCTCTACGACCCGATGCTCTCCAAGGTGATCGCGCACGGCCCGGACCGGGCCACCGCGCTGCGCCGGCTGCGCGCGGCCCTGGCGGACACGGTCACCCTGGGCGTGCAGACCAACGCCGCCTTCCTGCGCCGGCTGCTGGCCCATCCGGCGGTCGTGGCGGGCGAGCTGGACACGGGGCTGGTCGAGCGGGTGGCCGACGAGCTGGTCACCGCCGACGTGCCGGAAGAGGTCTACGAGGCCGCCGCCGCCGTCCGGCTGGAGGCGCTGCGCCCGAAGGGCGAGGGCTGGACCGACCCGTTCTCGGTGCCGAGCGGCTGGCGGATGGGCGGCGAGCCGAAGCCGGTGAGCTTCCCGCTGCGGGTGCACGAGCCGGTGGAGCACACCCCGCGCGGCACCCACACGGTCACCGCCGGCACGGTCTCGGTCACCCTGGACGGTGTCCGCCACACCTTCCACCGCGCCGCCGACTGGCTCGGCCGCGACGGCGAGGCCTGGCACGTGCGCGACCACGACCCGGTGGCCGCGTCGCTGACCCGGGCGGCCCACTCCGGCGCCGACTCGCTGACCGCGCCCATGCCCGGCACGGTCACGGTGGTGAAGGTGGCCGTCGGCGACGAGGTGGAGGCGGGCCAGAGCCTGCTGGTGGTCGAGGCGATGAAGATGGAGCACGTCGTCTCCGCCCCGCACGCCGGCACCGTCACCGAACTGGACGTCACCCCGGGCACCACCGTCGCCATGGACCAGGTCCTCGCGGTGATCGCCCCGCACGAGGAGCACGAGGAGCACGCGCCCGGAGCCGGACCGGCCGGCGCGACGGAGAGGGAGAGGGAGGAGACGGCATGAGCACCCCGGAACCCGCCCTGCCGATGGTCGTCCCGGCCCCGGACCTGCCCCAGCGGGTGCGGATCCACGAGGTGGGCGCCCGCGACGGCCTGCAGAACGAGCGGCTGGCCGTCCCGACGGAGATCAAGGCGGAGTTCATCCGCCGCCTGGCCGACGCGGGCCTGACGACCATCGAGGCGACGAGCTTCGTCCACCCCAAGTGGGTGCCCCAACTGGCGGACGCGGAGGAGCTGTTCCCGCTCGTCAAGGAGCTCGAGGGCGTGCACCTGCCGGTCCTGGTGCCCAACGGGCGCGGGCTCGACCGCGCGCTGGCGCTGGGCGCGGACCGGGTGGCCGTCTTCGCCAGCGCGACCGAGTCCTTCGCCAAGGCCAACCTCAACCGGACGGTGGACGAGTCGCTCGGCGTCTTCGCGCCGGTGGTGGCCCGCGCCAAGGAGACGGGCGCCCATGTGCGCGGCTATGTCTCGATGTGCTTCGGCGACCCCTGGGAGGGCGCGGTCCCCGTCCACCAGGTCGTGCGCGTGTGCAGGGCGCTCCTGGACATGGGCTGCGACGAGCTGAGCCTGGGCGACACGATCGGGGTCGCGACCCCGGGCCATGTCCTCGAACTCCTCTCCGCGCTCAACGAGGAGGGCGTGCCGACCCATGTGATCGGCGTGCACTTCCATGACACCTACGGCCAGGCACTGGCCAACACCTACGCGGCACTGGAACACGGGGTCACCACCGTCGACGCCTCCGCCGGAGGCCTCGGCGGCTGCCCCTACGCCAAGTCCGCGACCGGCAACCTCGCCACCGAAGACCTCGTCTGGATGCTGCAGGGCCTCGGCATCGACACCGGGGTCGACCTCGGCCGTCTCGTCGCCACAAGCGTGTGGATGGCCGCCCATCTGGGCCGACCCAGCCCGTCCCGCACCGTACGCGCCCTGTCCCACAAGGAGCAGTGATCACCATGGACCACCGACTCTCCCCCGAGCTCGAGGAACTCCGCCGCACGGTGGAGGAGTTCGCCCACGACGTCGTGGCGCCGAAGATCGGTGACTTCTACGAGCGGCACGAGTTCCCGTACGAGATCGTCCGCGAGATGGGCCGCATGGGCCTGTTCGGGCTGCCGTTCCCGGAGGAGTACGGCGGCATGGGCGGCGACTACCTGGCGCTCGGCATCGCGCTGGAGGAGCTGGCCCGGGTGGACTCCTCGGTCGCCATCACCCTGGAGGCCGGGGTCTCGCTGGGGGCCATGCCGATCCATCTGTTCGGCACCGAGGAGCAGAAGCGCACCTGGCTGCCGCGGCTGTGCTCGGGCGAGATCCTCGGCGCGTTCGGCCTGACCGAGCCGGAGGGCGGCTCGGACGCGGGCGCCACCCGCACCACGGCGCGGCTGGACCCGGACACCGGCGAGTGGGTGATCAACGGCAGCAAGTGCTTCATCACCAACTCGGGCACGGACATCACCGGGCTGGTCACGGTCACGGCGGTGACCGGCCGCAAGCCCGACGGCAGGCCGCTGATCTCCGCGGTCATCGTCCCGTCCGGCACCCCCGGCTTCACCGTGGCGCCCGCCTACTCCAAGGTGGGCTGGAACGCCTCGGACACCCGTGAGCTGTCCTTCTCCGACGTGCGGGTGCCGGCGGCGAACCTGCTGGGTGAGGAGGGCCGCGGCTACGCGCAGTTCCTGCGCATCCTCGACGAGGGCCGGATCGCCATCGCGGCGCTGGCCACGGGCCTGGCCCAGGGCTGTGTGGACGAGTCGGTGAAGTACGCCAAGGAGCGGCGCGCCTTCGGCCGGCCGATCGGCGCCAACCAGGCCATCCAGTTCAAGATCGCGGACATGGAGATGAGGGCCCACACGGCGCGCCTGGCCTGGCGGGACGCGGCCTACCGGCTGGTGGCCGGCGAGCCGTTCAAGAAGGAGGCGGCGCTGGCGAAGCTGTACTCGTCCACGATCGCGGTCGACAACGCCCGCGACGCCACCCAGATCCACGGCGGCTACGGCTTCATGAACGAGTACCCGGTCGCGCGCATGTGGCGCGACTCCAAGATCCTCGAGATCGGCGAGGGCACGAGCGAGGTCCAGCGGATGCTGATCGCCAGGGAGCTGGGCCTGACGGGCTGACGGCCTGACGGCCTGACGGGCTGACGGGCTGACGGGCCGCCACCCGGGCGGCGCGGCGCGGAGACCCGCACCCTGGACAGGAACTGAGGTTAGGCTAACCTACCTTCAGACCTGTCCGGCGGGCTCTCCGCCCCGTTCGAAAGCAGTCATGCCCATGCCCAAGTCCCGTGCCCCACAGCTCTCCCGCCGCGGCCTCCTCGCCGCGGGCGGCGCCCTCGGCCTCGGCGCCGCGCTCGCGGCCTGCGGCGGCGGCGACGGGAAAAGCGGCGGCCGGGGCGAGGGGACGGCCGCCGCCAAGTCCGGTCCCTGGTCCTTCAAGGACGACCGCGGCCGGACCGCCAAGGCCGACCGGACA
The DNA here is from genome assembly GCF_044903565.1 of Streptomyces sp. NPDC004065. Taxonomy (NCBI): domain Bacteria; kingdom Bacillati; phylum Actinomycetota; class Actinomycetes; order Kitasatosporales; family Streptomycetaceae; genus Streptomyces; species Streptomyces sp. NPDC004065. The sequence goes on along the minus strand of NZ_JBJDQT010000009.1, from coordinate 12,768 downwards.
CCATCGAACATCGTCGCCTTCGTCGGGGTCGCCGCCGCGCTCCACGACTACGGCGTGCCGGTCAAGGGCGTCTTCGGCCCGACCAGGACCAAGGACGGCAAGGCCGACGTCCAGGCCGGCGACATGGACGTCAGCAAGGTGACCGTACTCGGCAACGAGTGGGGCCAGTTCAACATCGAGAAGTACGCCGCCCTCGCCCCCGACGTCCTCATCTCCACCATGTTCGACGCCGCCGGCACCCTCTGGTACGTCCCGGAGGAGTCCAGGAAGAAGATCCTCGCCGTGGGCGCCCCGAGCGTGGGGATCTCCGTCTACGACCGCCGGCTGACCGAGCCGCTGGAGCGGATGCTCGCGCTCGCCAAGTCGCTGGGCGGGGACGTCACTTCGGAGAAGGTGAAGCAGGCCAGGAAGCGCTTCGAGGACGCCGCCGCCCGGCTGCGCGCCGCCGCCAGGGCCAAGCCGGACATCAAGGTGATGGCCGGTTCCGCCAGCCAGGACCTGTTCTACGTCTCCGGCACCAACCTCTCCGTCGACCTGGAGTACTTCAAGGCGCTCGGCGTGCGCTTCGTCGAGCCGCCGGAGCAGGCCAAGGCCCAGGGAGGCGGCTGGTACGAGTCCCTGAGCTGGGAGAACGTCGACAAGTACGCGGCGGACATCATCATGATGGACAACCGCACCTCCGCCATCCAGCCGGCCGGGATCACCGAGGGCACCTGGAAGAAGCTGCCCGCCGTCAAGGCCGGCCAGGTCATCGCCCGCAACCCCGAGCCGATCCTCTCCTACGACAAGTGCGCCCCGCTGCTCGAGGACCTCGCCAAGGCGATCGAGAGCGCGAAGAAGGTCTCCTGACCCGCCCGACAAGGTTTCCTCGAAGGAGCACCCATGACGACGGCCGTGGCCGCCCCGTTCCGTTTCTTCTCCCTGCAGGTCGTACGGACGAGGCGGCTCGGCCCGTCGTTCGTCCGGGTCACCTTCGCGGGGGACGACCTCCACGCCTTCCGCTCCCTGGGACGCGACCAGTCCCTCTCCCTCTTCCTGCCGCACCCCGGCCAGACCGAACCCGTGGTTCCGGTGGAACTGGGCGACGGCTGGTGGCAGGGCTGGCGCGAACTGCCCGACGACGTACGGGCGGTGATGCGCTCGTACACCCTGCGCGCGCTGCACCGGGACGCCGTCGGCGTCACCACCGGGATCGACATCGACTTCGCCCTGCACAGCCCGCCCGGCCCCGCCTCCCGCTGGGCCGCCCACGCCGCCCCCGGCGACCGCGTGCTGCTGATCGGCCCCGCGGTCGCGGACAACCGGGCGGTCCGCTTCCGCCCGCCCGAGGACACCGGCCTCGTGGTGATGTGGGGCGACGACACCGCCGTACCGGCCGCGACCGCGATCCTCGAGTCCCTGCCGCCCGGCACACGGGTGCGCGCCTGGCTGGAGGTGCCGCACGCCGGCGACATCCAGGACGTGCCGACGCGCGCGGACGCGGAGATCACCTGGCTGGTACGGCGCGACGGAACCCCCGCGGAGGCGGACGCGGCGAACGTGGACCCGGCGGACACGGATCCCCTGGACGTGGACCCGGCGGACGCGGACCCCGTCCTCGCCGCCGGTCCGACCGCCGCCGAGCGGCCGTACGTATGGCTCGCGGGCGAGTCCGGGCGGGTGAGGGCGCTGCGCCGCCACTTCACCGGCGCGGGCGGGATCGACCGCCGCCGTGTCACCTTCGTCGGCTACTGGCGGCGCGGGTTGACGGAGGAACAGCTGCGCGCGGCGGAGTGACCGCCTGAACGACTCCCCCGCGGTGAGGCCGGCCGGCCAGGGCACAGGCATGCCTCGATCCAGTGAAGTTAGGTTAGGCTAACCTAAGTAACATGATCTCGGAGGACCCCACATGCGCTCGCACCTGCTCAATGACCTCACCGCCGAGCACTACCGGCGCTCGGTGACCGAAGGAGTGGAGCGGGTGGCCGCCCGACTCGCCGCCACCGGCCGTCCGTTCACCGGCATCACGCCCGGCGGACTCGCCCCCCGCATCGACCGGATCGACCTCGACCGGCCGCTGGGCGACACCGCCGCCGCCCTCGACGAACTCGAGGAGGTCTACCTCCGGGACGCCGTCTACTTCCACCACCCGCGCTACGTCGCCCACCTCAACTGTCCGGTCGTCATCCCCGCGGTGCTCGGCGAGGCGGTGCTGTCCGCCGTCAACTCGTCCCTGGACACCTGGGACCAGTCGGCCGGCGGCACCCTGATCGAGCGCAGGCTGGTCGGCTGGACCGCCGCCCGGATCGGGCTGGGCGCCGCCGCCGACGGGGTGTTCACCTCCGGCGGCACCCAGTCCAACCTCCAGGCGCTGCTGCTGGCCCGCGAGGAGGCCAAGACGGACGACGCGGCGCGGCTGCGGATCCTCGCCTCCGAGGACAGCCACTTCAGCGTGCGCAAGTCGGCGAAACTCCTGGGCCTCGGCCCGGACGCGGTGGTCGCCGTCCCCGTCGACCAGGACCGGCGGATGCGGACCGTCGCGCTCGCCCACGAGCTGGAGCGCTGCCGCCGCGACGGCCTGGTCCCCATGGCCGTGGTCGCCACCGCCGGCACCACCGACTTCGGCGCCATCGACCCGCTGCCGGGGATCGCCGAGCTGTGCGCCCGCTCCGGCGCCTGGATGCACGTGGACGCGGCCTACGGCTGCGGCCTGCTCGCCTCCCCCACCCGCCGCCATCTGCTGGCCGGCATCGAGCGCGCCGACTCCGTCACCGTGGACTTCCACAAGTCCTTCTTCCAGCCGGTCAGTTCGTCCGCCGTGCTGGTCCGGGACGGCGCGACCCTGCGGCACGCCACCTACCACGCGGACTACCTCAACCCCCGCTCCACGGCCGCCGAGCGCATCCCCAACCAGGTCGACAAGTCCCTGCAGACCACCCGCCGCTTCGACGCCCTGAAACTGTGGATGACCCTGCGCGTGATGGGCGCCGACGGCGTCGGCCGCCTCTTCGACGAGGTGTGCGACCTGGCCGCCGAGGGACACCGGCTGCTGGCCGCCGACCCGCGCTTCGACGTCGTCGTGGAGCCGGCCCTGTCCACCCTGGTCTTCCGCTACGTCCCGGCCGCGCCCACCGACCCGGCCGTGACCGACCGCGCCAACCTGCACGCCCGCAAGGCCCTGTTCGCCTCCGGCGAGGCCGTGGTGGCGGGCACCAAGGTCGGCGCCCGCCACTACCTGAAGTTCACCCTCCTCAACCCCGAGACCAGGGCGGCCGACCTCGCCGCCGTCCTGGACCTGATCGCCGGCCACGCCGAGCAGTACCTGGGAGAGTCCCTTGACCGCGCGTCCTGAAGCCCGCCCCGTGAACACCGTGTACGACGTGTACGACTTCGTGGGGATCGGGCTCGGTCCCTTCAACCTCGGCCTGGCCTGCCTGACCGAGCCGATCGCCGAACTCAACGGCCTCTTCCTGGAGTCCAAGCCCGGCTTCGAGTGGCACTCGGGGATGTTCCTGGACGGCGCCCATCTGCAGACGCCGTTCCTGTCCGACCTGGTCACCCTGGCCGACCCCACGTCCCCGTACTCCTTCCTCAACTACCTGAAGGAGAAGGGCCGGCTGTACCCGTTCTACATCCGGGAGAACTTCTACCCGCTGCGCGTGGAGTACGACGACTACTGCCGCTGGGCCGCGGCCCGCCTGGACAGCGTCCGCTTCGGCGCCACGGTCACCGAGGTGACGTACGACGAGGGCGACGAGCTGTACGCCGTGCGCACGCACACCGGGGACACCTACCGCGCCCGCCGGCTGGTCCTCGGCACCGGCACCTCCCCGCACGTCCCCGCCGCCTGCCGCGGCCTGCCGGACGGCGGCGCCGGCCTGCACACCTCCCGCTACCTGGACCGCAGGGACGAACTGCGGCGCATGCGGTCCATCACCCTGGTGGGCAGCGGCCAGTCCGCCGCCGAGATCTACCACGACCTGCTCGGCGGGATCGACGTCCACGGCTACCGGCTGAACTGGGTCACCCGCTCCCCGCGCTTCTTCCCGCTGGAGTACACCAAGCTCACGCTGGAGATGACCTCCCCGGACTACGTCGACTACTACCACGCGCTGCCCGAGCCGACCCGCTACCGCCTCGCCGAGCAGCACAAGGGCCTGTACAAGGGCATCGACGGCGCCCTGATCGACGAGATCTTCGACCTGCTGTACCGCAAGCGGCTCACCGGCCCGGCCCCCACCCGCCTGCTCACCAACTCGGCCCTGACCGGGGCGTCGTACGACGACGGCGGCTACACCCTCACCTTCCGCCAGGAGGAGCAGGGCAAGGACTTCGCGCTGCGCTCGGAGGGCCTGGTCCTGGCCACCGGCTACCGCTACACCGAGCCGGAGTTCCTGAAGCCGGTCCGCCACCGCCTGCGCCACGACGCGCACGGCAACTTCGACATCGGCCGCAACTACGCCGTCGACGTCACCGGCCGGGGGATCTTCCTGCAGAACGGCGGCGTCCACGCCCACAGCGTCACCTCCCCCGACCTGGGCATGGGCCCGTACCGCAACGCCTGCATCATCCGTGAGCTGCTCGGCACCGAGTACTACCCCGTCGAGAAGACCATCGCCTTCCAGGAGTTCGCCGTATGAGCGCCCCGGCCTTCACCTTCCGCCCGCTGGACCCGCCGGGGGACGCCGCACTGCTGCACGGCTGGGTCACCCACCCCAAGGCGGCCTTCTGGATGATGCGGGACGCCGGGGTCGAGGACGTCGAGCGCGTCTACCGGGAGATCGCCGCCGACGAGCACCACCACGCGCTCCTCGGCCTGCACGACGGCGTCCCCGCCTTCCTGATGGAGCGCTACGACCCCGCCCACCGCGAACTGGCGGGGCTGTACGAGCCGCGGCCGGGAGACGTCGGCATGCACTTCCTGGTGGCGCCCACCGACACTCCCGTGCACGGCTTCACCCGGGCCGTGATCACCGCCGTGCTGCGGCACCTGTTCGAGGACCCGGCGGTGACGCGGGTCGTGGTCGAACCGGACGTGCGCAACACGGCCGTGCACGCCCTCAACGCGGCCGTCGGCTTCGTTCCGGAGCGCGAGATCCGCAAGCCGGAGAAGCGGGCGCTGCTGAGCTTCTGCACCCGCGAGCAGTTCCGCCGGGCGGTGACCGCATGACCTCCGCCCCGCGCCCCATGACCTCCACCCCGCACTCCATCACCTCCGCCCCGCACCCCGCCGACGCCGTGTCCCACCTGTCCCCCGGGCGCTGGGAGACCGCCAACCGGCTGCTCGTGCGCAAGGCGCTGGCCGAGTTCGCCCACGAACGGCTGATCACACCCGAGCGGCAGGACGACGGCGGGTACGCCGTCCGCGGCGACGACGGCCGGACCCGCTACCGCTTCACCGCCGTCCGCCGCGCCCTCGACCACTGGGACGTCGACCCCGCCTCGATCACCCGCGAGGGCGAGGGCGAGGGCGGGCCCGGGACCGCGCCGTCCGCCCTGGACTTCGTGCTCGACTTCAGGGCCTCCCTCGGCCTGAGCGACGAGATCCTGCCGGTCTATCTGGAGGAGATCTCCTCCACCCTCGCCGGCACCTGCTACAAGCTCGCCAAGCCCCCGGTCACCGCCGGGGAACTGGCGTACTCGGACGACTTCCAGGCGATCGAGACCGGCATGACCGAGGGCCACCCGTGCTTCGTCGCCAACAACGGACGGCTCGGCTTCGGCAGCGACGAGTACCTGTCCTACGCCCCCGAGGCCGCGCACCCGGTACGGCTGGTGTGGCTGGCCGCGCACCGCTCCCGGGCGGCGTTCACCGCCGGAACCGGCGTCGAGTACGCGTCCTTCCTGCGCGGTGAGCTGGGCGAGGCCACGCTCACGCGGTTCGCCGGACGGCTGCGCGCCCAGGGGCTGGACCCCGACGACTACCTGCTCGTCCCGGTCCACCCCTGGCAGTGGCGGAACAAGCTGTCGGTCACCTTCGCCGCCGAGGTCGCCCGCCGCCGGCTGGTGTGCCTGGGCGAGGGCGACGACGAGTACCTGGCCCAGCAGTCCGTACGGACCTTCTTCAACGTCTCCCACCCGCGCCGCCACTACGTCAAGACCGCCCTGTCGGTCCTCAACATGGGCTTCATGCGCGGGCTGTCGGCCGCGTACATGGAGGCCACCCCGGCCATCAACGACTGGCTGGCCCGGCTGATCGAGGACGACCCGGTGCTGAGAGCCACGGGGCTGACGGTCATCCGGGAGCGGGCGGCGGTCGGCTACCGGCACCTGGAGTACGAGGCGGCCACGGGCCGCCACTCGCCGTACCGGAAGATGCTGGCGGCGCTGTGGCGGGAGAGCCCGGTGCCCTCGCTGCGCGAGGGCGAGTCCCTGGCCACCATGGCCTCGCTGCTGCACCTGGACCACGAGGGCGGCTCCTTCGCCGCGGCCCTGGTCGAGCGGTCCGGCCTGCCGGCGCGGGAATGGCTGCGGCGCTATCTGCGGGCCTACCTCACCCCGCTGCTGCACAGCTTCTACGCCCACGGCCTGGTCTTCATGCCGCACGGCGAGAACGTCGTGCTGGTCCTGGCGGACGGGGCGGTACGGCGCGCGGTGTTCAAGGACATCGCCGAGGAGATCGCGGTGCTGGACCCGCGGACCCCACTGCCACCGGAGGTGGCGCGCATCCGCGTCGACATCCCCGAGGAGCACAAGCTCCTGTCCCTGTTCACGGACGTCTTCGACTGCTTCTTCCGCTTCCTGGCCGCGCACCTGGCCGCGGCGGGGACCCTGGAGGAGGACGGCTTCTGGGACACGGTCGCCGAGGTGGTGCGCGCGTACCAGGAGTCGGTGCCGGAACTCGGCGACCGGTTCCGCCGCTACGACCTGTTCGCCCCCGAGTTCGCGCTGTCCTGCCTCAACCGGCTCCAGCTGCGCGACAACCGGCAGATGGTGGACCTCACCGACCCCTCCAGCGCGCTGCAGCTGGCGGGCACCCTGGAGAACCCCCTCGCCGGGCGGTGACCACCGCTGCCCCGCGGACGGGCGGTGGCGACCGCACCCCAGGGGGCGGTGGTCACCGCTGTCCCGCGGGCGGGCGGGCGCCCCGGAGTACGGTCCTCCGGGGCGCCCTTCCTGCCCGAGCCCGTCAGGTGCCCGGCCGGCCGGTCAGTTGCCCGGCCAGGGCACCTGCGGCGACCGGTAGTAGCCGATGCCCAGGGCGTCCCAGCGCGGCGCCTGCGCCGCGAGCCGCACCTTGTAGGCGTCCCAGTCGTGCGTGGCCGCCGGCGACCAGCCCAGCTCGGCCGCGCCCGGCAGCCGGGGGAAGGCCATGTAGTCGATGTGGGCGGAGGTGGACAGGGTCTCCGACCACAGCGGGGCCTCGACCCCGCGCACGGCGGACGCGGGCGCCCCGGGCAGATAGCTCCCGGGGTCCCAGTCGTAGGACCGCCGCACCTCGACGTAGCCCGCCCAGGCCAGCCCCAGCGGGGTGTCCTTGGTGTACTTCATGTCGAGGTAGACGCGGTCGGCCGGGGACAGCACCAGCCAGGTGCCGTTCTGCGCGGCCCGCGCCACCTGTGCCTTCTCCGCCGCGCCGGTGGAGTCCAGGCCCCAGTACTGGGCGAGCGCGCCCTTGGCCGGGGTGGCGCCGGTCAGCTGGTGCCAGCCGACGACCGTCTTGGCGTACTTCGCGACGATCGGCTGCACCCGGTCCATGAACTTCACGTAGTCGTCGTGGCTGGTGGAGTGGGCCTCGTCGCCGCCGATGTGCAGATAGCGGCCCGGGGTGAGGGCGGCCAGCTCCCGCAGGACGTCGTCGGCGAAGTCGTAGGTGATCTCCTTGGGCACGCACAGCGAGCTGAAGCCGACCTGGGTGCCGGTGTAGAGCGGCGGCGCCTTGCCGTCGCAGTTCAGCTCGGCGTAGGAGGCCAGGGCCGCGTTGGTGTGGCCGGGCATGTCGATCTCGGGGACGACCTCCAGGTAGCGGGAGGCGGCATAGCGGACGATCTCCTTGTAGTCGGCCTTGGTGTAGTGGCCGCCAGGACCGCCGCCGACCTGCGTGGAGCCGCCGTAGGCGGCCAGGCGCGGCCAGGAGTCGACGGCGATGCGCCAGCCCTGGTCGTCGCTGAGGTGCAGGTGCAGCTTGTTGACCTTGTAGAGGGCCAGTTCGTCGATGTAGCGCTTCACCTGCGCGACGGTGAAGAAGTGCCGGGAGACGTCCAGCATGGCGCCCCGGTAGGCGTAGCGCGGGCTGTCCTGCACGGTGCCGCCCGCCACCGGCCACGGCCCGGGCTGGACGGACCGCTTCTCCACGGCCGGGGGCAGCAGCTGACGCAGCGTCTGCACGCCGTGGAACAGCCCGGCCGGCTCGCGGGCGGTGATGGTCACCCCGCGGGCGCCGCTGTCGAGCCGGTAGCCCTCGGCGCCGAACGGGCCGTCGGCGAGCCGCAGCCGGATGCCCGCGGGGCCGTGCGTGGTGACGGGCAGCCGGTAGCCGGTCGAGGGGCGCAGGATGCCGCTCAGGTAGTCGCCGACACGGCGGGCCTCGCGGGTGCCGTCGACGCGGATACGGGTGGCGGGTGTGATGCGGTACGGGGCCCCGCCCGCCCGGACGGAGGCTGGGGCGGGGATCACCTGGTCCAGCGGGGTCGCGGCGCGCGCCCGGCCGGCGGGTCCGTTCTGGCCCGCCTGCGCCGCGGGCGCGGCGCCGGCGGCGAGGACGCCGGACGCCGCCACGAGCAGCAGCGCGCCGAGGGCGCGGGACGTCCGGGTGGTGCGCGGTCCGCGGGGAGTCGTGCTGTGGTGCCGTCTCACATGCGCTCCCTTCACACTCGGTTCGGGACCCGATGGGCCCCGACGGTATAGACCACTCTCTCGCACGGGCGGTGAAACAATCCCCCCATGGCGGAAATCATCCAGAAGGACGGTACGTGGACGTTCGACGGCGACACGCTCCGGCTGATACCAGGGCGGGACAAGAACGTCAGCCTGCTGCGCCGCACTTTGGGTGAAGTCGTGGTGCCGCTGGGCGCGTTGGCGGGCATCTCGCTGGAGCAGGGGAAGCGGTCGGGGCGGCTGAGGCTGCGGCTGCGCGAGGGCGCCGACCCGCTGCTGCTGGCGACCGGCGGCCGGCTGACCGAGCCCCACGACCCCTACCAGCTGGTCGTCGAGGCCGACCGCTACGGCGTCGCCGAGTACTTCGTCGACGAGGTGCGCTCCGCCCTGCTGCTGGACGCGGTGCCCGCCGACCCGGTGACGGAGTATCTGCTGCCCGGTCCCGCGGTGCCGTTGTCGGTGTCCGCCGGGGACGGCACGGCGAGCTTCGACGGCGAGTACGTGCGGCTGGAGTGGAACTGGAAGACGGAGGAGGCCAAGGCCGCCGCCGGGCCCCGCGCCCTCGCGCTGCGCGACATCACCGCGGTGGAGTGGCTGCCGGCCGCCGGGCTGGACAACGGGTACCTGCGCCTGACGGTGGGGAACACGCCCACCCAGGCGCCGCCCAAGTACGACCCCAACGCGGTGGAGCTGTGGGGCTTCAAGAAGGACCCGCTGATGGCCCTGGTCGCCGCGGCGGTGCAGGCCCGGCTGCCGCATCCCGCGGCGCCGGCCGGGCAGCCGCGGCAGGACGGCGCGGGGGGCGTGCGGGGCGACGGCGTACGGGGCGCGGGGGGCGACGGCGTTCCCGTTCCCGCTCCCCGCGGCGCGGTTCCGCAGGGCGCCCTTGCGCAGGGTGCGCCGGCGGACGGTGCGCCGACGGACGGCGGCGTACGGCCCGGCGAGCCGGCCCGGCTCGCGTCCGCCGCCGAGCACGACCACGACGCGCTGCTGCGGCGGCTGCGGGAGCTGGGCGAGCTGCACCAGACGGGGGTGCTCACCGACGAGGAGTTCAGCCTGGCCAAGCAGGCGGTCCTGCGGCGCATGTGAGAACGCGGGCGGGGACAGTGTGCGAACAGATGTTCATGGGAGAATCCCCACACTCCCTGCCCGAAATCGGGCAGGATTCTTGCACAAGAGTCGCCCGTGCCCCAGAATCCACCGGGTGCACGACGAACTCGTTGATCATCTGACGCGCTCCACGCCCCTGAACCGGGGCGAGGCGCTGCGGGTGATCCAGGACGTGCTCGCCTACTTCGACGAGACGACCGAGGAGTTCGTCCGTCGCCGCCACCGCGAGCTTCAGGCCCAGGGCCTGGTGAACGCGGAGATCTTCGAACGGATCGGGGCGGACCTGAAGTACCGCGCGGTGGCGCCACCGGAGCTCTCCCTCCGGCAGCTGCGCCGCATCGTCTACGGCTGAGGAATACCTTTATATGTGCGGAATCGTCGGATACATCGGCAAGCGTGATGTCGCCCCGCTGCTCCTGGAGGGCCTGCAGCGCCTGGAGTACCGCGGCTACGACTCCGCCGGCATCGTGGTCACCTCGCCGAAGGCGACCGGGCTGAGGATGGTCAAGGCCAAGGGCCGGGTCCGCGACCTGGAGGCCAGGGTCCCGGCGCGCTTCAAGGGCACCACCGGCATCGCCCACACCCGCTGGGCCACCCACGGCGCCCCCTCCGACGTGAACGCCCACCCGCACATGTCGGCCGACAACAAGGTCGCCGTGGTGCACAACGGCATCATCGACAACGCCGCCGACCTGCGCCGCAAGCTGGAGGCGGACGGCGTGGAGTTCCTCTCCGAGACCGACACCGAGGTGCTCACCCACCTCATCGCCCGTTCCGAGGCCTCGACGCTGGAGGAGAAGGTCCGCGCGGCCGTCCGCCTGGTCGAGGGCACCTACGGCATCGCGGTCCTGCACGCCGACTTCCCCGACCGCATCGTGGTCGCCCGCAACGGCTCGCCGGTCGTGCTGGGCATCGGCGAGAAGGAGATGTTCGTCGCCTCCGACATCGCCGCCCTGGTCACCCACACCCGGCAGATAGTCACCCTCGACGACGGCGAGATGGCCACCCTCACGGCGGACGACTTCCGCACCTACACCACCGAGGGCACCCGCACCACCGCCGAGCCGACCACCGTCGAGTGGGAGGCCGCCTCCTACGACATGGGCGGCCACGACACCTACATGCACAAGGAGATCCACGAGCAGGCCGAGGCCGTGGACCGGGTGCTGCGCGGCCGGATCGACGACCGGTTCGCCACCGTGCACCTCGGCGGCATCAACCTCGACGCCCGTGAGGCGCGCGCGGTGCGCCGGGTGAAGATCCTCGGCTGCGGCACCTCGTACCACGCGGGCATGATCGGCGCCCAGATGATCGAGGAGCTGGCCCGCATCCCCGCCGACGCCGAGCCGGCCTCCGAATTCCGGTACCGCAACGCGGTGGTGGACCCCGACACCCTCTACATCGCGGTCTCCCAGTCCGGTGAGACCTACGACGTGCTGGCGGCCGTGCAGGAGCTCAAGCGCAAGGGCGCGCGGGTGCTCGGCGTGGTCAACGTGGTCGGCTCGGCGATCGCCCGCGAGGCCGACGGCGGCATCTACGTCCACGCCGGGCCCGAGGTGTGCGTGGTGTCCACCAAGTGCTTCACCAACACCTGTGTCGCCTTCGCGCTGCTGGCGCTGCACCTCGGCCGCATCCGCGACCTGTCGGTGCGCGACGGCAAGCGGATCATCGAGGGCCTGCGCCGGCTGCCGGCGCAGATCTCCGAGATCCTGAAGCAGGAGGAGGAGATCAAGAGGCTGGCCGAGGAGTACGCCGGCGCCCGCTCGATGCTCTTCATCGGCCGGGTGCGCGGCTACCCGGTGGCCCGCGAGGCCTCCCTGAAGCTCAAGGAGGTCTCCTACATCCACGCCGAGGCCTACCCGGCCTCCGAGCTCAAGCACGGCCCGCTGGCCCTGATCGAGCCGGCCCTGCCGACGGTCGCGATCGTGCCGGACGACGACCTGCTGGAGAAGAACCGCGCGGCCATGGAGGAGATCAAGGCCCGCAGCGGCAGGATCCTGGCGGTCGCCCACCAGGAGCAGGAGAAGGCCGACCAGACCGTCGTCGTACCGAAGAACGAGGACGAGCTGGACCCGATCCTCATGGGCATCCCGCTGCAACTCCTCGCCTACCACACGGCGTTGGCGCTGGGCCGGGACATCGACAAGCCGCGCAACCTCGCCAAGTCCGTGACCGTGGAGTAGTGAAGCGGCAGGCGGCCCGGCGGAAGCGGGCCGCCGCCCGCCGGACGCCGCCCGCCGGACGCCGGACGTGAACGACCCCCTGTGTGCCACCTGCACAGGGGGTCGCTCCTTGGCGGGGCCGGAGCCGCCCAGCTCCCCGGCCCGGCGGCTGCCCGGGCCGGCGGCCGTCACCCCCCGGCAGGCAGCGCGCGTGCGCGCATGCGATGACCGGTATATGCCCTGCACCAGGGCTCGAACACATCTACGCGTCAGTAGGGGGAAGTTGGGCGGCGAGGCCGCCCGGAAACGGGCTCCGGGTGCCAAGGGGGCGCGGAGGAACGCCGGGGGACCGGGCCTGGGCGACGCGGGAGCAACGCCGTGGAACGCGCCTGAGGGACGCCGGGCGAACGCCGGGGAACGCGCCTGAGGGACGCCGGGCGAACGCCGGGGAACACGCCTGAGGGACGCCGGGCGAACGCCGGGGAACACGCCTGAGGGACGCCGGGCGAACGCCGGGGAACGCGCCTGAGGGACGCCGGGCGAACGGGCCCGGGGGACGCCGGGCGAACGGGCCCGGGGGACGCCGGAGTGAACGCCAGGGGGAACGCTAGTGTCCTGCGCCGGTAGTCCGTCGTTAGATCTCGTATGAGTTCTTCTGCCGGGGTGCCGGTGCCGCGTCGTGGTCCGAAGTTGGAACCGC
>NZ_JBJDQT010000008.1:0-221349 GCF_044903565.1 Streptomyces sp. NPDC004065 | reverse complement strand
GTGATCGGGGCGAACACATCACGAGAGCGGAACCACCGGAGGAATAGTCCAGTGGTTCACAGCGTCCTCGCTGTGTTTTTTTCAAAGGAACCACGTCCCGGCCGATGCCGGCCGGAGACGGGGTATCAACATATCTGGCGTTGACTTTTGGCACGCTGTTGAGTTCTCAAGGAACGGACGCTTCCTTCGTACTCACCCTCTCGGGCTTTCCTCCGGGCGCTTCCCTTCGGTGTTTCCGACTCTATCAGATCTTTTTCCGACCTGATCCCCAGTCAGCGGGGTTCGTCCTCCCGGCCGTTGGGCCGTTCCGACGTTTCAAACCTTAGCGGACTCTCTCCGTGTTTCCCAAATCGAGGTCGATTCGGGCGCGGAATTGAATTCGGGCACGCCGAAATCTTTCCCACTGGGAGGCCGTACTGAGGTGTGGTGTGCCGCGTGTGCGGCGGAAGTCGCTGCCGCAGAACCGTTCCGGTCCCGTGACAACCCGAAGAACCTTACGGACGCCGAGGGGCCGTGTCAAGTGCCCCCGCCCAGGAGCTTCAGTCCAGGTCGGTCAGACGTCCGCCGGCGTCCGGCTGGGCGTGCTCCACCCTGCGCAGCAGGCGGATGAGGACGTCGCCGAGGGCGGCGCGCTCCTGCGGGGACAGGTCCTGGAGGAGGTCCTCCTCGAAGACCGTGGCCAGACGCATCGCCTCCAGCCACTTCTCCCGGCCGGCGGAGGTCAGCTCCACGATCACCCGCACCCGGTTGGTCTCGTCGCGCTCCCGGGTGACCAGTCCCTCGGCGACCATGCGGTCGATCCGGTGGGTCATGGCGGCCGGCGTGAGACCGAGGCGCTTGGCGAGTTCGCTGGGGCCCATGCGGTAGGGCGCGCCCGACAGGACGAGGGCCTTGAGGACCTCCCAGTCGGCATTGCTGATGCCGAGCTCGGCGGTCTGGCGGCCGTAGGCGACGTTCATCCGGCGGTTCAGCCGGGACAGCGCGCTGACGATCTTCTCGACCTGGGGGTCGAGGTCCTGGAACTCGCGCTGGTACGCGGCGATCTGCTCGTCGAGGGTCGGCTCGGTGAGGCCGGGGGTGTCGCCCATGGCCGCAGTATGGCACGCGTCGACTTTGCCTCGAAGTCCTTCACTGTGTACTCTTTAGCTTCGAACTTTAGCTTCTAAGTCTTCACGTTTAACTAGTGAGAGAGGTGAGCGTGACCAGGGCGATGGGCGCAGCGATGCGCCGGATCCACGTGGGCAACGCACTCAGCGCGTTCGGGCTCGGCTTCACCGTCCCCTATCTGTACGTCTACGTGGCGCAGGTGCGGGCTCTGGGTGCCATGACGGCGGGGTCGGTCCTCGCCGTCTTCGCCGTGGCCGCGCTGATCGTGCTGCCGTTCGCCGGCCGGGCGATCGTGCGGCGCGGCCCGCTGCCGGTGCTGCTCGCCGCCCTGCTCATGGCGGCGCTGGGGGCACTGGGGCTCGGGCTCGCGAGCGGCGCGGCGACCGTATTGCTGTGGGCCGCGGTGCTGGGCGCCGGTCAGGCCGTGATGCAGCCGGCGCTCGCGACGATGATCGTGGACTGCTCGACCGCCGAGACGCGGTCGCGCGCCTTCGCCACGCAGTTCTTCCTGCAGAACCTGGGGCTCGGCGTGGGCGGCCTCATCGGCGGTCACCTCGTGGACACCACGCGGATCTCCTCGTTCACGCTGCTCTTCGCCATCGAGGCGGCGGTGTTCCTGGTCCTGGTGGTGCTGATGTCGACCGTGCGGACGCCGTACGCGCCGCACATCGGGGACGCGCCCGCGCGGGCCGGGCAGCCGGCGAGGGGCAGCTGGCGGCAGCTGCTCGGCAACCGGGCCATGGTGCAGCTGTGCGTTCTGGGCTTCGTGCTGTTCTTCGCCTGCTACGGGCAGTTCGAGTCCGGCCTGAGCGCCTACGGTGTGGAGGCGGCCGGGATCTCCACGTCGACGCTGGGTACCGCGCTGGCCGCGAACACCCTGGTGATCGTGGTCGCGCAGTTCGCCGTCCTGAGGTTCGTGGAGCGGCAGCGGCGCACCCGGGTGATCGCCGCGGTGGGGCTGATCTGGGCGCTGGCCTGGAGCGTCGCCGCGTACGCGGGGCTGGGGCACGGCAGCCGGGCGATGGCCACGGCCGCGTTCGTGTCGACGTACGCGCTGTTCGGGCTCGGTGAGGCGATGCTGTCGCCGACGGTCGCTCCGCTGGTCGCCGATCTGGCTCCGGCCGGGCTGGCGGGGCAGTACAACTCCGCCTTCGCCCTGGTGAAGCAGCTCGCGCTGGCGGTGGGTCCCGCGGTGGGCGGGCCGCTGGCGGCCTCGCTGGCGGGACCGTACGTGGCGACGTTCCTGGTGTTCTCGGTGGGGATCAGCGTGCTCGCGCTGCGGCTGGGGCGGCGGCTGACCGTGGCCCAGGATCATCCGTGGGCCGCGCGCAGCCGGGTGGTCGCCCGGGGTGGACCGGTTCCCGGGACGGTGGCCGCGGAGGCGTGAGTCGCCGGCCGGCCGGGGCGGCCGTCACCTTCGGGTGACGGCCGCCTTCTGCGTGTCGTGGGCCCGCGGTGCGGGGCGGTGCCCTCGGTGCGGGGTGGTGCCCACGGTGCGGACGGGTGGTCAGCGGTGCGGGCCGGTGGTCAGCGGACGGCCGTGGCGAGGGTCGCGGTGAAGGGCAGGGTGGCCGTGCCGTCGGCCGCCGTACGGTCGGCCAGGCGGGCGGCCATGGCGCGGCCGGCCTCGGTCAGGGCCTCCTCGCCCCGGGTGTCGAGGAGTTCCTGGCCCCAGGGGGTGGCGGAGAGCTGGTCGCGGGCGTAGGTGTCCAGCGGCGGCAGGGTGATGCCGAAGGTGACCTGGTGGGCGGTCGCGTCGTGGAAGCCGGCGGTCTCCAGGCCGGTGGTGAGGCGGTCGGCGGTGCAGGCCAGGGCGGCGGCGCAGCTCTCGGCGACTCGGGCGCCGCCGTACTCGGCGACGACCTCGTACTGCGCCGCGAAGTACGGCGACAGCGAGCGGTCCGCCCAGACGGTGGCCGCGAAACGGCCGCCGGGGCGCGTGACGCGGGCGACCTCGGCCAGGGCCGCGTCGAGGTCGGGGAAGAACTGGGCGCCCTGCTGGCAGACGACCACGTCGAAGGTGGCGTCCGGGTAGGGGAGGCGGTCGGCGGACGCCGCGGTGAACTCGATGTCGGGGTACATCCGGGGGTGGTGGACCCGGGCGACCTTGACCATGCCCTCGTTGAGGTCGGCGCCGTGGACCCGGCCGGCCGGGCCGACCCGGGCGGCGGCGCCCCGGGCGACGAAGCCGGTGCCGCAGGCGAGGTCGAGGACCGTGGCGCCGGGGTAGAGGTCGGCGGCGTCCAGGAGCGCGGTGACGAAGGGCGCCATGAGCGGCGCGGCGTACCGCTCGTAGCGCTCGGGGGCGGTGCCCTTGAGGTGGAATCCGGGTGTGTCTGCCATGGTCAGCTAGTAGCACCGCGCGGCCGCTTCGCCCAGCCGCCGCGCGGTCCGCCCGCCGGACCGGGCGGTGACGTTCCCCTCAGCGCGCGCTCGTCCCCCTCAGCGCGCGCTCGTCTCCCTCAGCGCGCGCTCGTCTCCCTCAGCGCGCGCTCGTTCCGTCCGTGCCGCGGGCGAAGGCGAACTCGCACCACACCGCCTTTCCGCCGCCCGGTGTGCGCCGCGCGCCCCAGCTGGAGGCGATGGTGGCGACGATGGCGATGCCCCGGCCGGACTCGTCGCCCGGCCCGGCGCGGCGGCGCCGGGGCAGATGGTCGTCGCCGTCGGTGACCTCGACGATCAGCCGGCGGTCGGTGCGGCGCAGGCGCAGCCGCATGGGCGGGGTGCCGTGCTGGAGGGAGTTGGCGACGAGTTCGCTGGCGGCGAGGACACCCTGGTCGTGCAGGTCGGGCGGGAACCGCCAGCTGGTCAGGACGCCGGAGGCGAAGGCCCGGGCGCGCGGCGCCGCCTCGACGCCGCCCAGGAGTTCCAGGGCCGCGTTGCGGAACAGCTCGCTGTCCGGGCCGGTGCGCGCGGGCTGCTGGAGGACGAGGACGGCCACGTCGTCGTCGTGGTCCGCCTGCACTCCGGCCGAGCGGACCAGGCGGTCGCAGACCACCTGGGGTGTGCCGGTGGCGCCGGCCAGGGCGCGCTCCAGGGCGGCGATGCCCTCGTCGAGGTCCTCGTCCCGGCGTTCGACCAGGCCGTCGGTGTAGAGCACCGCCGTGGAGCCGGGGCCCAGCGGGACCGAGCCGGAGGCGTGCATCCAGCCGCCGGTGCCCAGCGGCGGGCCGGTGGGTTCGTCGGCGCGCAGGACCGCGCCGCTCTCGTCGCGGACCAGGATGGGCAGATGGCCGGCCGACGCGTACACCAGCCGGCCCTCGTTGGGGTCGTGGACGGCGTACACGCAGGTCGCGATCTGGTTGGCGTCGATCTCCGCGGCGAGACCGTCGAGCAGCTGGAGGACCTCGTGCGGGGGCAGGTCCAGGCGGGCGTAGGCGCGCACGGCGGTGCGGAGCTGGCCCATGACGGCGGCGGCCCGCACCCCTCGGCCCATCACGTCGCCGATGACGAGGGCGGTGCGGCCGCCGCCGAGGGTGATCACGTCGTACCAGTCGCCGCCGACCGCGGCCTCCGTGCCGCCGGGCTGGTAGGTGGCGGCGATGCGCAGGTCGTCGGGCTCTTCGAGCACCTGGGGGAGGAGGGAGCGCTGGAGGGTGACCGCCGTCTCGCGCTGGCGGCGTTCGCTGGCGCGCAGGCGTTCGGCGGCCTCGGCGTGGTCGGTGACGTCGGTGGCGAACACCAGGACGCCCGGGTTCGCGCCCCGGGCGACGGTACGGGCGCCGGCGGCGGTACGGGCCTCGGTGCCGGTCCCGGTACGCCCGTCGGTGGCGGCGGCGGTACGCCCGTCGGTGGCGGCGGCGGTACCTGCCTCGGCGCGGGCGTCGGTGACCGGGGTGCGGGCGTCGGTGACGGGGGTGCAGGTGAAGGTGTACGAGCGGCCGTCGGGCGCCTTGCGCGACTTCAGGGTGCGGGACCTGCCGCTGCGCAGCACCTGGTCGAGCAGCGGCAGCAGGCCGAGGTCGCGCAGTTCGGGCAGCGCCTCGCGGGCGGGGGCGCCGAGCGGCCGGGTGCCGAAGGCCGTCGCGTAGGCGTCGTTGACGTAGGCGACGCGGTGGTCGGGGCCGTGGACGAGCGCCACGAGGGCCGGGACGCGGTCGAGGACCTCGCGCGCGGGCAGTTCGTCCACGGCGGGCACGGACGCCGCCCGGCCGGTGGGTTGCTCGACGCGGGCGGCGGGGACGGAGCCGTCGGCCCGCCGCTCCGGTGCCGTCGCGAGATCGGTCCGCGCTGCGGCGCGGCGCTGCGTTCCGGGGATGCCGGGGAGCCGGGCGCTCCAGCGCGTGAAGTTCACGAATCCTTGCCTCGTGTCGTGGTCTCAGGCCGGCTCCGGGCCCGGCCGGGTGTCTGGGGCCGCGCCGCGGTGACCGCACATTCTTACTGCCCCAGCAGGTGCGGCACAGCGGGAACGCGCCATCGGTGACGGGTGCGGGCGGCCTTCCGCCTCCGGTCGGGGACCAGTCTGGCAGTGCGGCCGGCCGCGCACGCGTCCGTTGGACGCCGGGGAGGTGCGGCGGAGTTCCCCGGTTCGGTCAGGACGACCCTTTCGGGTTGATGTTCGGGTCGAGAGGATGCTTTCCACCGGCCGCGAGTTCGAACTCCGCGCGGGGATGTTCCAGCGAGCCGAGGGAGACGATCTCCCGTTTGAACAGTCCCGCCAGGGTCCACTCCGCCATCACGCGGGCCTTGCGGTTGAAGGTGGGGACCCGGCTGAGGTGGTAGGTGCGGTGCATGAACCAGGCGGGCCAGCCCTTGAGTTTGCGCCCGTAGACCTGGGCCACGCCCTTGTGCAGGCCGAGGGAGGCGACCGAACCGGCGTACCGGTGCGCGTAGGTCTCCAGGGGCTCGCCGCGCAGCGCGTGGGCGATGTTGTCGCCCAGGAGCTTGGCCTGGCGCACGGCGTGCTGGGCATTGGGCGGGGTCAGCGCGCCGGGTTCGTCCGCGGTGACGTCGGGGACGGCGGCGGCGTCCCCCGCGGCCCAGGCGTGCTCGACTCCCTCGACGGTCAGCCGGGCGGTGCACTTCAGGCGTCCGCGGTCGTTCAGCGGCAGGTCGGTGGCGGCCAGGACCGGATGCGGCCGGACGCCCGCGGTCCACACGATCGTGCGGGTCGGGAAGCGCTGGCCGTCGCTGAGTACGGCGACACGGTCGGCGCACGACTCCAGCCGGGTGCCGAGGAGCACCTGGATGTTGCGGCGGCGGAGCTCGGAGACCGTGTAGCGGCCCATCTCCTCGCCGACCTCGGGCAGGATGCGGTCCGCGGCCTCCACGAGGATCCACTTCATGTCCCCGGGTTTGACGTTGTGGTAGTAGCGGGTTGCGTAGCGGGCCATGTCCTCGAGCTCCCCCAGGGCCTCCACGCCCGCGTAGCCGCCGCCGACGAAGACGAAGGTCAGGGCGGCGTCGCGGATCGCCGGGTCACGGGTGGAGGAGGCGATGTCCAGCTGTTCGAGGACGTGGTTGCGCAGGCCGATGGCCTCCTCGACGGTCTTGAAACCGATGCCGTAGTCGACGAGTCCGGGGATGGGCAGGGTGCGCGCGACGGAGCCGGGCGCGAGGACGAGTTCGTCGTACGTCAGCTGCTCGGTGCCGCCGGTCTCCTCGGTGGCGAGGGTGGTGACGGTCGCGGTGCGGTGCGCGTGGTCGATGGACGTCGCCTCGCCGACGACGATGCGGCACTGGTCGAGGACGCGCCGCAGCGGCACCACGACATGGCGCGGGGAGATCGCGCCGGCCGCCGCCTCCGGAAGGAACGGCTGATACGTCATATAGGGGTCGGGTGTGACGACCGTGATCTCGATCTCGCCCCGCCTGAGTTCCTGTTTCATCCGCTGCTGCAGGCGCAGGGCCGTGTACATCCCGACGTAGCCGCCGCCGACAACGAGAATGCGCGCACGTTCCTTCACCATCCCATGACGCACCCGACGCTGCCGTTTGTCCACAGCCCCGGCGACTTGTGTGACCGTCGGCCGCGGGCGCGCGGGGTTGGCCGAATCACCCGAGCGAGGAGGAAGCACGCAGGTCAGCGCGGGTGAACGGGGATCCGGGCGGGGGTGCAATCGGGACGTATGCGACCCGTACTCCGATCGGGGGGCGCTCCGTGCGGAACCTGCCCCTTCTGAATTGACCCCCTCTCAACTATGTTCGTGTGTCGACGGGGTGTAGGGGAGGTTGTCGAACGGGTCGGCGAGGTCCCACCGGACCTCGGGGCGGGCTCGGTCGTGCACGATCCCGGTTCCGGGCATCCCGGATTCGGTGACGGGGAGAGAGTCTCCGGGGGGAGACGTCATGACCGGGGGAACATTCATGCACATTCAGGACACTCGATGGTCTACCGCATCCGCCGTCGCAGCCGGTGGCGGGACGATCGGCGCGACGACGGGCGGGCGCGGGGACGAGGCCCGGTCCGCGCGGACCACCCCGCTGCGGGTGGACGCGCAGCGCAACCTCGAACACGTGCTGCGCGCGGCACGCGAGGTCTTCGGCGAGCTGGGCTACGGCGCGCCGATGGAGGACGTGGCGCGGCGCGCCCGGGTCGGTGTCGGCACGGTGTACCGGCGCTTTCCCAGCAAGGACGTCCTGGTGCGGCGGATAGCCGAGGAGGAGACGGCCCGGCTGACCGACCAGGCGCGGGCGGCGCTCGGCCAGGAGGACGAGCCGTGGTCGGCGCTCTCGCGCTTCCTGCGCACCTCGGTCGCCTCCGGCGCCGGGCGGCTGCTGCCGCCGCAGGTGCTGCGGGTCGGCGTGGCCGAGGAGCGCACCGGCGCGGCCGTCGCGGCCGATCCGCGGGTACCGCAGCAGCGGGTCCAGCCGGGCGCCGGGGAGCTGCGGCTCGTGGCCGACGGTTCGGCGGCCCGGCCGGCGGACGCGGACGACGACACGGGGGCGGCGGCGCTGCTCGAGGTGGTGGGCCGGCTCGTGGAGCGGGCGCGCGCGGCGGGCGAACTGCGCCCCGACGTATCGGTGTCGGACGTGTTGCTGGTCATCGCCACCGCGGCACCCTCCCTTCCGGACGCCGCCCAGCAGGCGGCCGCCTCGGCACGGCTGCTGGACATCCTGCTGGAGGGCCTGCGGTCTCGGCCGGCGTGAGCGTGCCCCGTACGGGTGAATGTCCGGACCGGACCGCGGCAAGTCCCCACGGATGAGTGGATGACCTGCGCGGACCGGCCCTGGCCCGGGGCCGCTGTGGCACTCTGACCCGGTGATCGGGACGGCTGGGCAGGCGGCAGGGGCTATCCGCGATGGGCGTTGACGGGCGCGACGCGTCACCCGGGGACGACGAGACGGGTGCGCGGGAGCCGCGGGAACGTCCGCTGGAACGGCCTCGGGAGCGGTCCCGGGAGGAATCGCGGGAGCGGTCCCGGGAGGAGTTCCGGGAGGAACTGCGGGAGGAGTTCCGCGAGCCTCCCGGGCAGGGGCCGTACTCCTCGCATGTACCGCCCCAGGGACGGCCGTGCGGAGCTCCGCACGCCGGCCTGCCGGACACCGACGTGCCGCACGCCGACCTTCCGCGCACCGACGCGGCGCGCACCGACGGGCTGGACGCCGACTCGCCGCACGCCGACTCGCCGCACGCCGACTCGTCGGCCACCGACCCACCGCGTTCCGGCCTGCCGCATGGCGGCGTTCCGGAGGCCGGTGCACAGCCGCCGGGCGGCATCCCGCCACAGGGTGGTGCGCCGGTGCCGGGCGCGGTCCCGGGCCAGGGTTCGGTGCCGGGGCAAGGTTCGGTGCCGGGGCAAGGTTCGGTGCCGGGGCAAGGTGACGTCCCGGCGCAGGGGGTTCCGGCGCAGCGTGAGTGGCGGGAGCGGGACGTCGGCGCGGCGGTGCCCGTCCCGGTGCGGCGTCCGCCGTCCGACGCCGAGCTGATCGGGCGGGTGCGGGCGGGCGACGACGCGGCGTACGGGGAGCTGTACCGGCGCCACGCCGACGCCGTACGCCGGTACGCCCGCACCTGCTGCCGTGACGCGCACACCGCCGACGACCTCACCGCCGAGGTGTTCGCCCGCGTGCTCCAGGCGGTGCGCGGCGGCTCCGGGCCCGAGCACGCCGTACGCGCCTATCTGCTCACCACCGTCCGGCACGTCGCCGCGCGCTGGACCAGGACGGCCGGGCGTGAGCGGCTCGTCGACGACTTCGCGGTCTTCGCCGCCCGCGCCGTGCGCGACCACGAGGTCGCCGAGGACGCCGCCCACGACGTGGGCGCGGAGGTGCGCGCCCTGCACGAGGCCGAGCGGTCCCTGGCCGTGCGGGCCTTCCGCTCGCTGCCCGAGCGCTGGCAGGCCGTGCTGTGGCACACCGAGGTGGAGGACGAGTCGCCCAGCGAGGTCGCCACCCTGTTCGGGCTGGACGCCAACGGCACGCGCGTCCTGGCCGGCCGGGCCCGCGAGGGGCTGCGCCAGGCCTATCTCCAGGCCCACGTCAGCGCGGCCCTGACCGCCGACGGGGAGTGCGCCCGCTACGCCGGCCGGCTCGGCGGGTACGCCCGCGGCAAGCTGCGCGCCCGCGCCGAACGGGGCCTGCGCAAGCACCTGGAGGAGTGTGCGCGGTGCCGGCTGGCGGCCAGTCAGATCGAAGAGGTCGCCGGCGGCCTCCCCGCCGTGGTGCCGGTCGCCGTCATCGGCTGGTTCGGCGCCGCGGGCTACGGCAAGGCGCTCGGCCTGATCGTCGGCGGGGCGGGCACGGCAGGCGTGGCGGGTGCCGCAGGTGCCTCGGGGGCCGTGGGGGCCGCCACGGCGCCCGCGGGCGGTTCCTCCGGCGGGGCCGGCGCGGCCGTCTCCGAGGGGCTGGGCGTACCGGTGAAGGCGGGCATCGCGGCGGGTGTCGCCGCCCTGGCCGCCACGGCGGTCGCGCTCGCCCTGGCCGGCCACGAGACACCGGACCGCGAGGCGGCCTCCGCCCCGCCGCCCGTCTCCGCCCCGGACGTCGAACCCGAGCCGCCCGCGCCCGGACCACCCGAGCCCGTCCCCCCGAAGGTCCCCCCGAAGCCCGCCCCGGCCCCGCCGGTGCACCCGGCCACGTCGCCCCGGCCCTCCGCCCCCGCACCGTCACCGCGCCCCACGCCCGTGCGCGCGCCCGCTCCCGCGCCGGCCCCCACGTCACCGCCCCCGGCCTCCCCGCCGCCCCCGCCGGAACCCTCCGCGACGGACGGCTCGGCACCGCCTGCCCCGGCCCCGCCACCCCCGCCGGCTTCGTCCGTCCACCGCTGGAGCGCACTGGACTACGACCTCACCGGCGACGGCACCCGGCCCGAGATGCGCCTGGGAGCGAGCAGTTGGGTGTGGCAGCGGTACGGCATGTCGATCGCCGGCAAGCGGTACACCGACGGGACGGCCGTCCACGGCCGGTCGTCCGTGACCGTGGACCTCAACCGCGCGTGCACCGCCTTCGACGCCCTGGCCGGCGTCGACGACCTGACGGCCGGGCTGGGCAGGGTGTCCTTCTCGGTGTACGCCGACGGAGTCCGCCTGTGGAAGTCCGAGCCGGTGCGGGCCGGTGACGCCCCCGTACCCGTGCACGTGGACCTCGCCGGCCACCGCACGGTACGCCTGGCCGTCGAGCCGCGCGGCGCCTTCGGCACGGCCGCACTGGCCGACTGGGCACAGGCCGGTTTCACCTGCCACTAGGTGCGCTGTACCGGGACGTTGGTGACACGCGTGCCCGCGGGCGGCGGGCCTTCGCGCCGAGAGCGCACGGGGCCGGGTGGGTGCTGCCTCGGCAGCCCGCCGCTCGGTGCCACGGCAGCAGCCCGCCGCGCACAGCGCTCGCGCCGACTCCTCCCCGTCCCCGTCACACCACGCACACCGCCCACCCGGTCACACGCTCCCGCGCTCCCGCGCTCCCGGATTCCGGCGCGCCCGCGCTCGAGGACATTCGCGATCCAGCGCTCCGGCGCCCAGCACGACGGCCGGGACACCCACCGCTCCCGGGCCCCGCTCACCGCCCCCACGCCCAGCACGACGCGGCCGGAACGCCCGCCCGCCCGAACGACCCCGCGCACCGGCCCACGCACCAGCCTCCACGCGCCGGCCCCGACTGCCGGACCCGGCTCACCGGCCCCCGCTCACGCGCCCGAGGCCAGCGCCCCGCGCTGCGGTGCGATTCCCGCCGGTACCGCCCGGGCACGGGCCGGCGTGCCCGTCCAGCACGTCCCCCGCCGCGCCAGCAGCCGCCGCAGCCACACCTCCAGCGACACCAGGTCGGCCAGCCCCTCCAGCGGCAGCGCCTCGCCCTCCGCGGCACCCCGCAACGCCTTGCGCACCACCCGGGCCTCCACCAGCCCCGCCTCGGCGAGCAGCGGGGTGGCGAACAGGTCCATCAGGCCGTCCACGGCCACCCGCAGCCCCGTCCGGGCGGCGGCCGCCGCCGGGGCGTGCGAGGGAGCGCCCCACCCGGGCGGCAACTCCCCGACGCCCGCGCCCTCCAGTACCGCGCGCAGGATCTCCCCCCGCGCCCCCGGCCGCACCCGCAGTGCCTCCGGCAGCTCCCGGCACGCCCGCACGACCTGGTTGTCGAGGAACGGCGTGTGCAGCCGCTGCGAGCGGATCTCCGCGGCCTGCTCCAGCACCCGCACGTCGGCGGCCTGCCGTGCCAGGGCGGCACGCGCGCGGTAGTCCCCGGGCCGCTGCCCGGGACCGACGACCGCCGCACGGCTCGTCGCCCGCTGGAGGCGAACCGATACTTCAGCCAGTGCCTCGCCGGTCAGCCATCGCGCCGCGGGGCCGTGTCCCGCCCAGGTGAGCGCGGCCAGCGACGCCCCCACCGCGCCCCCGGGCTCGTCGAAGCGGCGCTGCAGCAGCCGCTCGGCCAGCGCCTCGAGGCCCGTGCGGTACGGCGTCCGCGCCAGCCGCCGCGCCGCGCCGTACACGCGCGCGGGGACCATCACCGACCCGTCGGCCCGGGTGAGCGCGGCGACGGGTCTGACCAGGTGGCGCCGCTTGCGGTCCATCAGGAGGTCGGCGAGCCGGGCCGGGTGGGCGTCCAGCACCTGCCGTGCCCCGTACCCGGTGAAGTGGTCCGCGCTGCCCGAGGCCAGGCGTGCGCGGTGCCGGGCGGCCCACACCAGCGACGGCCCCGGTTCGTCCGTCAGCGGCCCGTCCAGGTCGGCGAACGGCAGCACGTCCTCGCCGCCCGCCACCACCACGTGGTGCAGCCGCGGGTTGGCCGCCAGTGCTCCGGCGCGCTCGAGCTCGGCCTCCCGTCCGCCGACGGCGAGGTCGTTGAAGGTGACGGCCAGCAGGCGCTCACCGGCGCCGGTGCCGTGTCCGAGCAGCGTGCCGGGCCTGCCCGGCAGGCCCGCCGCCAGCAGCGCGAGCGTTCCCGAGGCCGGCCCTCCGGACAGGTCCGCGCCGATGCCCGGCACCGGCATCCCGCGCGCCGCGCGCCGCTCGGCGGGACCCATGCCCGGCACCGGGCCGGGATCGATGTCGGGCACGTGGCGCGGGGCGGACAGACGCGCGCGCACCGCTTCGACCAGGGCGTCGCGCACCGCGTCGACCGCGCGGTCCGGGTCGGCCGCGGGAGCCGCCACCGCGAGCGAGGCGACCGGCTCGTACCCGGCGACCTCGCGCGCCCCGGCGCGCAGGATCAGCGCGTGTCCCGGCGGGACGCGCCGCACACCGTCGTACGGGGTGGAGTCCTCGACGGCGGCGGGCACGTCCGGGGCGGCGAGCAGCGCCGCGAGGTGCCCGAAGTCGAGATTGGCCTCGATGAGGTCGGCCAGCGGCAGCGCGGCCGTGGCGTACGCGGTGCCGCCGGCCCAGGGGGTGTGGAACACCGGGCGGGCGCCCGCGAGGTCGCCGCACACGGTGATGCGCCGGCCCACGCGGACGACGGCGGTGTAGCTGCCCGGCCAGGCGGTCAGATGCCGCAGTGCGCCGCCGCGCGCGGCGAGCAGTCCCACCCGCAGCTGGTCGTCGGAGGCGCCGCAGACGCCGAGGACGGCGATCTGGGTCTGGGCGTCGGCCCTCACCAGGCGGACCTCGTCGGGGCGCCAGTCGCCGACCGCCCACAGCGGGTCGGGGTCGCCCCACAGCAGTTGGGAGCCCACCGGGTGCAGGGTCTCCCCGTCGTGTCCGGTGGCGCCCGCGGAGCCGGTCCCGGCTGCCCCCGTGGCGGTGCTGCTCCATCCCA
Organism: Streptomyces sp. NPDC004065; assembly: GCF_044903565.1. Lineage (NCBI taxonomy): Bacteria > Bacillati > Actinomycetota > Actinomycetes > Kitasatosporales > Streptomycetaceae > Streptomyces > Streptomyces sp. NPDC004065. Next base: position 208,110 of record NZ_JBJDQT010000008.1, on the reverse strand, counting down.
CCAACCACCGCATGGACGCCTCCACGGACTGTGGACAACCAGTGCACCGTACGAACCGGGTCACCATGCTGCCACGAAGGAGGCGCGCCGGAGCGGAGGCGGAGCCGCCTTCGGCCCGCCGCGCGCGCCCTTGTGCGCCCGCTCCCTCAGTGGCGAACGCCCTTGCAGGGCAAGGCCGGTGCGACCTGAATGCGCCCCCTGATGCGCTCCCCCGGCCGCCCTTCGCGCCGTCAAGTCCCGTGGTGGGAAGGGGAATTAGAGATCAGAGGCAGGGATGATTTTCGGCCAAATCACGGCCGCGGGGACAGGCGTGGCGCACTCTCCGTACATGGTCCGCGCCGCACGCCGGCAACGCACAGTCCGGGAGGCGCGGTTCGCCTCCCGGACCGGTCCGCCGCCCGCGGGGATGGAGGCGGCGGTGTCCCCCAGCCCACTGGATCCAGTACAGCGGGCCGACCCACGCATCACCATGGAACCGCTCCCCCCGTGGCCGGAGAAGAGCGCACGGACGGGCGCACGGCCACACGGCGGGAGCGCGCCGCAACCCTGCGTGCAGGGCCCCGTACTCCCGTGCGTACCACAATCCCGCCATCCGGAAGAATGCCCCTTAACGCTTGGGATGCGGCGAACTACGCTGGGTTTACGAATGCCGCGTGGTTATGCCAGCGCGGCAGCCGTCTGTGTCGAGGGGTGGCGCATGTCCAGGGAGCAACGCGGGCCGAACGAAAAGCTCGGCGCCGTTCTCGCCCTCGCGGGAATCAGCAACGCGGGACTCGCGCGTCGCGTCAACGACCTCGGCGCCCAGCGCGGGTTGACGCTTCGCTACGACAAGACCTCGGTGGCGCGCTGGGTGTCGAAGGGAATGGTGCCGCAGGGCGCGGCGCCGCACCTCATCGCCGCCGCCATCGGGCAGAAGCTCGGCCGCCCGGTGCCGCTCCACGAGATCGGCCTGGCGGACGCGGATCCCGCACCCGAGGTGGGCCTCGCCTTCCCCAGGGATGTCGGCCAGGCGGTCAGGTCGGCCACGGAGCTGTACCGGCTCGACCTCGCCGGCCGCCGGGCCGGTTCCGGCGGCATCTGGCAGTCGCTCGCCGGATCGTTCGCAGTGACCGCATACGCAACGCCCGCCTCCCGCTGGCTGATAACCCCGGCCGACAGTTCGGTGGCGCGCGAGGCGGCGGGCGGCGAGGGCTCGGGCGCACCGATCAAAGTCGGCCACAGCGACGTGCGCAAGCTGCGCGAGGCCGCCGAGGACGCCAGGCGCTGGGACTCCAAGTACGGGGGCGGCGACTGGCGTTCGTCGATGGTGCCGGAGTGCCTGCGGGTCGAGGCCGCCCCGCTGCTGCTCGGGTCGTACTCCGACGAGGTGGGCCGGGCCCTGTTCGGCGCCAGCGCCGAACTGACCCGCCTCGCCGGGTGGATGGCCTTCGACACCGGCCAGCAGGAGGCGGCCCAGCGGTACTACATCCAGGCCCTGCGGCTGGCCCGCGCGGCGGCGGACGTGCCCCTCGGGGGATACGTCCTCGCCTCGATGTCCCTCCAGGCGACGTACCGTGGCTTCGGCGACGAGGGCGTCGACCTCGCGCAGGCCGCCCTGGAGCGCAACCGCGGCCTGGCCACGGCCCGCACCATGAGCTTCTTCCGCCTGGTCGAGGCACGCGCGCACGCGCGCGCCGGGGACGCCCAGGCGGCCGGCGCGGCCCTGAAGGCGGCCGAGGGCTGGCTGGAGCGGTCCCGGGAGGGCGACAACGACCCGACGTGGCTGGGCTTCTACGGCTACGACCGGTTCGCCGCGGACGCCGCCGAGTGCTACCGCGACCTGAAGGCGCCGCGCCAGGTCCGCCGCTTCACCGAGCAGGCGCTGTCCCGGCCCACGGAGGAGTTCGTGCGCTCGCACGGGCTCAGGCTGGTGGTCTCGGCGGTCGCCGAGCTGGAGTCGGGCAACCTGGACGCGGCCTGCGAGCAGGGCGTACGGGCGGTGGAGGTGGCCGGCCGCATCTCGTCGGCGCGTACCACGGAGTACGTCAAGGACCTGCTGCACCGGCTGGAGCCCTACGGCGACGAGCCGCGCGTGGCCGAGCTGCGCGAGCGGGCCCGGCCCCTGCTCGTGGCGCCGGCGTGACCGCCGATGCCTGATCCCTGATCCCTGATCGTTGATCCTGATCGTTGATCCTGATCGTTGATCCTGATCGTTGATCCTGATCGTTGATCCGTGATCGCCCCGGCCCCGCCCGGCCCACGGGTCGGGTCCCTGGTCGCGGCCCCGTGGTCGCGGCCCCATGGCCGGGGTCCCTGGCCCGGGTCCCTGGCGGCCCGGGTCCCTGGTCCGTGCCCGGCCGCGGCGGACCCCGCTCCCGTACGGCCCCCGGTTCGAAGGCATTGTCAGTGGTGCGGTGCACTATCGAAGCGGGAGGTGGGGCAGGTGCGGCCAGGATTCGCTCACGACTGTGACGTGCTGGTGATCGGAGGCGGGATCGTCGGTCTGGCGACGGCCTACGCGATCACGCGCGCCGCGCCGGGCACACGCGTGACCGTCCTGGAGAAGGAACCGGGCCCGGCCCGGCACCAGACCGGCCGCAACAGCGGTGTCATCCACAGCGGGATCTACTACCGGCCCGGCTCCCTCAAGGCTCGGTACGCGGTGCGGGGCGCCGCCGAGATGGTCAAGTTCTGCGCCGAGTCCGGCATCGCGCACGCCGTCACCGGCAAGCTGATCGTCGCCACCGGCCGCGCGGAGCTGCCCCGGCTGCACGCCCTGGTGCAGCGCGGCCGGGAGAACGGCATCCCGGTGCGGGAGCTGTGCGCCGCCCAGATCGCGGAGTACGAGCCGGAGGTGCGCGGACTGGCCGCGATCCACGTGGGGACGACGGGCGTGTGCGACTTCGCGGGCGTCGCCCGGCACCTCGCGGACGCCTCGGGCGCCGAGATCCGGTACGGGGCGCGGGTCGTCCGGGTGGACCGGCGGCCGGAGCGGGGGGTGGCCGTCCGCACGGCGCGCGGCGACGTCGTCCGCGCACGCGTGCTGGTGAACTGCGCGGGGCTGCACTGCGACGAGGTGGCGCGGCTGACCGGGGACGACCCCGGCATGCGGATCCTGCCCTTCCGGGGGGAGTACTACGAGCTGGCCCGGCCGGAGCTGGTGCGGGGGCTGGTGTATCCGGTGCCGGACCCGGCGTTCCCGTTCCTCGGTGTGCATCTCACCCGGGGGATCGACCAAGAGGTGCACGTCGGCCCCAACGCGGTGCCCGCCCTGGCCCGCGAGGGGTACGGCTGGGGGGTGGTGAGACCCCGGGAGCTGGCGGGGACACTCGGCTGGCCGGGGTCGTGGCGGATGGCCCGGCGGCACTGGCGGTACGGGGCGGGGGAGCTGCGGCGGTCGCTGTCCAGGACGGCGTTCACGGAGGCCGTGCGCAGGCTGCTGCCCGCGGTGGAGGAGCGGGACCTGGTGCCGGCGGCGGCGGGTGTACGGGCACAGGCCGTGCTGCGGGACGGGACCCTGGTGGACGACTTCCTGATCCGGGAGGGGGCCCGGACCGTGCACGTGCTGAACGCGCCGTCCCCGGCGGCGACGGCCTCCCTGCCCATCGGACGGGAGGTGGCACGCCGGGCGCTGACGGCCCTGTCGTCGGCAGGGTGACGGACGAGGCCGACGAGGCCCGTCCGACGGCGGCCGTACGGCGGCGGCCGCCCCGGCGTCCCGGCCGGCCGTGCCGCGGGCGCCGTAAAATCGACACCACTGTGGCTGACTCCGTGAACACCCCCGACGCTCCCCGCTCCCTGCGCACCCCCGCCCCCGGCGTGTCCTTGCGGCAGCCGAGGGACAAGGGGGAGCCGATGTTCCCCGACGGGCCGAAGGCCGATCCCGCCGGGTCGCACTTCGAGCGGCGGATCCGGAGCTTCCAGCCGCGCCGCAGCCGGGTCACCGCCGGGCAGGCGGAGGCGCTGCGGCGGCTGTGGCCCAAGTGGGGGCTGGACATCGACGGGCAGCGGGTGATCGACCTCGCCGAGCTGTTCGGGAACACCAACCCCGTCGTGCTGGAGATCGGCTTCGGCATGGGCGAGGCCACCGCGCAGATGGCCGGCGCGGACCCGGACACCAACATCCTCGCCGTCGACGTGCACACCCCCGGCCAGGGCAATCTGCTGAACCTCGCCGACCGCGACGGCCTGCACAACGTCCGGGTCGGCAACGGCGACGCCATCATCCTGCTCCGCGAGATGCTGGCGCCCGACTCCCTCGACGGGCTGCGCGTCTACTTCCCCGACCCCTGGCCCAAGAAGCGCCACCACAAGCGGCGGCTGATCCAGCCGGAGTTCCTGACGCTGGCCGCCACCCGTCTGCGTCCGGGCGCGATCGTGCACTGCGCCACGGACTGGGAGCCGTACGCCGAACAGATGCTCGAAGTGCTGACCGCGCACCCGGACTTCGAGAACACCCTGCCCCACGGCGGTTTCGCGCCGCGTCCCGCCTTCCGGCCGCTGACCCGTTTCGAGGGCCAGGGACTGGACAAGGGACATGTGGTGAACGATCTGCTCTTCCGTCGCGTACAGCACGAGGAGCAGCACCCCCAGCAACCGACAGACCAGCCCCCCACCGAGCGCCCCGACCGCGGCTGACGGGTCCTCATCCCGAGTTCCGCCCGTGGTGCGGGCCCCGTCGCGGGCGGCGCCCTCCCTCGTTAGGGTCAATGCCGTGGCCACCTGTCCCCCGTACCCGACGCATCCCAGCGGTTCCACCGGCGGCCGGGGACGGCATCCGCACTGGTGGCAGCGGCGATGGGTGCGCTACGGCGCCCTCGTCACCCTGCTGGGGCTGTCCGGGCTGGTCATCCTGGCCCTGGTGCGCCGGCAGACCGGCACCGAGGGCTTCCTGGTGGGGCTGGGCCTGGCCGTGCTGCCCGTGCCGCTGCTGACGGCGGCGTTCCGCTGGCTGGACCGGGTCGAGCCGAGCCCCTGGCGGAACCTGCTGTTCGCGTTCGCCTGGGGCGCCTGCGCGGCGGCGCTGATAGCGATCGTCGCCAACAGTTTCGCCACCCACTGGATAGCCACGGCGACCGCCGACCCGTCCGGCGCGGACACCCTGGGCGCGACCGTGATAGCCCCGGTCGTGGAGGAGTCCGCGAAGGCCGCCGCCGTCCTGCTGATCTTCCTCTTCCGCAGACGCGACTTCACCGGCATCGTCGACGGGGTCGTCGTCGCCGGGGTCACCGCCACCGGCTTCGCGTTCACCGAGAACATCCTCTATCTCGGGACCGCCTTCGGCACCGACCAGCTCAGCGGGGGCAGCGGCATCGCCTCGGTGACCGCGGCGACCTTCTTCGTGCGCGTGATCATGTCGCCGTTCGCCCACCCCCTGTTCACCGTCCTGACCGGCCTCGGCTTCGGCGCGGCCGCGCTGTCCGCGGAGCGCCAGCGTCTGCGGCGGGTGCTGCTGCCGCCGGCCGGGCTGCTGCTCGCCATGGGCATGCACGCCCTGTGGAACGGCTCGTCGGCCTTCGGCGAGTTCGGCTTCTTCGCGGTCTACGGCGCGTTCATGGTGCCCGCCTTCGGGCTGCTGACCTGGCTGGCGATCTGGACCCGGCAGCGCGAGCTGCGGACCGTGCGCGAGGAGCTGCCCGCCTACGCGGCGGCCGGCTGGCTGACACCGGCCGAACCGTTCGCCCTGGGCTCCATGCGGGCCCGCAGGCTGGCCCGGGAGCACGCCGGACGGCACCTGGGCAGGCCGGCGGCGCGCACCGTCGCCCAGTACGAGGCGTACGCCACCTCGCTCGCGTTCCTGCGGCACCGCGGTCGCCGCGGGCGGGCCGGCGCCGACTTCGTCGTACGGGAGCAGGAGCTGCTGAACGAGCTGTGGCGCAGACGGGAGACCGCCCGGCCCGCGCTGGAGCACGCGGCGCGGCTGACGGCCCCGCCGGTGCGGATGGTCCCGCCGCCGTGGCCGGCGCACGGCCCGTACGGCATCCCCGGAGCGCCGCAGCCGGCCTACGGCTACCCCGGGGCGCCGCAGCCCCTGTACGGGACCGCCCCCGCGCCGCGGCCCCCGTACGGCCCCTACCAGCAGCAGCCGGGCCCTCCCCCGCGCCCGCAGCAGCCGCCGGTCCCACGGCCCGGGCCGCCGCCCCGGCCGCGGGACCCCCACCCCGGGGGCGCGTGGCAGGACCCCCCGTACGGCCCCCTGTACAACCCGTACCGCTGAGGCCCGCCTCAGGCGGACGCCCGGGTCAGCAGCTCGAGTTCCTCCTCGGTGAGCCGCAGGTCGGCGAGCGCGAGCAGCGCCGGGAGCTGGTCCACCGTGCGCGCCGAGGCGATCGGGGCAACCACCGTCGGCCGGGCCGCGAGCCAGGCCAGCGCCACGGTGGCGACCTCGGCGTCGTGCGCCCGGGCGACCTCGTCGAGGGCGGCGAGGACCTTCCGGCCGCGCTCGGTTTCGAGGTGCTTGGCGGCCCCCTGGGCGCGGGCGCTGTCCACCGTGGCGCCGGGCCGGTACTTGCCGGTGAGGAAGCCGGAGGCGAGCGCGTAGTACGGGACGGCGGCGAGCCCGGCCCGCTCGGCGAGGTTCCGCAGCGGGCCCTCGTAGGTGTCGCGGGAGACGAGGTTGTAGTGCGGCTGGAGCGCCACGTACCGGGCGAGGCCCTCGCGCTCGGAGAAGTCCAGTGACGCCCGGAGGCGCTCGGCGGAGATGTTGGAGGCGGCGACGTGCCGCACCTTGCCGGCCCGCACCAGTTCGTCGAGGGCGCCGATGATCTCCTCGACCGGCACTTCGGGCTTGTCGAAGTGGGTGTAGTACAGATCGATGTGGTCGGTGCCCAGGCGCCTGAGGGAGGCGTCCGCGGCGGCCCTGATGTTGGCGGCGGTCAGCCCCTGGTAGTCGGGGTGCTGGCTGACCTTGGTGGCGATGACGACGTCGGAGCGGTTGCCGCGCGCCCTCATCCACTCACCGATGATCGTCTCGGACTCGCCGCCCTTGTTGCCCTCGGCCCACGCCGAGTAGGAGTCGGCGGTGTCGACGAAGTTGCCTCCGGCCGCGGTATAGGCGTCCAGGACGGCGAAGGACTGCTCCCGGTCGGCGGTCCAGCCGAAGACGTTGCCGCCGAGGGCGAGCGGGAACACCTCGAGGTCGGATGCGCCCAGCTTGCGTAGTGAGGTCATGTTCAAGGTCAACACACCCGCCGGAGGGGCCCATTCCGGTCGGGGCGCGTCCGGCCGCAAAGACTGCGCAAAAGCCGGCCACCCGGGGACGAGGAGGACGGGGAGGACGAGGAGGACGGGGAGGCGGGGTGGGCCGGGTGGGCCTCAGGGGGTGAGGCCCTTGCCGCGCAGCCACGCCATGGGGTCGACGCCGGTGGCCTGGCCGCCCGGGTGGACCTCCAGGTGCAGGTGCGGGCCGGTGACGTTGCCGGTGGCACCCACACGGCCGATGACCTCGCCCGTGGTCACCTTCTGGCCGACGCTGACGCTGATCGAGGACTGGTGGCAGAACCACAGCTCGGTGCCGTCGTCGAGGGTGAGGATCGTGCGGTAGCCGTAGGAGCCGGCCCAGCCGGCCTCGGTGATGGTGCCGCTGTGGATCGCCTTGATGAGGGTGCCGGTGGGCGCGGCGAAGTCCAGGCCGGTGTGGTAGCCGGAGGACCACATGGAGCCGGCCTCGCCGAAGGTGGAGGTGAGGGTGTACGAGGAGGTCGGCAGCGTGTACTGCTTGGCGAGCTCGGCCAGCCGGGCGGCCTCCTGCTTCCGCCTGGCCTCCTCCTCCGCCTTCTTCTTCGCGGCGGCGGCCTTGGCCTCGGCCTCCTTCTGCGCCTTGGCGGCGGCCTCCTCGGCCCGCTTGGCGGCGGCGGCCTCGGCGGCCGCCTCGGCCTTGGCGTCGCTCTGCACCTGCTGCTGCGCGGCCTGGGCCATGATGCGGTCGCGCAGCGCCTCGCCCGCGTCGGAGGTGCCCTGGGCGGTGTCGGCGGTGGTCACGCCGACGCTGCTGAGCGCCGTCGCGGACCCCTGCGTCTCGGCGTCGTGGGAGTCGTCGAAGAGGGTGCCGACGGAGGGCAGGTCCGGCATCGAAATGGACACCGGCGGCTTGCCCGTGTTGGCGCTGGCCATGCCGCCCGCGCCGACGGCGGCTATGACGCCGACACCGAGGACGGTGGAGCTGCGGGCGAGCCCGCCGCCGCGCTGCTTGCTGACGCGGTGCCGGCCGCGCGCCGGGCGGAGGGAGTCCTCGGTGGGGTTCCACTCCTCCCAGGGCCCCTCGTCGGCGCGCCGGGCGCCGTAGCCGAAGGTCTCGGTGCGCTGACTCGGCACGAACGGGGCTTCTGGGGCAGGCCGGTTGGACGCCACGCGGGCGTGCTCCTTTCCTTCCGTTTCGCCTACCGGGTTAGCTGACGGGTTCGGAGCAGGAAGGTCTCCTACGCGCGTCAACCTGCCGTGCCGTCACGGCGGATGACGCCCGATTCACCCCAATTCGGTGGTTCCCCGGCTCCCTTGCGGGATTCGACGCGTGCGCACGGAGCCGCCTCTTGTGACGGCTGGGACGACCGCGCTGCGTTATCGAACGTTAATAGACCCGGGGTGCCGATTCCAAGCCGTTCGCCTTGATCATTAAACCTTTTTGGCCAGGACTTAGGGGCCGCGAGCGGCGAAAACCGGGCGAGTTGACAGGAATTCAACAGTGTCCGAGGCCGTCCGCGGCCCCGCCGGGGCGGCTCAGGACATGACGGTGTGTCAGTTGTTATGCGGAGCGAGACCGTCCGGTCACTCATCGTGACGGTGATCACGGCCGTCGTACGGCGAGCAGCGCCATGTCGTCGGTCATGCCGCCGCCGGAGTGCCGGCGCACTTCCGTCGCGACCGCGGCGACGAGGGCGTGGGGGTCGCGGAGGGTCCGTCCGGCCAGGCGCCGCTCGGGGTCGTAGAAGCGGCCGCGCGCGTCCCGGGCCTCGGACACGCCGTCGGTGTGCAGGAGCAGCGTGGCCCCGGCGGGGAAACCCGTCTCCTCGGCGCGGTCGGGCCAGGCGCCCAGGTCGCCCATGCCGAGCGGCAGCGCGGGGTCGGCCGCGAGCAGGGTGCGCAGGGCGCCGTCGGCGTGCAGCAGCAGCGGCGGTGGATGCCCGCGGTTGACGATCCGCACCGTCTGCCCCTCGCGCGGGATCTCGGCGAGGACCGCGGTGGTGAACCCCTCGACGGCGTCGGCCTCCTCGCGCCGGGCCCCCTCGCGGGCCAGCGCGCGCTCCAGCCGCTGCGCCACCGCCTCCAGCGTGGTCTCCTGCTCGGCGGCCTCCCGGAACGCCCCGATGAGCACGGCGACGGTGGCCACCGCCTCCATCCCCTTGCCGCGCACGTCCCCGACGACGAGCCGGACGCCGTAGGGGGTCTCCTGCACCGCGTACAGATCCCCGCCGATGAACGCGTCCGCCTGCGCCGCCTCGTAGCGGGCCGCGACGTCCAGCCCGCCGATCCGCCCCGCGGGCTCGGGCAGCACCGCGCGCTGTGCCGCCTCGGCGATCTCCCGGGCCGAGGCGAGCCGGGCGTCCCTGCGCCGCACCAGCAGATTGATCAGCACGGCGAGGACGGCGACCGTCGCGACCGTGGCCGGTTCGGTGACCGCCTCCAGGCGCCATCCGGCTCCGGGCCGCACCTGCGGAACGAGCGCCCCGGCCACGGCCGCGGCTCCGGTGAGCACGGTGCCCCGCCGGGACAGCAGGGGCGCGGCGACCAGGGGCGCCGCCGTGAACAGGGGGGCCGCGGTGAGATGGGCCGGGGTGAGGCGGTCGCAGCACAGGGCGGCGAGCAGCAGGAGCGCGGGGAGCGCGCGCAGGCAGGCGCGAGCGCGGGACGTCCACCGCACCCGGCGACCACCGGACCGGGCCGGGGCGGTAGCCGGGGGCGGAGCGCCCGCCAGGGCCGGGGCGGTAGCCGGGGCAGGACCGCCGGCCCGTGCCGCGGCGTCCGCCAGGGCCGGAGCGCCCGCCTGGGCCTCGGCATCCGCCAGGGACGAGGCACCTGCCTGGGCCGCGGCGTCCGCCACGGCCGGGACAGGAGCCGGCGCGACGGCGGGCGCGGAGGCGGCCCGGCCGCCGGACGCGGAAGCGGGTCGTTCGCCGGGCCCGGAAGCAGGTCGTCCGCCGGGCCGGGCGAGCGGCGGTGGGCCCGTGGGGGCGAGCTCCCCGGGCGGGCAGGGGCCGCCGGCCGTCTCCGGGCAGGGGACGGGCGGGTCGTCGAGGGTTCCGAGGCCGTAGGGCTGCTCCTGTCCTGTGAGGTCGTACGGCTCCTCGCCCATCACCTCTGCAGGCCGCACCGCTTGTCTCCCGCCACACATGTCCCACACATGTTCATGTCGCTTTCCGCGGTCCAGGTTTCCCGGAGCGGGTGCGGGGAGCGAGCCGGTGTGGGCCGTTGGGATGACACGGTGTGACGAGGAACACGTCCCAGCACGCTGATCCGCGGCCCGGAACGGCGCCGTACGGGCCGACGGCCACCGGAAAAGCACTCAGGGCCGGAATCCTCGATGGATTCCGGCCCTGAGCCTTCAGTAGCGGGGACAGGATTTGAACCTGCGACCTCTGGGTTATGAGCCCAGCGAGCTACCGAGCTGCTCCACCCCGCGTCGTTGTGTCTTCAGTGTACGCCATGAGCGGGACGGAATGCACGTTCATGATCGCCCGACCCGCAACGGACCCGTCACGGCCCCGTCCGGGCGCCGCCCGGGACGCCTCCGCTCACCCGAGCAGGTGCCGGTTCGGCGCCTTCGCCCGCTCCGCGAAACCGGGCAGTACGACGACCCGCGCGCCCTCGGCCGTCAGCACCCCGCTGCCGTCGGCCCCCTCGACGAACGTGTCCGGTTCCCGCCAGGCCATGACCACACGGCGTACCCCCGCGTCGAGAATCAGCCGGGCGCACGGGTGCGGCCGGGAGGCGCGTCGGGCGCACGGTTCGAGGCTGCTGTACACCGTGGCGTCCGCCAGCCGCGGATCGGCGGGGTCGATCTTCGCCAGCGCCGCCTCCTCGGCGTGCACGGCCGGGTCGCCGGCCTCCCGCGAGTAGCCGCGCGCCAGTTCGGTGCCGTCGGCGGCGACGACCACCGCGCCGACGCTGAAGGCGGTGCGCGAGGGCGGGCACCGCTCGGCCAGCTCGCAGGCGATGCGCAGCCAGTGCCGGTCCGCGGGGACGGCGAGGTCCCCGTGGCCGGGAGCCGTCGGTTCGTAGCGCATCAGGACGACGTCCTCGATGGCCCGGCTCTCCACCAGCCGCAGCCGGCCGCCCTGATAGGCGCCGGGCCCGAACAGCCGGGGCGCCTTCGGGTCCCCGACGAGCAGCGGGGCGAGCACGAGCTGCACCTCGTCGGCGAGCTCCTGCTGGAGCAGCTGGGTGTGCACGGTGCCGCCGCCCTCGACCATCAGCCGCCGCACCCCGCGCACGTCGTGCAGGTGCTCCAGCAGGCGCGGCCAGTCGAGCGCGGGGCCCAGCGGCACGATGTCGGCGGCGACACCGGCCTCGCGCAGCCGCCGCGCGCCCCGGTCGGTCGTGTACACGGCCTTGTCGCCGCCCGTGTGCCAGAAGTGAGCCCGCGGGTCCAGCTCCCCGGAGGCGCTGACCGTGACCTTCAGCGGGTACTCGGGCCGTCCGGCGGCGGTCCGGGCGGCGCGGCGCTCGGCGGAGTTGACCAGCAGCCGGGGATTGTCGGCCCGGACGGTGCCGGCGCCGACCAGGATCGCGTCGACCGAGGCCCGCACCTCGTCGACCCGGTCGAAGTCGGCGGGACCGGAGAGCAGCAGGCGCTCGGGGCCGGTGTCGTCCAGGTAGCCGTCGAGGGAGACGGCGGCGGACAGCAGGACGTACGGACGGGGCATCGGCGCGCTTTCTGTCACTGGAAGTCTGTCGCTGGATTCTGTCGCCGGAACGGACCGGGCAACTTGGTTCACGTACTACTCCATCCTGTCGGTTCTCTCCGAGACCGAGAGGCGCAGCCTGCGCATGACCGGCCCGGCCGAGCGGCTGAAGATCACGCGCAGCCGGCTCACGTACGCGGTGACCCGGCTGGAGAAGGACGGCCTGCTCCGGCGCGAGGGCTGCCCGTCCGACCGGTGGGGCAGCATCGCGTTCCTCACGCCCTGCCGCGCGAGCCGGCCCGGAAACGGCCCGGAAGCGACCCGGATATGACAGAACCCCCGTCCGACCAGGTCGGCGGGGGTCCCGACCCCGACGGGTCCGGTAGGCCCTGTGGGACTCGAACCCACAACCAATGGATTAAAAGTCCACTGCTCTGCCAATTGAGCTAAGGGCCCAGGCGATGTTGCCTCCCCGAGCATAGCCAAAGGAGACCGCGTCGTAGATCGGGTATCGGGGTGCCGGGCCGGAAGTCGTGCCGTCGGAGGGGTGGTCGGAGGGATGCACGGGCGTGCGGGTGGCCCGGTGCGGGGCCGTGCGGGCGGGTGCCGTCGAGGTGCAGGGGGGGGCAGGGGCGCGGGTGCCCGCGGGTCAGGGATCGGCCGGTTCGGGGGTGCCGGCGCGGGCGGCCGCGCGGGCGCGGGTGCGTTCGTGGGACGGGTCGAGGAACCAGTGGCGGGCCGAGGCGAACCACCAGGTGGCGGCGAAGCCGAGGACGACCAGGACGGCGGCCGGGGCGTAGTTGAAGGTCTCCGGGGTGACCGGCGAGACCTGGGGCAGCATGAACAGGATGGTGATCGCGCCCACCCAGCCCACCGCCAGCACGCCGACCGTCCGCGACCAGCGGCCGAGGTGCCAGGGACCGCGTTCGAAGTCGTCGCCCCGGCGCACGCGCAGCAGGGTCGGGATGACGTAGGCGATGTACAGGCCGATCACCGCGATCGACGTCACGGCCGCGTACGCGGTCACGTTGATCAGGTAGGGCAGGCCGAGCGCCAGGGCGCCCAGGGCGGCCAGCCACACCGCGGCAACGGGCGTACGGGTACGGGGGCTGACCCGCTGCCAGACGTCCGAGAAGGGCAGCGCGCCGTCGCGGGAGAAGGCGTAGATCATGCGGCTGTTGGCCGTGACCGAGGCCATGCCGCAGAACAGCTGGGCGCCGATCACCACGAGCAGCAGCAGTTTGCCCGCACTGGCGCCGAGGGCGTCCAGGAGGATCTGGGCGGGCGGCGCGCCGGTCGGGGAGGTGAGCGCCCGGTCGTAGGACTGGATGGCGAAGGTGAAGCCGAGCAGCAGCACGAAGCCGGCGATCCAGGACGTCCAGATGGAGCGGACGATCCCCCTGGGGCCGGCCGTGGCCGCGTCGTGGGTCTCCTCGGTCATATGGGCCGAGGCGTCGTAGCCGGTGAAGGTGTATTGGGCCATCAGCAGGCCGAGCAGGACGACGTAGACCCCGTTGCCCCAGCCGGTGTTGTCGACGAACTTCGTGAACACGAAGGACACCGGCTGGTGGTGGTCGGGCACGAGGGCCAGCGCGCCGACGATCACCGCGACGCCCAGGACGTGCCACCACACGCTGACGCTGTTGAGGAAGGCGACGATGCGCACGCCGAAGGTGTTCAGCAGGCCGTGCAGCAGCAGGATCGCCGAGAACAGCAGGATCGTGCGGCCCGGGGTGACCTGGAAGCCGAACTGGAGGTTCAGGTAGGCCCCGAGGAAGGAGGCGGCGCCGAAGTCGATGCCGGCGGTCACCGCCACCTGGCCCAGCACGTTGAACCAGCCCGTGAACCAGGCCCAGGCGGCGGCCGAGCGCGGCGGGGCCAGCCGGTGGGCCCAGAAGTACAGGCCCGCGGAGGTCGGGTAGGCCGAGCAGATCTCGGCCATGGACAGCCCGACGAGCAGCGTCATCAGGCCGACGCCCACCCAGCCCCAGGTGATGACGGCGGGGCCGCCGGTGTTCATCCCGAAGAGGTAGAGGGTCAGGCAGCCGGACAGGACGGAGATGATCGTGAAGGAGACCGCGTAGTTGGCGAAGGCGGACATGCGGCGGGCGAGGACCTGGGTGTAGCCGAGCTGGGCCAGCCGTTCCTCGTCCGAGGGTGCACCGCTCGCACGTTCTCCGGGCGTGTACTCCCCGGCGTCGTCTTCTTTTGTCATGCCCCCAGCATTTCCCTCACCGAGAGGGTGACATGCGTCACTTCACGAACGGGTGGGAGGACGCGAAGGGCCCCGCACGACAGCTGTCGTGCGGGGCCCTTTCAGAACCGCGTCACCCGGCGTCAGCCGTTGCGCTTCCAGCGCGGCTTGTCCTCGCGGCGGCCGAAGGAGCCGCCGGTGCCGCGGTGGTCGTCGCGACGGCCGTACGGGCGCTCGTGGCCGCTGAAGCGGGCGCCGGGGCGGTCGCCCTGGCGGTCCCGGTTGAACGGGCGGTCGCTGCCGCGGTGCCCGCCGCGCTCGTCGCGCCGCGCGGGGCGGTCGTCACGGCGGAAGCCGCCGCGCTCGTCCCGGCGGTCGAAGGAACGGGGAGCACGGTCCCGGTCCCGGTCCCGGTCGCGGTCGCGGTTGAAGCCGCCGCGGTCGTCGCGCCGGTCGAAGGAACGGCCGCCACGGTCACCGCGCTCGCCCCGGTCGTCACGGCGGAAGCCGCCCCGGTCGTCGCGCCGGTCGAAGGAACGGCCGCCACGGTCACCACGGTCACCGCGGTCGTCACGGCGGAAGCCGCCCCGGTCTCCGCGGTCGCCCCGGTCGAAGGAACGGTCGCGGTCCCGGTCGCGGTTGAAGCCGCCGCGGTCGTCGCGCCGGTCGAAGGAACGGCCGCCACGGTCACGGTCGCGGTCGAACGAGCGGTCCCGGTCGAACGAGCGGTCGCGGTCGAAGCCACGGTCGCGGTCGAAGGAACGCCCGCCCCGCTCGTCCCGCCGCTCCCGGCGGTCGTACGACGACGAGGCCGCCGTACGCTCCTCACGCTCGGCCCGCTCGGCGCGGTCCACGTCCTGGGCCGCCGGCTGCTCGGGCACCGAGACCTCGGCGGCCCGTGCGGCCGGCGTCCCGGTCCCGTCCACCGCCTCGGAGTCCTCGACCGGAACGGTCTCGCCGCGCTCGCGGGCGGCCCGGGCGATCAGCCGGTCGGCGTCCTCGCGCAGCTCGGCCGCGCGCCGCTGCGCCCGCTCCAGCTGCTTGGTGAGGTGCGCGACCTCGCGCTCGGCCTGCTGCGCGGCGTTCTCCGCGGACTCGGCCTGGACCTCGGTCATCGACCGGGCGCCGGTGATCTCGGCGACCTCGGGGTCGAAGGCCGCGCCGCCCTGGATGATGTGGCGCGAGGCGTCGACGCCGGCGTCCTCCATGAGCCGGAAGATCTGCCGCCGCTGGTGGGGCAGGGACAGCGAGACCACGGTTCCGGTGCGCCCGGCGCGCGCCGTGCGGCCCGCCCGGTGCAGGTAGTCCTTGTGGTCGCCGGCCGGGTCGACGTTCAGCACCAGGTCGATCCCGTCGACGTGGATGCCGCGTGCCGCCACGTCCGTGGCGACCAGGACGTTGACGTAGCCGTCCTTGAAGTCGGCCAGGGTGCGGGTGCGGGCGCCCTGGGTCATGCCGCCGTGCAGCGCGTCGGCCTTCACGCCGGCGTCGCGCAGCTGCTCGGCGACGCGGTCGGCGCCGAGCTGGGTGCGGACGAAGATGATGGTGCGGCCCTTGCGGGAGGCGATGGCCGCGGTGACCGGCGCCTTGTCCTTGGGCTTCACGATCAGGATGTGGTGCGACATGGTCGTCACCGCGCCCTGCGCCGCGTCGACCTCGTGCGAGACGGGGTCGGTGAGGTAGCGGTCGACGAGGGTCTTGATCTCGTTCTCCATGGTCGCGGAGAACAGCATCCGCTGGCCGCCCGCCGGGACCTGGTCCAGCAGCTCGGTGACCTCGGGCATGAAGCCCAGGTCGGACATCTGGTCGGCCTCGTCCAGGACGGCGATCCGCACGTCCTCCAGGGAGCAGGCGCCGCGGTTGATGATGTCGCGCAGCCGGCCGGGCGTGGCGACGAGGACGTCGACGCCCCTTTCCAGGGCGTAGATCTGGTTGCCCATCGAGGTGCCGCCGCAGACGACCTTCATCTTCAGGCCGAGGACGTCGCCGTACGGCTGGAGCGCGTCGGCGACCTGCATGGCCAGCTCACGGGTGGGCGTGAGGATGACGGCGCGCGGCCGGTGCTTCTCGGTGCGGCCGCCGGCCAGCGTGGCCAGGGTGGGCAGGCCGAAGGAGAGGGTCTTGCCGGAGCCGGTGCGGCCACGGCCGAGGATGTCCTTCCCGGCCAGGGCGTCCGGGATGGTCGCGGCCTGGATGGGGAAGGGGACCGTCACGCCGTTCTGCGCGAGCTTGCGCACGACGCCTTCGGGGAGGCCGAGGTCGGCGAAGGTGACCTGGGGAGCCTCGGGGCTCGTGGTCTCCTGCGCGTCGCCGTTCTCGGGCACGACGGCGTGATCAGTACTGACAATGGACATGCGAATGCGAAACCTTCCGGAGTCTCGTCGGCACGCGCCCGTCAACTCCGTGTTTCGCACCACGACCGCCTCGATGCGGTCCGCCACGGCAAGGGAGAGTACGCGCCACACGGCGCGCTCTGCTGGGCGCCGGGCAAATGGGATCAAACGATCTGCCACCATACGCACTCTCCGGCCCTGAAGGCAAACCGAGGCCGTAACCGCAGGTCAGTGCGGTGCGTCGGCCGGGCGGCGCGCCCCCGGCTCCGGCGCGGACCGGTGCCGCTCGTGCCGCTCCAGCTGCGGCGCCGGTCCCTCGTGCGCCGAGGAGGACGGTTCGGCCACCGTCGGCGTCGGTGAGGGCGGGGCCGTGGGCGAGGAGGCCGGCGGCGGCTCCGGCGCGGCGGACGTCTGCGGGGGCGGCGGCACCGCCTGGGTCGGCGTCGGGCCGCCCGCCTCGGGCGGCACCCCGCGCTTGCCGGGCGAGGCGGCGGTCGCTCCGGCCCCGGCGGAGGGCGAGGCCGACGCCGACGGCGACTCGCCCTTGCGCGCTTTGCCGCCGTGACCGTGCTTGCCGTCGCCCGCGCCGCCCGCGCGGCCCGGGCCGCCCCCGGACAGCGCCGGCCCGTCGCCGGGCGCCGCGCCACCGTGCCGCCCCGCGGAGTGCGAGGGCCTGGCCCCGCCGCCGGAGTCCTCCCCCACGCTGACGCAGCCGGCGGCAGCGGCGAGGACGGCGACCACGGCGGCAGGGCGGACGAATACGTACGAGCGGCGCACGGGCAGCCACCTCCGGGAGAAGAAGTCTCCGTGCCCAACTCTCCCCACCCGCGCGAGGACACGCGGCGCGCGCCGCGGACCGCACCCGAACACCGGACCGGGCCCCCGACACCCGGCAGACCCCGGGCCCGCGCCCCGACACCGGACCGGCCGCCGACACCCGGCCGACCCTCCCCGGACCCGCGCCCCCACGCCGGACCGGCCCCGGACACCCGGCAGACCCCGGACCCGCGCCCCGACACCGGACCGGCCGCCGACACCCGGCCGACCCTCCCCGGACCCGCGCCCCGGACACCCGGCAGACCCCGGACCCGCGCCCCTACGCCGGACCGGCCGCCGGCCTGCCCCGGACGCCGTACCCGCGCACCGCGCCCGCCCGCCGGCCGGCCGATCGGACCGCGTGCGGCCGCACCCGTCAGCCGTACCCCAGCGCGTGCAGCCGCGCGTCGTCGATGCCGAAGTGGTGGGCGATCTCGTGCACCACCGTGACCTCGGTCTCCGCGACGACGTCCTCGCGGGTCTCGCACATCCGCAGCGTCGGCCCGCGGTAGATCGTGATCCGGTCCGGCAGCACGCCCGCGTACCACTCGCCGCGCTCCGTCAGCGGGGTGCCCTCGTACAGCCCGAGCAGCTCGGGGTCGTCCGCGGGCGGTTCGTCCTCGACGAACACCGCGACGTTGTCCATCAGCCGTGTCAGTTCCGGCGGAATCCGGTCCAGGGCCTCGGCGACCAGTTCCTCGAACTCCTCGCGCGTCATCTCCAGCACACGGCCATTGTCCGGTAAGGCCCCCCGGCGGGCGCGTGCCCGGGCATATCCGGCGCCGCGGACGGGCATACGCGACCAATGGCCCGCGTCCCCGTCGCAGACCTGAACCGCCCCTCCGACAAGCCCGGTGCGTCCGGCGCCTCCGCCGTCCGCCGGGCCGTACGCGCCCTCCTCCGCCGCCCGCCCCGTCCGCGCCCCGGCCTTGCCCCGGCGCCCGGACCCCGTCCGTGGCTGCGCGCCCTCGGCCTGGTGACCGTGGTGGTGGCCGGCGCCTGGCTCGGCCTGCTGATCGTGGGCGACGTGCGGGTCCCGGTCGGCCCCATGAACACCACGATGACCCTGCGCCCGTCCCTCAGCGGCGGCACGAAGATCAATGTCTCCCCGCTGGGCGCCCTGGAGCTGGACAGCCATGTCGCCCCGGTCCGGCTGGACGTGAACGTCGACCAGCTCGACCCCGAGCGCGCCCAGGCCCTGGTCGACCACCCGGAACGGCTCTCCGGCCTGCAGGACGAGGTGGTGCGCGACGTCGAGCACGGCACCCTCGACCTGGCCGTGCGGTCCTGCGTGGCCGTGGTCTCCGGCGCGACCGCGCTGGGCCTGGCCGTCTACCGCCGCCCGCGCCGCGCCCTGGCGGCCGGCGGGCTGGCCCTGGCCCTGCTCGCCGCGTGCGGGGGGACGGCGTACGCCACCTGGAACCCCAAGTCGGTGCTGGAGCCGAGGTTCTCGGGCCTGCTGTCCTCGGCGCCCTCCCTCGTCGGCAACGCGCGCAGCATCGTCACCGAGTTCGACGTGTACCAGAAGGAACTGGCGCGGCTGGTGACGAACGTGACCAAGCTGTACGACGTCACCTCCACGCTCCCCGCCTACCAGCCCGACCCCACCACCATCCGGGTCCTGCACGTGTCCGACATCCACCTCAACCCGGCCAGCTGGAAGATCATCGCCTCGCTGGTCGAGCAGTACAAGGTGGACGTCATCGTCGACTCCGGGGACACGATGGACCACGGGACGGCGGCGGAGAACGGCTTCCTCGACCCGGTGAAGGACCTCGGCGTCCCCTACGTCTGGGTGCGCGGCAACCACGACTCGATGGCCACCCAGCGCTATCTGGAGCGCATGAGGAACGTGCACGTGCTGGACGGCGGGCGGGCCGAGACGATCGCCGGCCTGCGCTTCGCCGGCACCGGGGACCCCCAGTTCACCCCCGACCGCTCCACGGCGCCCGGCGGTGACGCGGCCGAGCGGCTGGCAGGGGCCCGGCTGGCCTCCGCGCTGCGCGACCAGCAGGCCCGGGGCACCCCGGCCGACATCGCCGTCGCCCACGAGCCGGCGGCGGCCCGCGAGACGGACGGCACCGTGCCGCTGGCGCTCTGCGGCCACCTGCACCACGAGGACACGCAGATCCTGAAGTACGGCACCCGTCTGCGCATGGAGGGCTCGACCGGCGGCAGCGGCCTGCGTGCGGTGGAACGCGGCCACCCGGCCCCGATCGAGGCCTCGATCCTCTACATCGACCGGGACAGCCGGCGGCTGCAGGCCTGGGACGAGATCGAGCTGGGCGGTCTGGGCCGGACGACGGCCGAGGTCAGCCGTCACCTGCCCGAGGACAACCAGCCGGGCGCCTCACCCACCCCGTCCCCGCCCGCGCCCTCGTCCCCACCGGCGTCCGCGGCCCCCTCGTCGCCCTCGTCGCCGGCGCCGCGCTCACGCCCGTAAACGGTTTTGGCGATACCCCGCGCCATCCCATATGCTTCTCACGTCCCCGACGCGCTGAGAAGCGCCCAGGCGGGCCGATAGCCCTCATCGTCTAGCGGCCTAGGACGCCGCCCTTTCAAGGCGGTAGCACGGGTTCGAATCCCGTTGGGGGCACGCAGTACAGTGTGCGACACTTACGTTCATCGGTGCGCATACGACACCACATGGTCCTGTGGAGCAGTTTGGAGTGCTCGCCACCCTGTCAAGGTGGAGGCCGCGGGTTCAAATCCCGTCAGGACCGCTGAGGTTTCACGTGAAACCTCGTGGCTGGGTAGCTCAGTTGGTACGAGCGTCCGCCTGAAAAGCGGAAGGTCGCCGGTTCGACCCCGGCCCCAGCCACCGGCAGAAGGCCCCGTCCCCAGGACGGGGCCTTCTTCGTGGTCGGACCTTCTTCGTGGTCGGACCTTCCTCCTGGTCGCGGGACCCTCCTCGTCGTGGCGGCAGGGCCCGGCAAATGGTTCGCGTGTGATTTCCCCGAGGTGAGATCCTGGAGGGCGTATGTCTACGCACCCCGCCCCCACACCGGGCGCCCTCGCCCCCCGCCTGGCCGAGCTGTCGCTGCGCGATGCGCACCGGCTCGGGCGCAGGCTCGAAGGCGCGCGCAGGATCCGCAAGCCGGAGGCGCGTGCCGCCGTCCTCGCCGAGATCGAGAGCGAGACGGCCCGGGCCGAGGAGCGCATGGCCGCCCGGCGTGCCCGTGTGCCCGCCGTCGGCTACCCCGAGCAGCTTCCGGTCAGCCAGAAGAAGGACGAGATCGCCGACGCCATCCGCGATCACCAGGTGGTCATCGTGGCCGGTGAGACCGGTTCCGGCAAGACCACGCAGATCCCGAAGATCTGTCTGGAGCTCGGGCGTGGCGTGCGCGGGATGATCGGGCACACCCAGCCCCGCCGTATCGCCGCGCGTACCGTCGCCGAGCGGATCGCCGAGGAGCTGGACACGCCCCTGGGCGCGGCCATCGGCTGGAAGGTGCGGTTCACCGACCAGGTCGACCCGGAGGCCACCTTCGTCAAGCTGATGACGGACGGCATCCTGCTCGCCGAGATCCAGACCGACCGCGAGCTGCGCGCCTACGACACGATCATCATCGACGAGGCCCACGAGCGGTCCCTCAACATCGACTTCCTGCTCGGGTACCTGGCGCAGCTGCTGCCGCGGCGGCCGGACCTGAAGGTGGTCATCACCTCGGCGACCATCGACCCCGAGCGGTTCTCCCGGCACTTCGGCGACGCCCCGATCATCGAGGTCAGCGGGCGGACCTACCCCGTCGAGGTGCGCTACCGGCCGCTGCTGGAGGAGGACTCCGAGGACGCCGACCGGGACCAGATCACCGCGATCACCGACGCCGTCGAGGAGCTGATGGCCGAGGGGCCGGGGGACATCCTGGTCTTCCTCTCCGGCGAGCGGGAGATCCGCGACACCGCCGACGCGCTCAACAAGAAGCGGTACCGCTCCACGGAGGTGCTGCCGCTGTACGCGCGGCTCTCGCACGCCGAGCAGCACCGGGTCTTCCAGCAGCACACCGGCCGCAGGATCGTCCTGGCGACCAACGTCGCCGAGACCTCCCTGACCGTCCCCGGCATCAAGTACGTCATCGACCCCGGCTTCGCCCGGATCTCCCGCTACAGCCACCGCACCAAGGTGCAGCGGCTGCCGATCGAGCCCATCTCCCAGGCCAGCGCCAACCAGCGCAAGGGCCGCTGCGGCCGTACCTCCGACGGCATCTGCATCCGGCTCTACTCCGAGGACGACTTCCTCACCCGGCCGGAGTTCACCGACGCGGAGATCCTGCGCACCAACCTCGCCTCCGTCATCCTCCAGATGACCGCGGCCGGCCTCGGCGACATCGAGAAGTTCCCCTTCATCGACCCGCCGGACCACCGCAACATCCGCGACGGCGTCCAGCTGCTCCAGGAGCTCGGCGCGCTGGACCCGGCGCAGAAGGACCCGCGCAAGCGGCTCACCGAGACCGGCCGCCGGCTCGCCCAGCTGCCCGTCGACCCGCGGCTGGCCCGCATGGTCCTGGAGGCGGACCGCAACGGCTGTGTCCGCGAGGTCATGGTGATCGCCGCCGCGCTGTCCATCCAGGACCCGCGCGAGCGCCCGGCCGACAAGCAGACCCAGGCCGACCAGCAGCACGCCCGCTTCCGGGACGAGACCAGCGACTTCCTCGCCTATCTCAACCTCTGGCGGTACATCCGCGAGCAGCAGAAGGAGCGCGGCTCCTCCTCCTTCCGCCGGATGTGCAAGCAGGAGTTCCTCAACTTCCTGCGCATCCGCGAATGGCAGGACATCTACACCCAGCTGCGCACGGTCGCCAAGCAGATGGGCATCCACCCCAACGAGCAGGACGCCGACGCCGACCGTATCCACGTCTCCCTGCTGGCCGGTCTGCTCTCGCACATCGGCATGAAGGACGTCAAGGAGTCCGGCGGCCAGGCGCCCGGGCGCAAGGACGGCGGACGCGGCGAGTACCTCGGCGCCCGCAACGCCAAGTTCGCGATCTTCCCCGGCTCGGCCCTGTTCAAGAAGCAGCCGCGCTTCATCATGTCGGCCGAGCTGGTGGAGACCTCGCGCCTGTGGGCGCGGGTCAACGCGAAGATCGAGCCCGAGTGGGTGGAACCGCTCGCCGGCCATCTGCTGAAGCGGACGTACAGCGAGCCGCACTGGGAGAAGGACCAGGCGGCGGTGATGGCGTACGAGAAGGTCACGCTGTACGGCGTGCCGATCGTCGCCCAGCGCAAGGTGAACTACGGGCGCATCGACCCGGAGCTCAGCCGTGAGCTGTTCATCCGCAACGCCCTGGTGGAGGGCGACTGGCGCACGCACCACCAGTTCTTCGCCGACAACCGCAGGCTGCTCAGCGAGGTCGAGGAACTGGAGCACCGGGCCCGGCGCCGGGACATCGTCGTCGACGACGAGACGCTGTTCGACTTCTACGACGCCCGGGTGCCCGAACACGTCGTCTCCGGCGCCCACTTCGACTCCTGGTGGAAGCGCAAGCGGCACGAGCAGCCGGACTTCCTGGACTTCGAGCGGGAGATGCTCATCCGCGAGTCCGCGGAGGCGGTCACCAAGGCCGACTACCCGGACTCCTGGCGGCAGGGCGGGCTGAAGTTCCGGGTGACGTACCAGTTCGAGCCGGGCGCGGACGCGGACGGCGTGACCGTCCACATCCCGCTCCAGGTGCTCAACCAGGTCACCGACGAGGGCTTCGACTGGCAGATCCCGGGGCTGCGCGAGGAGCTCGTCACCGAGCTGATCCGCTCCCTGCCCAAGCCGATCCGCCGCAACTACGTGCCCGCGCCGAACTACGCCAAGGCCTTCCTGGCGCGAGCGGTGCCGCTGCAGGAGCCGCTCACCACCACCATGGCCCGCGAGCTCAAGCGCATGGTCGGGGTGCCCTTCGAGGCCGACGACTTCGACTGGTCGAAGGTGCCCGAGCATCTGAAGATCACGTTCCGGATCGTCGACGAGCGCCGTCGCAAGCTGGCCGAGGACAAGGACCTCCAGGCCCTGAAGCTGCGGCTGCGGCCGAAGACCCGCAAGGCGCTCTCCCAGGCCGCGGCCGCCACGGCCGAGCGCTCCGGCGGCCCGTCGCTGGAGCGCCGGGGCCTGACCGACTGGACGATCGGCACGCTCACCCGGGTCTTCGAGACCCGCCGGGCCGGTCACCCGGTGAAGGCCTATCCCGCGCTCGTCGACGACGGCGACACGGTCTCCGTACGCCTCTTCGACACCGAGGCGGAGCAGGCGGAGGCCATGTGGAAGGGCACGCGGCGGCTGATCCTGCGCAACATCCCGGTCAATCCTGCGAAGTTCGCGTCCGAGAAGCTGACGAACCAGCAGAAGCTGTCGCTCTCGGCCAACCCGCACGGATCGGTCCAGGCCCTGTTCGACGACTGCGCCATGGCGGCGGCGGACAAGCTGATCGCGGACTTCGGCGGGCCGGCGTGGGACGAGGAGTCCTACCGCAAGCTGTACGACAAGGTGCGCGCCGAGATCGTGGACGTGACCGTGCGGACGGTGGACCAGGTGCGGCAGGTGCTGGCGGCCTGGCAGTCCTGCGAACGGCGCCTGAAGGCCGTCGGCAGCCCCGCGCTGCTGCCCAACCTGGCGGACGTGCGGGCACAGCTGGACGGCCTGGTGAAGCCCGGTTTCGTCACCGAGGCCGGCATACGGCGCCTGCCCGATCTGATGCGCTATCTGGTGGCCGCCGACCGCCGGCTCCAGCAGATGCCGACGAACGTGCAGCGGGACACCACGCGCATGGAGAAGGTCCAGGAGATGCGGGACGAGTACGCGTGGCTGCTCGAGCAGATGCCGCAGGGCCGTCCGGTGCCGCAGCAGGTGCGCGAGATCCGCTGGATGATCGAGGAGCTGCGGGTGAGCTACTTCGCCCACGCGCTGGGCACGGCGTACCCGGTCTCGGACAAGCGGATCGTGAAGGCCATCGACGCGCTGGCGCCGTGACGGCACCCGCACACTGGGTGAGTTCGACCAGGCGGCCCGCCTCCTGTACAGTCTCATCTCGCAGCGCACCGCAGATCCGAGCGCTGCGAAACCTGGTCCTGTGGAGCAGTTTGGAGTGCTCGCCACCCTGTCAAGGTGGAGGCCGCGGGTTCAAATCCCGTCAGGACCGCAGCAAGGCCCGCACCGTCACCGGTTGCGGGCCTTTCCCATGTCCGGGGGCATCCCGGCGCGGGGCCACCTCGGGTGCGGGGACGTCCCCGGCGCGGGGCCGGTCGGGCGCGGAGGCGTCCCCGGTGCGGGGCCACGCGGCCCCACCGCGGACCGGCCCGCATCGCCCCCCGTCCGCCCAGGCCTGAGGCCGTGCCCCGCGATGAGGCGGGCGCGGGCCCGGGCCCTGTGCCGCCCTCGCCCACCCCGCACGGCACAGGGGCCGCGTGCGCGGCCTGGACCGTGCCCTGGGGGGCCGGGGTCCCTTGACGGCGTCACATTCCCTGGGTACCCAGGAGAGCAGGGCCCGTTCCCGTACGGTCCGCTGGAGGTGGCGTATGGCGGCATCGGCATCGGCCAGGCACGAGACACGGGCGCTGCTCCGTGCGCACCTCGCGGCCGCCTCGTCGTACCGCCATCTCACCCGCCACTGCCCCGTCTGCCGGCATCTGCTGCGGCTGGCGATGGACAGTCCGCCGCGATCCGCCTCCGACGCGCAGGACGTCACGACCCTCCGGGCCGTCCCCGAGGCCCGTGACGCGGCGCAGGCCGCCGTCGCGGCCGTGGAGGCGGCCGTCGAGGTCGTGGAAGCCGCGGAGGCCGCGGCGGACGAGAGCCCTTCGCCCGCGTGAGCGGGGCCGGGCAGCGGCCGGGCGTGAACTCCCTTGCGCCCAGGGGCTGGTGGAAGCGGAGCTTCCACTAGCGCACGGGCACGGCGCGCAACAAGAGTCGTGTCATGTGACGGGTGTCACCGCATGAGTTTCTGAAACCGCGGTATTTACACCCTGCCTACAAGCGGTCAATTTAATATGTGCAATTGCACCGCTCCCCGGGCCGCTCACCGGCTGATCCGACAGCCCGCCCCGGCTCCCGCCCCGGCCGATCCCACAGCCCTCCCCAGCCTCCGACAAGGCCGCTCACAGAGCCCGCCAGGAGGCCACGCCTCCGCCCCTGCATCCGCACAAAAAAGATCGCGCTGGACCCGGCGGAGTCCAGCGCGATCGACGACGCACCCTTTTCACATGCCTGAGTAGCTCTGACGGCTTGGGCGTGGGGCCTGTTGGGGCAGGACCCGCGTCGCTTGGAGCAGGTGGTTCCGGACTGCTGGCCGGTTTGGGGACCGACCGGTTCGCCCGGTTATTCGGTTGTTCAGGCCTCGCTGCGCTGCTGCGGGATGCCCGCGAGCAGTGCGCGGACCTCGGCCTCGCGGTAGCGGCGGTGCCCGCCGAGCGTGCGGATCGACGTGAGCTTGCCGGCCTTCGCCCAGCGCGTGACCGTCTTCGGGTCGACGCGGAACATGGTGGCGACCTCAGCCGGGGTCAGCAGCGGCTCGGCATCAGGGGTGCGAGCGGTCATGAGCGGCCTCCTCGGGAGAACCGAACCTTCTCGGTTCTTTCCTCTAAATTCTGCACCTTGACCCGCGTTGCCCGAAATGGCGGACGCGAGTCGAGTCGGTTATAGGACGAACGGCTTGTCCTCGGCACTACAACTACACCATCTGTCCAGCCGCGTCGGCCAAACCGATGGAATTGCCCTCCCAGGTGTTCATCACCGACGGAAGCCGATGGACCATGCCATAGCGGACAGTCACGCCACTGTGACGATCAGTCACAGGGCGATCAGGAGGCATCAGACCCCCCAAAGCGTGCAATGCGGAGATTCCACCCACAGTGGAGCACAGTTGGGCGGACGGGGCCCTCCCCGGACTCCTTGTCCTATTTTGGCATGAGGAGGGGCAAGGGGCGCAAGGGTCGGGTAAGTGCCGTCCGTCACCCTTGGCGCAAACGCCCGGATCGGGGTCTACGTCCCGTCAGGTGCGGCGAAATGCCCCTGACCGTACGACGTTCGGGGCCGTACGGCCGTGACGCGCGTCACTGCTGTCGCACCGTCAGTTCGCGGACCGCCGGTCGCGCACCGCCCGCCACCGCTCCACGAGCCGGCCGTACGCCTCGCCCGCCCGCGCCCCGTCGCCCAGGCGCAGGGCCTCG
The DNA here is from genome assembly GCF_044903565.1 of Streptomyces sp. NPDC004065. NCBI lineage: Bacteria > Bacillati > Actinomycetota > Actinomycetes > Kitasatosporales > Streptomycetaceae > Streptomyces > Streptomyces sp. NPDC004065. The sequence continues at coordinate 181,801 of NZ_JBJDQT010000008.1, read as the reverse complement.
ATCCCCTCGGCCACGTCCGCCGCCGAGTGGTCGCCCTCCAGCTCCCCGGCCGGCAGCACGTGCACCAGCCCCCCGTAGTCCAGCTCCACCAGGGAGCGCGGATGGAACTCCTCCAGCCAGCGCCCGACGTCCACCAGGCCGTCGATCAGCGGCCCCTCGTCGATGGCGTCCCGGAGCGCGCGCAGCCCCCGCGCCACCCGGCGCCGGGCCTGCACCATGGGCGTGCGGTAGCGCAGCACGGGCGCCTCGTCCCCGAAGCCCCCGGGGTCCCGGGACCCGGTCGCCGTGCCCTTGGCGTACTCCCGCTCCTCGTCGGCGACCAGCACGAACCAGTTCAGCGGCACCTGCCAGGTCGCCGTGCGGATCCAGGGCCGGGCGTCGGGGTTGTCGGCCAGCCAGCGCTCGTAGTCCTGGGCGGCCTGGCGCCGTACGACCGGCGGGAGCACCGCGTCCAGCACGACCGCCGGGAGCTCTTCGGCGAGATCGCCCAGGGCCTGCCAGCCGCGCAGCCGGGTGCGCCACGGGCAGACGCAGACCACGCCGTCCACGTCGAGCACGAAGGCGTCCCGGCTCTCGTGCACCGGGACCGGCACGGGCGGGGTGGGCACCAGGTCGGCCAGCGAGCGGCGCAGCTCGTCCTGGTAGGAGGGCCGGTCCGGGCGGCGCGCGTAACGCTCCCAGTGGCCGCGCTCCGGCTCCGGGAAGGCGGCCAGCGGCTCGTAGACGCGCAGATAGGCCGCGTACGGGACGACCACGGAGGACACCTTGGGCACGCCTGCTCCCTCCCCACCGGACCGGACCCGAAACCCGCCCGGCCCGCGCCCGGACGGACGGAAAACCACTGCAAATCGTCCCACGCCCGGGTGGGAACGCACTCCCCGGGAGAGTGATCCCGAACACTGGCAGCATGGCGGGAGGAGCCAGGGTCTAATCTCCTGGCACGGCCCCCGCCACCCGTACGGGGGCCCGTCCCACTCGCCGCTACTTACCCGGGAGTCACCACCGTGACCGACGTAACCGGCGCACCTGCTGATGTACTGCACACCCTGTTCCACTCGGAGCAGGGGGGCCATGAGCAAGTCGTGCTCTGCCAGGACCGCGCCAGCGGCCTCAAGGCCGTCATCGCCATCCACTCCACCGCCCTGGGCCCCGCGCTCGGCGGCACCCGCTTCTACCCCTACGCGAACGAGCAGGCGGCCGTCGCCGACGCGCTCAACCTCGCCCGCGGCATGTCCTACAAGAACGCCATGGCCGGTCTCGAGCACGGCGGCGGCAAGGCCGTGATCATCGGGGACCCGGAGCGGGACAAGACCGAGGAGCTGCTGCTCGCCTACGGGCGCATGGTGGCCTCGCTCGGCGGCCGTTACGTCACCGCGTGCGACGTCGGCACGTACGTGGCCGACATGGACGTGGTGGCCCGCGAGTGCCGCTGGACGACCGGCCGCTCCCCCGAGAACGGCGGCGCGGGCGACTCCTCCGTGCTCACCGCCTTCGGCGTCTACCAGGGCATGCGCGCCTGCGCCCAGCACCTGTGGGGCGACCCCACGCTGCGCGGCCGCCGGGTGGGCGTCGCGGGCGTGGGCAAGGTCGGGCACCACCTGGTGCGGCACCTGCTGGACGAGGGCGCCGAGGTCGTGATCACCGATGTGCGGCCGGAGGCGGTGGAGCGCGTCGTGGCCGCGCACCCGTCCGTGGACCGGGTCGCCGACACCGAGGCCCTGATCCGGGTGGAGGGGCTGGACATCTACGCCCCCTGCGCCCTGGGCGGCGCCCTGAACGACGACACCGTGCCGGCGCTGACCGCCAAGGTGGTCTGCGGCGCGGCCAACAACCAGCTCGCCCACCCGGGTGTCGAGAAGGACCTCGCCGACCGCGGGATCCTCTACGCGCCGGACTACGTGGTGAACGCCGGCGGTGTCATCCAGGTCGCCGACGAGCTGCACGGCTTCGACTTCGACCGGTGCAAGGCCAAGGCGGCGAAGATCTTCGACACCACGCTCGCGATCTTCGCACGTGCGAAGGAAGACGGGATTCCGCCGGCCGCCGCGGCCGACCGGATCGCCGAGCAGCGGATGGCGGACGCCCGGGCCGGGCGCGCGGGAGCGAGTGCGTGGACCACGACCGCGTGACGGGGCCGGCGCGCCGGTGACACGCCGGGCGCGACGGGTTTGACCGGTACCTGCCGGTGGGCAGTTGGAGAGAACTCTCACTTCCACCGGCGGGTCGTCCGCCCATAAGTGGTTAAAATCGCCACTGACCAGCGAGGACGGGGCGCCTCGACGGTCCTGCGCACACGCGCGTCCTGCGGGCGACGTACCGTATGGGCGCGGGCTCAGGTACCGTGGAAGCCCTACGGACCGGTCTCTCCACGGAGAGCCCGTTCCGGATCATGAACGCGTGTCAGACTCTGGGGCCGTCGAGCCCCGTCGTTGAGGGGGTCGAGCCATGGGGCGCGGCCGGGCCAAGGCCAAGCAGACGAAGGTCGCCCGCCAGCTGAAGTACAACAGCGGTGGGACGGACCTCTCACGCCTGGCCGAGGAGCTGGGCGCATCGACGTCGAACCAGTCGCCGAACGGCGACCGCTTCGAGGACGATGAGCACGACGACGACCTGTACGCACGGTACGCCGACCTGTACGAGGACGACGACGAGGACGAGGAAGAGGACTCCTCGCACCAGCGTCGCCGCGGCGCTTGACCCTGCTTCGACCACCGCCCGGTCCGTGGGATCCCACGGACCGGGTTCTGTGCTGTCACCGCCGTCGGCCGTGATCGTGCCGGCCGCGCTCCCCGCGCGGCCGCACCTCAGACGGCGTAGTCCCCCACCAGCGCGGCGCCCGTGGTGTGCTCGCCACGAGCGGTGATCTCGCCGGCCACCCACGCGTCGACCCCGCGGTCGGCCAGGGTGGCCAGGGCCATGTCCGCCGACTCCCGCGGCACGATCGCGATCATGCCGACGCCCATGTTGAGGGTCTTCTCCAGCTCCGGGCGCTCGACGCCCCCGGTGCGGCCGACCAGGTCGAAGACCGGGGCCGGGGTCCAGGTGGCGCGGTCGACCACGGCGTGCAGGGTGTCGGGGATCACCCGGGCCAGGTTGGCGGCGAGTCCGCCGCCGGTGACATGGCTGAAGGCGTGCACATCGGTGGTGCGGGTCAGCGCCAGGCAGTCCAGCGAGTAGATCCTGGTCGGCTCGAGCAGTTCCTCGCCGAGGGTGCGGCCGAAGTCGTCGACGTGCGCGTCCAGCGACATTCCGGCCCGCTCCAGCAGGACGTGCCTCACGAGGGAGTACCCGTTGGAGTGAAGACCGGAGGCCGCCATGGCGATCACCGCGTCGCCCTCGCGGACACGCTCGGCGCCGAGCAGCCGGTCGGCCTCCACGACGCCCGTGCCGGCCCCGGCGACGTCGAAGTCGTCCTCGCCGAGCAGGCCCGGGTGCTCGGCCGTCTCGCCGCCCACCAGGGCGCAGCCGGCCAGCACACAGCCCTCGGCGATGCCCTTGACGATGGCGGCGACCCGCTCCGGGTGCACCTTGCCGACGCAGATGTAGTCGGTCATGAACAGCGGCTCGGCGCCGCACACCACGATGTCGTCCATGACCATGGCGACCAGGTCGTGGCCGATGCTGTCGTACACGCCCAGCTGCCGGGCGATGTCGACCTTGGTGCCCACGCCGTCGGTGGCGGAGGCCAGCAGGGGGCGCTCGTAGCGCTTGAGGGCGGAGGCGTCGAAGAGGCCGGCGAAGCCGCCGAGCCCGCCGAGGACCTCGGGGCGCCGGGTCTTGCGCACCCATTCCTTCATCAGCTCGACGGCGCGGTCGCCCGCCTCGATGTCGACGCCGGCAGCCGCGTAGGAGGCACCGGACGCACCGGTGGCTGTCTCAGACATTGCCTGGGATCTTTCGTTGGTCGGTACGGGGCTGTCGGCGCCTACGGGCGCCGGATGGCGTCGGTGGCGGCCGTGGCCGCGGGACCCGCGGCCAGCTCGGTCTCCAGGAGCTGCTTGCCGAGGAGCTCCGGGTCGGGCAGCTCCATCGGGTACTCGCCGTCGAAGCAGGCGCGGCACAGGTTCGGCTTGGCGATGGTGGTCGCCTCGATCATGCCGTCGATGGAGATGTACGCCAGCGAGTCGGCGCCCAGCGAGGTGCCGATCTCCTCGATGGTCATGCCGTTGGCGATGAGCTCGGCGCGGGTGGCGAAGTCGATGCCGAAGAAGCAGGGCCACTTCACCGGCGGGGAGGAGATCCGGATGTGGACCTCGGCGGCGCCGGCCTCGCGGAGCATGCGCACCAGGGCGCGCTGGGTGTTGCCGCGGACGATCGAGTCGTCCACGACGACCAGGCGCTTGCCCTTGATGACCTCCTTCAGCGGGTTCAGCTTCAGCCTGATCCCGAGCTGGCGGATGGTCTGCGAGGGCTGGATGAAGGTGCGGCCGACGTAGGCGTTCTTCACCAGGCCGCTGCCGAAGGGGATGCCGGAGGCCTCCGCGTAGCCGATGGCGGCGGGGGTGCCGGACTCCGGGGTCGCTATCACCAGGTCGGCCTCGACCGGGGCCTCCTTGGCCAGCCGGCGGCCCATCTCCACACGGGAGAGGTAGACGTTGCGGCCGGCGATGTCGGTGTCCGGGCGGGCCAGGTACACGTACTCGAAGACGCAGCCCTTGGGCTTCGCTTCCGCGAATCGTGAGGTGCGCAGGCCGTTCTCGTCGATGGCGACGAACTCGCCCGGCTCTATCTCGCGCACGAAGCTGGCGCCGGTGATGTCGAGCGCGGCGGTCTCCGAGGCGACGACCCAGCCGCGCTCGAGGCGGCCGAGGACCAGCGGGCGGATGCCCTGCGGGTCCCGGGCGGCGTACAGCGTGTGCTCGTCCATGAAGACCAGGCTGAAGGCGCCCTTGATCTGCGGGAGCACGGTGTGGGCCGCCTCCTCCACGGTCAGCGGCTTGCCGTCCTCGTCGACCTGGGCGGCCAGCAGGGCCGTGAGCAGGTCGGTGTCGTTGGTGGCGGCGACACGGCCCGAGCGGCCGTTGCCGTTGCCCTCCTTCGGCAGCTCGGCGACCATCCGGGCGAGCTGGGCGGTGTTGACCAGGTTGCCGTTGTGGCCGAGCGCGATGGAGCCGTGCCCGGTGGCGCGGAAGGTCGGCTGGGCGTTCTCCCACACGGAGGCGCCGGTGGTCGAGTAGCGGGCGTGACCGACCGCGATGTGACCCTGGAGGGAACCGAGCGAGGTCTCGTCGAAGACCTGGGAGACCAGGCCCATGTCCTTGAAGACGAGGATCTGGGAGCCGTTGCTGACCGCGATTCCCGCGGATTCCTGGCCCCGATGCTGGAGGGCGTAGAGCCCGAAGTACGTGAGCTTGGCGACCTCTTCGCCCGGAGCCCAGACACCGAAGACGCCGCAGGCGTCCTGGGGGCCCTTCTCACCGGGGAGCAGGTCGTGGTTGAGTCGTCCGTCACCACGTGGCACGCCATCGAGTGTAGGCGAGGTCGACCACTGGTCCGAATTGGGGATCCGCGGCGGCAAACGATCACCGTCCCGGCGCCTGAGCCGCCCGCCCCGCGTTTCCGCAGCTCACAGGGGTGGGACAGCGGCCCGTCCGGAGGATGCGGGTGCCGCGCCCGGCCCCTTCGGGGCGTTTGCCGGGCGGGCATGAGTGAGGTGTCGCACATCATTCCAGGCCCGTACGCCGTACGGGCCGCGCGGCGGCGTCAGGTCATCAGGGGCAGCAGGCCGCCCAGGTCGGCCCGTTCCCCGCTCGCCCGGACCACGGCGTCCCGGACCGCGTCCCGCCAGGCGAGACGCCCGGTGGCCAGCCGGACGAAGGTCAGCGGATCGGTCTCCACGACGTTCGGCGGGGTGCCACGGGTGTGCCGGGGTCCCTCGACGCACTGCACGACCGCGTAGGGCGGGACGCGCACCTCGGTGGACCCGCCCGGCGCCTTCACGGCCAGCGCGTCGGCCAGGAGCCGGGTGCAGGCGGCGAGCGCCTGGCGGTCCTGGGGCACCTCCAGGCCCGGCACGGCCGCGTTCAGGTCGTCGGTGTGGACGACGAGTTCCACGGTGCGGGTGACGAGGTAGTCGGCCAGCGGCACGGCCCCCGCGCTGGTGGCCAGCAGCCGTGTGCCGGGGTGCTCGTCGAGCCGCGCGGCCAGGTCCCGCGCGGCGTCGGCGAGCAGGGCACCGGCGTCGGGCTGCTCCCGGACGAGCCGGCGGGTGAACGCGTCGATGGCCCCGGAGTCGGCGGCGGTCGCGAACGGCCAGTCGAGCAGCACGGCGTCCTGCCGCGCCGGCTCCGGCAGCGCGAGCGCCCGGCCGACGGCCGTGACCGCCATCGCGATGTGCGCGACCAGCTCCCGCACCGTCCAGCCCTCCAGCCGCGTGGGCAGGCCGAACTGCCCGGGCGTGAGGGTGTCCACCGCCTGCCGTACGTTGCCGAGCTGGGCGAGGACCGCCGCGCGGATCCTGGCGGGGTCGTAGGTCCGGGTGCGCTTCTTGGCCGGTGGCATGGCGGTGAGCCTAAGCCCTGACGGCACAGCCGCTCAGCCCGTCCTCGCCGGCCCGTCCTCGGCCGGCGCGTGGGCGTGCCGGGCCGCCGTGGCCGGCCGGCCGTGCGCCCCGCGGGCCACCGGGCCGCCGCCCGGCCGCACCGCCGCCCGTCCGCACGTCCGGTCGGACGGCCGACTTCACCGACGGCCGGACGGGCGGACGGCCGGAGGCCCCGCCCGTCGGTGCGGGTGGGGCCTCCGGGGGCCGCGGTGTGCCGGTCCCGGGGTCAGGCGAGGAGCGCCGGGATGGTGCCCTCGTGAGCCTCGCGCAGTTCCGCCAGGGTCAGCTCGAACTGGTCCTGCACCTCGATCGTGTCGCCGTCGACGACGCCGATGCGGGTGGCGGGCAGGCCCCGCGCGCCGCACATGTCGTTGAAGCGGACCTCCTCCGAGCGCGGCACCGCGACGATGGCGCGGCCTGCCGACTCCGACAGCAGGAAGGTGAACGCGTCCAGGCCGTCCGGTACGACCAGACGCGCGCCCCTGCCGCCCTGCAGCGCCGACTCCACGACCGCCTGGATCAGACCGCCGTCGGACAGGTCGTGCGCGGAGTCGATCATGCCGTCGCGGGAGGCGGAGATCAGGATCTCGGCCAGCAGCCGCTCGCGCTCCAGGTCGACCTTCGGGGGCAGCCCGCCGAGGTGGTCGTGGATCACCTGGGACCAGGCCGAGCCGCCGAACTCGTCACGGGTGTCGCCGAGGAGGTACAGCAGCTGGCCGTCCTCCTGGAAGGCGACCGGGGTGCGCCGGGCCACGTCGTCGATCACGCCGAGGACGGCGACGACCGGCGTCGGGTGGATGGCGGCCTCGCCCGTCTGGTTGTACAGCGAGACGTTGCCGCCGGTCACCGGGGTGCCGAGCTGCAGGCAGCCGTCCGCCAGACCGCGCACGGCCTCCGCGAACTGCCACATGACCGCCGGGTCCTCGGGCGAGCCGAAGTTCAGGCAGTCGGAGACCGCCAGCGGCTTGGCGCCCGTGGTGGCCACGTTGCGGTACGCCTCCGCCAGCGCCAGCTGCGCGCCCGTGTACGGGTCGAGCTTGGCGTAGCGGCCGTTGCCGTCGGTGGCGAGGGCGACGCCGAGGCCGGTCTCCTCGTCGATGCGGATCATGCCGGAGTCCTCCGGCATGGCCAGCACGGTGTTGCCCTGCACGAAGTGGTCGTACTGCTGGGTGATCCACTTCTTGGAGGCCTGGTTCGGGGACGCGACCAGCTTCAGGATCTGCGCCTTCAGCTCCTCGGGCGACTCCGGCCGGGGCAGCCGGTCCGGGACGTCGGCCTGGAGGGCGTCCTGCCAGTCCGGGCGCGCGTACGGGCGCTCGTAGACCGGGCCCTCGTGGGCGACCGTGCGCGGGTCGACGTCGACGATCTTGCCGCCGTGCCAGTAGATCTCCAGGCGGTCGCCGTCGGTCACCTCGCCGATGACGGTGGCGATGACGTCCCACTTCTCGCAGATCCGCAGGAAGCGGTCGACCTTGTCGGGCTCGACGACCGCGCACATGCGCTCCTGCGACTCGCTCATGAGGATTTCCTCGGGAGACAGGGTCGAGTCGCGCAGCGGTACGTCGTCGAGGGTGACGCGCATGCCGCCGGAGCCGTTGGAGGCCAGCTCGCTGGTGGCGCAGGACAGGCCGGCCGCGCCGAGGTCCTGGATGCCGACGACCAGCTTCTCGGCGAAGGCCTCCAGGGTGCACTCGATGAGGAGCTTCTCCTGGAAGGGGTCGCCGACCTGGACGGCGGGGCGCTTGGACGGCTTGGCGTCGTCGAAGGTCTCGCTCGCCAGGATGGACGCGCCGCCGATGCCGTCGCCGCCGGTCCGGGCGCCGTAGAGGATGACCTTGTTGCCCGCGCCGGAGGCCTTGGCGAGGTGGATGTCCTCGTGCCGCATGACGCCGACGGCGCCGGCGTTGACCAGCGGGTTGCCCTGGTAGCAGGCGTCGAAGACGACCTCGCCGCCGATGTTGGGCAGGCCCAGGCAGTTGCCGTAGCCGCCGATGCCCGCGACCACGCCCGGCAGCACGCGCTTGGTGTCGGGGTGGTCCGCGGCGCCGAAGCGCAGCGGGTCGACGACCGCGACCGGGCGGGCGCCCATCGCGATGATGTCGCGCACGATGCCGCCGACGCCCGTGGCGGCGCCCTGGTAGGGCTCCACGTAGGAGGGGTGGTTGTGGGACTCCACCTTGAAGGTGACGGCGTAGCCCTGGCCGACGTCCACGACGCCGGCGTTCTCGCCGATGCCGACGAGCAGGGCGTCGGACCGGGGGGCCTTCTCGCCGAACTGGCGGAGGTGGACCTTGGAGGACTTGTACGAGCAGTGCTCGGACCACATCACGGAGTACATGGCGAGCTCGGCGCCCGTGGGGCGGCGGCCCAGGATCTCCACGATCCGCTCGTACTCGTCCTTCTTCAGGCCGAGTTCGGCCCAGGGCAGCTCGACGTCGGGGGTCGCGGCCGCGTGCTCGACCGTGTCCAGAGGCGTCCTGCTCATGCGGTGACCAGCTTCTTGAGGATCGAGGTGAAGAACGGCAGCCCGTCGGTACGGCCGGTACCGATCAGCGGCTCGACGGCGTGCTCGGGGTGCGGCATGAGGCCCACGACGTTGCCGGCCTCGTTGGTGATGCCGGCGATGTCCCGCAGAGAGCCGTTCGGGTTGAAGTCGAGGTACCGGAACGCGACCCGGCCCTCGGCCTCCAGCTTGTCCAGCGTGTACGTGTCGGCGACGTACCGCCCGTCCATGTTCTTCAGCGGGATGCTGATCTCCTGGCCGGTGGTGAAGTCGCCGGTCCAGGCCGTCCCCGCGTTCTCCACCCGCAGTTTCTGGTCGCGGCAGATGAAGTGGAGGTGGTCGTTGCCGAGCATCGCGCCCGGGAGGAGGTGGGCCTCGGTGAGGATCTGGAAGCCGTTGCAGATGCCCAGCACGGGCAGCCCGGCCTTCGCCTGCTCGATGAGGGGTTCCATCACCGGCGAGAAGCGGGCGATGGCGCCGGCCCGCAGATAGTCGCCGTAGGAGAAACCGCCGCACAGGACGACCGCGTCGACCTGCTTGAGGTCCTTGTCCTTGTGCCACAGCGCCACGGGTTCGGCGCCGGCCAGACGGATCGCGCGCCGGGTGTCCTGGTCGTCGAGACTGCCCGGGAAAGTGACGACGCCAATACGAGCGGTCACTTCTCGGCCCCCGCGACCGCGTCGCCGGACTCGACCTTGACGGTGAAGTCCTCGATGACGGTGTTGGCGAGGAAGGATTCGGCAAGATCGTGAATGCGGGCGAGCGCGGCCTCGTCGACCGGTCCGTCCACTTCCAGTTCGAATCGCTTTCCCTGACGGACGTCGGAGATGCCTTCGAAACCCAGGCGCGGCAGTGCGCGCTGCACCGCCTGGCCCTGGGGGTCGAGGATCTCCGGCTTGAGCATGACGTCGACTACGACGCGTGCCACTGGCACTCCCGGTGTGTGGTGCTGAGCAGGTCCCTTCAGACTACCCGTACGAAATTTCTACGCGAGTAGAGTCGTAGGAAACCACGTGACCGTCATCACGATCCGGCATCGGCGGGGCCACTCGGCGAAAAGTTCTGGGAAAGTTCGGTGTTCCGCCGCGGATCCGGTATTGCGCCGGGACACGCGGAGGGATTTAGCCGGGCTTCACTTCGCAATGCCCGGCACTGTACAAATGAATTGGCGAGAGCCGATACTTTTTCCGACAACAGGCGAACAGCCGACAACTCCGAACATCTCCGCACCCCCCGCAGGTCATGGCGGGAAGCAGGTGGTCGCAGAGGTGTCGCACGAAGGGACCGATATTCGTGGCGCAGCGTGTCGTGGTCACTCTCTTTGACGACATCGACGGCTCGGAAGCGGCGGAGACGATCGCCTTCGGACTCGACGGCAAGTTCTACGAGATCGACCTGAACCAAGCCAATGCCAAGAAACTGCGTAAGGCGCTCGAGCCCTACGTGGAGGCGGGCCGCAAGCGGTCCAGGTCGGGCAAGGCCTACCGGCAGACCGAGGTCGCCCCCGACCCCGCGGCCGTCCGCGCCTGGGCGCAGGCCAACCGGATGGAGGTGCCGGCCCGCGGCCGTATCCCCAAGAGGGTCTACGAGGCGTTCAGCGCGGCCCAGTGACCGGCGGCCGTCCGGCCGCCCGGCCGCGCGGGGGAGCCGTGAGCGGTCCCGGGGCCCGTCGGCGGGCCCCGGGCGGAACCGACTTGCGCGACCCCCCTGTTGATCAGCTAATGTCTGGAGCACGCCGAGGGGCGAGGCCGGAAGGCCGAAGACCCCGGAGTACACGCGGGTGTAGTTCAGTAGCAGAACATCCCCCTTCCAGGGGGAAGGCGCAGTGTGCGATTCCTGTCACCCGCTCCGCACCGCCGGTCCCGACCACTGATGTGGATCAGGTAGGCTGGTGCCCGCACCGATCGGTGGGAGCCGGTCGGGGGCAATGCGGACGTAGCTCAGTTGGTAGAGCGCAACCTTGCCAAGGTTGAGGTCGCGAGTTCGAGCCTCGTCGTCCGCTCGGGACGAGACCCCGGTCCATTGGACCGGGGTCTTCTTCGTATGCCGCCGCGGACTCCCCGCTGCCGGCCGGACTGCCCGCTGCCGGCCGGACTGTCGGCTCGCGCACCGGCGAGGTTGGGTTATAGTTGCTCTCGCGCAACGGCGCAGTGCGGACGTAGCTCAGTTGGTAGAGCGCAACCTTGCCAAGGTTGAGGTCGCGAGTTCGAGCCTCGTCGTCCGCTCCACACCCGAAGGCCCCGGTCGAGTACCGGGGCCTTCGTCGTGCCGCGGGTCAGCTCCAGGCCGTGCCCGTCAGCCTCTCGTACGCCTCCGCGTACTTCCCCCGGGTCGCCTCGACGACCCGCTCGGGCAGCGGCGGCGGGGGCTGCTCGCCCTTGCGGTCCCAGCCGGACTCGGCGGAGGTCAGCCAGTCACGGACGAACTGCTTGTCGTACGACGCCTGGGCACGGCCCGGCTGCCACTGGTCGGCCGGCCAGAACCGGGAGGAGTCGGGGGTGAGGACCTCGTCGGCGAGGACCAGCGTGTCCCCGTCGAAGCCGAACTCGAACTTGGTGTCGGCGAGGATGATCCCCCGGTCGCGGGCGATGTCGCGGGCCCGGCCGTAGACGGCCAGCGTGGTCTGGCGCAGCTGCGCGGCCGTCTCCGCGCCGACCCGGCGGGCCACCTCCTCGTAGGGGACGTTCTCGTCGTGCTCGCCGACCTCGGCCTTGGTGGCCGGGGTGAAGATCGGGGCGGGCAGCTCGGAGCCGTCGGCCAGGCCCTCGGGCAGCGCCAGGCCGCAGACCGTGCGGGACTCCTCGTACTCGGCGAGGCCGGAGCCGGTGAGGTAGCCGCGGGCCACGCACTCCACGGGGATCATCCGCAGCGACTTGCAGACCAGGGTGCGGCCGGCCCAGTCGGCGGGGGCACCCTCGGGCACCTCGGTGCTGATGACGTGGTGGGGGACGAGGTCGGCGAGCCGGTCGAACCACCACAGGGACAGCTGCGTGAGGATGCGGCCCTTGTCCGGGATCTCGGTGGGCAGCACCCAGTCATAGGCGGACATGCGGTCGCTGGCGACCATCACGAGGTCGCCCGCCTCGTTCTGGTACAGGTCGCGCACCTTGCCGGTGTGCAGGTGCACCAGGCCCGGAACCTGGATCGGTTCGGGCTTTTCGACGAATCCGGACACGGTTCCTCCCCGTGGTTCTGTCCAATGGCTCGATTGTCCCGTATGGGAACCCGAGCCCCGGACAGCGGGTCGGCGACCGGGCCGGGCGGACGCTCGGGGCCACGGCCCCCGGACCCTCGGAGCCACGCCTGGCGGACGCCTGGGGCTGCGCCCCGCGGACCCTCGGGGGCGCGCCCGCGGACGCTCGGGGCTGCGGTCCGCGGACCCTCGGGCCACGGCCCCCGGACCTTCGGCGCCGCGCCCGGCGGACGCTCGGGGCCACGGCCCGCCACACCGGGCGGACGCTCGGGGCTGCGCCCGGCGGACGCTCGGGGCGACGCCCCGTGGGCCCTCGGAGCCGGGGCTCGTGGACCTCGGAGCCGCGGCTCGTGGACCTCGGAGCCGGGGCTCGTGGACGCTTCAGCCCCGCTTGCAGATGACGCTTCAGCCCCGCTTGCAGATGCGGTCCAGGAGGTTCGCCGTGGCGCGCTGGATGCGGGTGTCGGTGTGGCCGGGGCGGTCCAGGGCCGGGGACCAGGCGAAGGTCCCCGCGGCGAAGACCAGCGCGCCCGAGGGCGCCCGGTACAGCGACGTCTCCTGGTGGCGCAGGACGCCCTCGCCGTCGGTGTAGGGCGAGTGTGCGAGCAGGATGCGTTCCTCGTGCTCGGGCAGCGGGGTGCGCGGGAAGTAGCGGTCGGCCTCTCCCGCGACCAGGCCGTCGATCTCCTCGCCCTCCCCGGCGCCGGTGGCCTCCCACAGCCAGTGGCCGGCGTTGCGGACGACGAGCGGGTGCGGCTCGGGCACCCGGCCCGCGTACTGGATGCCGACGAGCTGCTGCTCGGGGCGGTCGATCTCCCGCCACAGCACCGGGCGGCCCGGCCCCTTGCGTTTGCGGCAGGTCAGCAGGCGGTCCGGGACGCCGGAGGGGGAGGGTCCCAGCTCCACCTGCCAGTACATGGTGTTGGCGGAGAGGAACACCAGGGAGGTGCCGTGCTCACGGGCGAGTTCGACGGTGCGGCGCATGGCGGTGGACCAGTACTCGTCGTGGCCGGGGAAGACCAGGCCGCGGTAGCGGGTGGGGTCGACCCGGCCGGCGTGCAGGTCGCGGGCGTCGGCGTAGGCGAGGTCGTAGCCGTAGCGCTCGGCCCAGCGGATGAAGTCGTAGGCGTGGCCGACGTGCAGGGGCAGGCCCGCACCCGCGTACGGCCGGTCGAAGGAGACGGTGGTGGCCGCGTCGGCCTCGCCCAGCAGCCGGCCGTGCTCGTCCCAGGCGTGGTAGAGGCTGGCGCCGGTGCGGCCGTCCTCGGGGTAGAGGTTGTAGGCCTGCCAGGTGATGTCGGGCAGGAGCAGCAGGAGATCGGCGGGACGGTCGTCGCGGACGGTGAACGGCACGTGGGAGCGGTAGCCGTCGTCCGTGGTCAGTACGGCCACGTAGGCGCCGATGCTCCAGTACGAGGGGATCTGGAGCCGCCAGGACAGCCACCAGTGGTGGCAGGAGACCGTGCGGTCGGCGGTCAGCGGAGGGGGCTGGACGATGCCGGACAGCCGCGGGCTGGTGGTGATCTTCGCCGCGCCGTCGCCGCCGTAGTGGCCGATGCGGTAGACGTCGATGCCGAACTGCTGCGGCGGGTCGACCGTGATCCGGAAGTCGATGGCCTCGCCGGGCGCGACGGCCCCGGTCGAGGTGAAGCCCTTGATCTGGCGGTGGACGTCGTCGGCCGAGCGCGGGCCGCCGCCGGAGGCGCGGGGCGCCGGGACGCGGGGCGCGGTGGCGGTCGCGGCGGCGGCCCCGCCGCCGGCGGGCTGCGGGGGCGGGTCGACGTACCACGGGACGACCTGCCCGGTGTCGTCGAAGTAGGTCTCGCTGCCGCGCAGCCAGGGGACGGGTCCCTGCCCGAAGGGGTCCGTCACGGCGTGTGCGAGTGCTCCCGACTCCCAGCGGCGGATGTGCTCCGTACCCATGGCCGTCCCCTCCCTCGTGCCCCCGTGGTCGGTCGTGCGGCGGTGCGGGTGTCTCTCGGTACCTCTCAGTGCCCCTGGTGCCTTTCGTGCCTTTCAGTGCTTTTGGGTGCCTCTCGGTGTCCCCCGGTGCCTTTCGCGGTCCGCCGGTCGCGTCCGGTGGCTCTGGGCTTGCCTCTCGGCTCGGCCCGGGCCCTTCGGCTCGCCCGGCGGCTGTCGTATGTCGCACGCGCTTGCCAGACGCGCGATCGGTCCCAGCACATCACATTACGCACGCACGCTGTCACTATTCGTTGTGAATTGGCCGAAAGTGGAAGCGGGGAGTCCGGTAGCGCGGTCGGGGTTCCGGTATCGGCCGAGGTCAGACGAGGCGTACCGGCTTCTCCGGACGTATGCCCGAATCGATCAGCCAGGCCCGCAGCGGCTCCGGGTCCCCGTCCTCGACCAGAGCGAGGACCTTGGGGCCGAGGTCGGCGGCTCTGGCGCCGTTGATCAGCAGGGAGGGCCCGTCGAGCCAGTCGAGCCCCGGAGTGGCGCCCGCGGTGTCCATCGCGGCGCAGCAGACCATCGCGGTGACGTGGTCGGCGAGCAGGTCACGGCCGGTGCGGGGCGGCTGGAGCGGGAACAGGGGCAGCGTGCCCTGGTCCCAGGGCAACGGCCCGGGATCCTGTCCGGTGTCGCCACGGCGGGCGGCGGACTGCGCGGGACCCGCGCCCTTCACGGGTGCGGTCGCCTCCTCGCGCGCCAGCTCGGCACTCAGGCCCGCCGCGAGCGCGGCGGCGCGCTGGTTCTCGAGCTCGGCCTCGTCGGCGTCGTCGGCCTCGCCGGCCTCACCGGCCTCGCCGGAGTCGCCGGAGTCGGCGGCGTCGGCGGCGTCGGCGTCGGCGTCGGCGTCTTCGTGCCCGCCCGGCTTGCCGGTGCCGCCGGGGCTGTCGGCGTTGCCGTGCCCACCGGTCGTGTCGCTCACACCGGTCGTGTCGGGCGTACCGGTCCCGCCTGCCGTATCGGTCGCGTCCGTCATGCCTGCCGTACCGGTCCCGCCTGCCGTGCCGGTCGCGTCCCTCGTGCCAGTCGTCGCGGTGGGTGGCGTGGCGGGGTGCTCGGGGATGGTGGGGCCGGTGGCGCGCGGGGCATCGCCGTCCGGTCGGGTGCCGCCGGTGGCGTCGTGGAGCTCGTCGTGGGCCGTGGGACCGGTGAAACCGGTGGCCTCTGTGGGGCCGGTGGGGCGGGTGGGCTCGGTGGTGGTCGTCGGGGACGGCCGGGAGGTGCCGGCGGGGTGCGGGGGCGCGGAGAGGTGGTCGAGGACCCGGGCCAGGGTCGGGCCGGGGCCCGTGGCGCCGAAGAGGGGGCGCACGCCCAGGGAGTCCAGGACCCGGTGGAGCCGGGCCGCGTCCGTACGCCACTTGCGGTCGACGACCTCCTCCGGGTACTCGTGCCAGTCGACCGGAGCCCAGTCCGGGCTCCGCTCGGCCGGTCCGCCGTGGAAGAGGCGGGCGGCGAGCAGCGAGGCGGCCTCGTCCACCGCGCCGGGCTCCTCGAGCAGATCGCAGGCGGGCCGCTCACCGAGCCGGGAGGCGAAGCCCTCGGCCAGGCGGTCCCGCCGGGACAGTTCGGTGAGGGCGGCGACGACTCCCGCGTCCAGCCGGGACGGCCAGCGGCCCATCCGCCAGGCGGGCAGCGCGACCCTGGTCAGCAGCCGGTCCCAGCCCGCGTACGCCAGGCCCACCTGCTCCTGGGCCACGATTCGCAGCCCGTAGTCCACGGCCTGGGCGCGCTCGGCGGCGGCGGAGGCCACTCCGCGTTCCATCACGGCGGCGTGCTCCCGGCAGCCGCGCAGCAGCAGCCTGGCGGCCCAGCCGAGGACCGCGCACACCGAGCGGGACAGGGCGCGGCGGCCGGAGGAGGAGGCGACGGCCACCGCGGCGTCCAGCCCCCGTACGAAGCGGCGGGCCGCCGCTATGTCCGGGTGCGCCGAGGGTCCCGTACCGGCGACGACCGGGGCGAGGACGGCGCGGAGCTCGGCGACGCGCATCCACCACAGGAACGGGGAGCCGATGACGAGGACCGGTGCCGCCGCCGTACGGCGCGGCCGGGGCACACCGCGCGGGAGGTCCGGCTCGTCCGCATCGGTCCGCGGGGGCGGGCCGTGGGCGGGGTGCGTACGGTCCTCCAGCCAGCTGTCGCAGTCCGGGGTGAGCGCTATGGCGGACGGGGCGGGCACGCCGAGACGGTCGGCGAGGTCGCGCACCATCCGGTACAGGTCCGGGGCGGACTCCTCGGCTATGGGGACCGTGGGGCTCATGGCGGGGCGGGCCCGGGCCACGACCAGGGCGATGCCGGCGGCCAGCAGCAGGACGACGACCGCCACGGCGCCCACCACCCAGCGGGCCAGGTCCCAGCCCCGGCCCACGAGGTGGCCGGTGGTGCCGCCGGCCAGCAGGATCACGGCCAGCGCGGCGGGCAGCAGGGCGACGGCCACCGCGCGGCTGCGCACCCGCAGCACGGCGAGGGCCCGGGAGCGCGCGGACTGCGCCCCGATCTCCGCACCCATACCGGTCACGACCGGACGTCACCCCCTCCCGACTGTCCTGGCGATGCTCACTCCCCCACTGTGGCACCCGTCGCTGACATCGCAATGCCGGTGGGCCAAGTGCCGGAACGCTTGCGCCGCACCCTAGTTGGGGCTCCGGCCCACGTCAGCCGGTTGGGGCATTGCTCACTCGATGGAATGGCTTTGGTCAGAGCTGGACGACGGACAGCAACGATCAGGCCCCGGATCAGGCCCGGGGCCCGACGGGGAAGCGGCCGCGGCGGGAGGGGGCGGCCACGGCCGGAAGCGGGAACGGGCCGCGGGCCGGCTGCGGTCCGGGCGGCTGCAGCGGAGGCGGGCGCGGCCCAGGGGCCGGCTGCGCCGGAAACGGGCGCCAGCTACGGCCCGGAGCAGCGGAAGTGGGCACGGACCGCGGGCCGGCTACGGCCGGGGGCGGCTGCGCAGGAAACGGGCACGGCCGGAGGCCGACCACGGCCGGGCAACCGCAGCGGATACGGGCGCGGGCCGGAGGCCGACCGCAGCCGACTGCGGCCGGGGCAGGCGCAGCGGGTGCAGACACGGGCCGACAGCCGCCGACCACGGCCCAGAGCAGCGGAAGCGTGCACAGAACGGCGGCCGACTGCGGACGCGGACCGCCCACGGCCGGAAGCAGGCGCGGACCGGAAGCCGACCACGGCCGAGGCAGCCGCACCGGAAGCGGGCACGGACCGCAGGCCGACCACGGCCAGGGCAGCCGCACCGGAAGCGCGCGGGCAACGGGCCGGCTCGGCCGGAAGCGGGCGTCGGCCGACTGCTGCCGGGGCAGCCGCACCGGAAGCGGGCACGGTCCACGGGACGATCACGGCCCCGGGCGACGGAAGCGGGCACGGGCGCGGACCGGAACCAACCGCGGCCGGAAACAGGCGCGGACCGGAAGCTGGCCACGGCCAGGGCAGCCGCACCGGAAGCAGGCGCGCATCGCAGGCCGACCACGGCCAAGGCAGCCGCGCCGGAAGCGGGCGCGGATCGCAGGCCGGCCACGGCCAGGCCGGCCGCCCCGGAAGCAGGCGTGGGCCGCGGGCCGTGTGCGGGCGACGCGGAAGGCGGCGCCCGCCAGGGGTGCTACGCCTCGCCCGCCGCTGCCTTCGCGGCGATGTCCGTGCGGTGCTGGGAGCCCTCGAGCCGGATGCGGGACACCGCCGTGTACGCGCGGTCGCGGGCCTCGGCCAGGTCCTTGCCGGTGGCCGTGACGGACAGCACGCGGCCGCCCGCGCTCACCACGCGGCCGTCCTCCTGCCGGGTGCCGGCGTGCAGGACGTACGCGTGCGGGGCGTCCTGGGCGGCCACCTCGTCCAGGCCGGTGATCGGGTCGCCGGTGCGCGGGGTGCCGGGGTAGTTGTGCGAGGCGACGACGACGGTGACGGCCGCGTCGTCGCTCCAGCGCAGCGGCTCCAGGTCGGCCAGGCCGCCGGTGGCCGCGGCCATCAGGACACCCGCCAGGGGGGTCTTGAGGCGGGCCAGGACCACCTGGGTCTCCGGGTCGCCGAAGCGGGCGTTGAACTCGATGACGCGCACGCCCCGCCCGGTGATCGCCAGTCCCGCGTAGAGCAGCCCGGAGAACGGGGTGCCCCGGCGGCGCATCTCGTCGACGGTGGGCTGCAGCACGGTCCCCACCACCTCGTCGACCAGCTTGGGGTCGGCCCAGGGCAGCGGGGAGTAGGCGCCCATGCCGCCGGTGTTCGGCCCCAAGTCGCCGTCCAGGGCGCGCTTGAAGTCCTGGGCGGGCTGGAGCGGCAGTACCGTCTCGCCGTCGGTGACGGCGAAGAGGGACACCTCGGGGCCGTCCAGGTACTCCTCCACGACCACGCGCTCGCAGCCGGCCGCGTGCGCCTTGGCCGCCTCGGCGTCGTCGGTGACGACGACGCCCTTGCCGGCGGCGAGGCCGTCGTCCTTGACGACGTACGGCGCGCCGAAGGCGGTGAGGGCGGCGGCGACCTCGTCCGGCGTCGTGCAGACGTAGGAGCGGGCGGTGGGCACGCCGGCCCGGGCCATCACGTCCTTGGCGAAGGCCTTGGAGCCCTCCAGCCGTGCGGCCTCCCTGGACGGGCCGAAGACCGGCATGCCCGCCTCGCGCACGGCGTCGGCGACCCCGGCCACCAGCGGGGCCTCGGGGCCGACGACCACGAGGTCGGCGCCGAGCCGGCCGGCCAGCGCGGCGACGGCCGCACCGTCGAGCGCGTCGACCTGGTGCAGCTCGGCGACCTCGGCGATCCCGGCGTTGCCGGGCGCGCAGTACAGCGCGGTGACGTCGGGGTCGAGGGACAGGGAACGGCACAGGGCGTGCTCACGAGCGCCGCTGCCGATGACGAGGACCTTCACGGGGTCAGCCTAACGGCAGCGGGGCGGCCGGGTTTGTGCGGGTTGCCGAGGGGGCGCGGGCGGGGCATTCGTACGAATATCCGAACCCCCGTGCGACGCGCCCCGTGGCCGCCCCGGCCGGTCACTCGGTGGTGTACTCCTCGACCACCGTCGCGCCCAGCTCCCGCACGATCAGCTCGTGCCCGGACAGGGCCGACTCGTCGAGGTCGGGGTCGTCGTCCTCGGGGATGTCGTCCTCGGGGGCGACGGGGGCCGCCTCGGGTGCCGCGGGGCGGGCGGACGGGGCGGCGCCGCCCGCTCCTGCCGGGTTCGCCGACGCTCCCGGCGCCGGGCGGGCCGGGGCCGCGGTGGGCGCGGGGGAGGAGCCGGGGGCCTGGACCGCCGCGCGCGTCGCCGTGGCGCCCGTACCGCCGTAGCCACCGCCGCCGGGACCGCCCGCACCGCCGGGACCGGCCGGGCCTCCGGCGCCGTGGCCGTACCCGCCGCCCGTCCCGTATCCGCCTGGGGCCGGGGGAGCCGCGCCGCCGCCCGAGGGGTCGACGACCGCCTCGATCTTCCACTGGACGCCGAACTGCTCCCCCAGCGCCTGGCGCAGTACGTCCTCGCTGCCGCTGCTCGCGAAGTTGTCGCGGGCGCCCGCGTTGACGAAGCCGATCTGGAGGGTGGTCCCGTCGAAGCCGGTGACCTGCGCGTTCTGGCTGAGCAGGATCCAGGTGAAGCGGCGGCGGTTCTTCACCGCCTCGAGGATGTTCGGCCAGAGCGTGCGCGGGTCGAGCCCGCCGGCGGCGGGAGCGGGTGCCGGTGCCGGTGCCGGTGCGGCGGGCGGCGCCGCCGGACCGCCCGCGACGGCCGCCCGGTCGGCCGGCCGGGAAGCGGAGGCGGGCCCGCCCGGGCCCGGAGCACCGCCCGGGGCACCGCCCGGCGCCGTCGCGGTGGGCCAGCCGCCGGGCCGCCGCCCGCCGCCCGCGGGGGTGGCGGTGGGCCAGGCACCCGGCGCGCCGGCGGAGGGGGAGGCGGCGGCGGGCGCGGGGGACGACGCGGGGGAGCCGGACGGCTCCTGGACACGCTCGCCACCGGCGGAACCAGCAGGACCAGCAGGACCGGGTGCCCCTGGGGGTGCGGAGGGGGCGGAGGGACCCGTGTGCCCGGGCGCACCGCCGTACCCCTGCCCCGCGGCGGGCGGGGCGGCCGGAGCGGGCTGGGCCTGCGCGGCGGCGGCCCCGGAGACGCCCGCCGGTCCGGCGGCCGCGGGCGCGCCCGGACCCCGTACGGCGGCCCGGGCCGCGGCGGCGCCGCCCCCCGGAGCGACGGCCGGACCGGGTGCCGCGGCCGGACCGGCGACGCCCCCGTCGGCGGCCGGCGCCGCCGGCGCACCGTGCGTCCCGGCGGCCGGCACATAGCCCAGCGCGGGCGTCCCCGCCCCCGTGGAGAAGCTCACGCCCCGTTCGAGCCGGTCGAGGCGGGCCATCAGGGAGCGCTCGTCGGCGTAGGCGGCGGGCAGCAGGACCCGGGCGCAGATCAGCTCGAGCTGGAGACGGGGCGAGGTGGCGCCCCGCATCTCGGTCAGTCCCTCGTTGACGAGGTCGGCGGCGCGGCTGAGCTCGGCCGCGCCGAAGGAGCGGGCCTGGGCCTGCATCCGCTCCAGGACGTCGGCGGGGGCGTCGATGAGCCCCTTCTCGGCGGCGTCCGGCACGGCGGCGAGGATCACGAGGTCCCGCAGCCGCTCCAGCAGGTCGGCCACGAACCGCCGGGGGTCGTGACCGCCCTCGATCACCCGGTCGACGACCTCGAAGGCGCCGGCGCCGTCCCCGGAGGCGAAGGACTCGACGACGGAGTCGAGCAGGGAGCCGTCGGTGTACCCGAGGAGCGAGGTGGCCATGGCATAGGTCACACCGTCCGCTCCCGCGCCGGCCAGCAGCTGGTCCATGACGGACATGGAGTCGCGCACGGAGCCGGCGCCGGCGCGCACGACGAGCGGCAGCACCCCCTCCTCGACGGGGATGTCCTCCTTCCGGCACACCTCGCCGAGGTAGTCCCGCAGGGTTCCCGGCGGGACCAGGCGGAAGGGGTAGTGGTGGGTCCGCGACCGGATGGTGCCGATGACCTTCTCGGGCTCGGTGGTGGCGAAGATGAACTTCAGATGCTCCGGCGGCTCCTCGACGACCTTGAGCAGCGCGTTGAAACCGGCCGACGTGACCATGTGGGCCTCGTCGATGATGTAGATCTTGTACCGGCTCCGGGCGGGCCCGAAGAACGCCTTTTCCCGCAGGTCACGGGCGTCGTCCACGCCGCCGTGCGACGCCGCGTCGATTTCGATGACATCGATCGAGCCCGGTCCGTTGCGTGCGAGGTCGCGGCAGGAGTCGCAGGCGCCGCACGGGGTCGGCGTGGGCCCCTGCTCGCAGTTCAGGCAGCGGGCCAGGATGCGGGCGCTGGTCGTCTTGCCGCAGCCGCGCGGACCGCTGAACAGGTACGCGTGATTGACCCGGTTGTTCCGCAGCGCCTGCTGCAGCGGGTCGGTGACATGCTCCTGCCCGATGACCTCGGCGAAGGACTCCGGGCGGTAGCGGCGGTACAGCGCGAGAGACGACACGCTTACGAGGTTATAGGCGCCCACCGACAACCGGCCCGGCCCGGGAACGCGAGCGCCCCCCACGCACCCGCCAGAGCCGACCTACCCTTGCTGCCTTCCGGCCCTGGGGGAGTTCAGTCAGATAGCGCCGCGTGGGGGGCTGCCGAAAGACTACCTGATCCCGGGGGCCGGGAACGAGTTCGCGAGCACTCCTCTCGGTCATGTAATGTTTCCGGCGGAGGATTCGCCTAGAGGCCTAGGGCGCACGCTTGGAAAAGAGTTAGCCCAAGCAACGCACACAGAGCACGAGGCGAGCCCCGCGACTACTGCCCCGATCTGCACTTATGCAGCTCGGGGCTTCTCTGTGTCGGCGGTGACTTCACTGCCCGGCGCCGCTGGACAAGACGACTGAGCTACACCGACTTGCCCAGCGGCCACACAGAGAGTCACAGGCCATGGCTAGCAAGAGCCCGCTACGCGCTCAGAGGCGCACTCGGAGCACGAGCACAGACGCCGACGCACAGACACGAGCGCTCAGCGCAGCAACGTCCCTAAGCGCTGTTCAGGGCGTGTCTGGAGCGTCCCTCATCGCCGAGCTAGAGCTACACCTCAGCACGACGAACAACAGGCGGGGGCGTCCCTACCAGCGGAAGACGATCCAGGCGTACGTCAACGCCGCCCGATCACTCGACCGCTGGCTGACCACACCGGAGCACGTCAAGGCGCTGAACGGCACGAGCGCACGACGACAGACGGCGGGTGTGGCAGAGCTGTCGTTCCTGGCTGTCGATACAGCCACGCTGAACCGCCACTTTCGTTGGTGGTACGAGTCGTTCGATATCCCCAAGTCCCAGGACGGCAAAGGCGGATACACCGGAGGCACGAACACACAGTCTCGTAACCTCCGCGCACTGTTCGCGTACCTGGCTGAGGAGTACGAGCACCCGAACCCGTACCAGGACCCCAAGCTGCACAACTACGCGGCTCCGCACCTCGGCAAGCCCAAGACCCTGTCCGCGGAGTTCATCGAGGACACGCTACGGATCACGGGCAATGGCTCTCCGCGCATCCGTGACTTTGAGACCGTGCGGGACCACGCGCTCTTGCGTGTGCTCACGGAGGGCCTACGAGCCGAGGAGATCTTGAACCTCCGCGTTCAAGACCTGGATCTCCCGAACGCCACGCTGGTCGTCGTCCCTCTCAAGGACGGGAGGAACACCCAGGACGGCAGGCTCATCCCCTTGCAGCCCAAGACGGTGAAGGCTCTCCAGCGCTACCTACGAGCACGGGCCGAGCAACACAAGCTGGCCCACAAGACTGACTGGCTGTGGCTGGGCACGCGCAACCGCTCACGTCTCCTGTACGCGGGACTGCACAGGATGACCAAGCGCCGTGCGGAACAGGCGGGCTACGAGCCGGAGCACGTCTCTCCACACTCGTGGTGCCACACGTGGTGTGACGACCTGCTGTCCAACGGGGTCAGTGGTGAGAACGTCATGGCGATCCGAGGATGGAAGAGCGCATCCATGCTCAGGCGGTACGGAGCCGACCAGGCGAGCCGCCGAGCAGTAGACGCGGTGCACGCCCTGGGCGACAGGTACTGAGCGCCATGTTCCACACCACCCCGTCAGTCGTCGGCTCGCCCACCTCGCCTACGGCGCTGCTGCTACTCGTCGCCCTTCACGAACGAGCCTTGACCCAGGATCGTGTAGAGCCGTCCCTCTGCCCTCAAGGCAGCCACGGCCTTCTGTGCCGTGGACTGGCTCACGTCGAACTCGGCGGCGATGTCCACCGTGCCGGGGAACCGCTCGCCAGCCTTCCACTTCCCAGCGTCGAGCCTCTTCCGAAGTTCGGCCGCTACCTGAGGCCAGACGGGAACGGAGCGATCAAGGTCCATACCCTCAGCCTGCGCGGTTACGCGTCATCCAGCTATCGCGCTAGTGCGGTAGTGCGGTTTCGCGATAGCGCGTAAGCTCGTGACGTAGGACACAACGACAGAACCACCCAGCACCACCACAACAGAAGACCCCCGCGACAGGGCGAACTGTCCGGGGGCATGGCCGATCACCCAAGGAGTGACCGACGTGCGAACTCTACTGGCCCTCATCCTCTCGTGGCTCATGCCATCGACCGGCAAGCGGCGAGCTGCCTCACAGGCTGTGCCGACAGAGCACACCCCCACGGACACGCCGACACAGCGGCTGATCATCTCGACGGGGGGTGTGGGACTTCCCAACCCGCCCGCGTACCTGCGCGGCGAGGACACCCCATTGATCAGGCCCTACCTCATCGCCTGGGAGCGAGAGCAGGAACGGCAGCGGCAGAAGGACAGGCGACGTGCCGCCGTGCTGGCGACGCTCGGACAGGACTACACGGCAGGAGTGACGGCATGACTTCCTCCCCCTCGCACCTCCGCCTCCTGCCGTGGAGCCACGACGGCAAGCCCGCGCACCTCGTGACGGACGGCACCGAGACGTTCCTCTCCCGGCTCGCCGACAACATGGAGGCACAGCAGATCGAGACGGCAGCCGTGATCAGGTCTCTGGCCAAGCCGATGGTTGAGGACACGGCGAACCTCACGGCTCCCGAGCTCCGGTGGATCGCTACGCGGCTCATCGAGAGCCTCGGCGACGTCCTACGCGTCTGCGAGAGCCGAGCGGGACGTATCCCGCCGTACGACGAGACACCCGACCCCGCTGACGAGAAGTAGCGGCAGCGCGCACAGCAGAGAGCCCCACCTCAGCAAAACCGAGGTGGGGCTCTCGCGTTTGGTCTGCTCCGCGTCAGGCAGTGCCAAGAAGCCTGGCGGCTTCCTTAAGGACTTGCAGGACCTCTTGGCGCGCGGCGGGGCGAGAGGCGAACACACGGGGGCTGGGGTGCCAGGTGGGAAGAGTGTGCACCTTCGGCGCGTACCGCTCCTGGTAAGCCTCCCAGCCGGCCTGGGCTTTGCGCCCCATCGGCACGACCACCTCCAGCGCCGGAAGCATGGAGATCACCTCGTGCAGGAACGGTGCCGCGCGTTGTATCTCTGTCCGCCCGGGAGCGGCGATACGGTCGGCGGTGCCGAGATACCACGGCACGACGTTCCAGTGCAGGGACTCCCGGTAGGGGAGCCCGGCCTCCGCGCGAAGTGTCCAGCAGTTCTGTGCCGTCTGGTCGTCGTTGTCGACCGAGATGATTCCGCTCCCGGTACGGCGTAGCGCGGCCTCTTCCCCCATGGACTTCTGCCCAGGGGCCTCAAGGAGGAACAGGCTCCGCGCGTGTATGCCGCCCGAAGCCGGGTCGAACCACGGCACAGACTCGCCGTCACCCAGACGCTCACGCAGGGTTTCCACCCAGTCGTTTAGGGGCTTCACCGTGGGCTCGGTACGCACTGCACTCAGCCGAGCTTGAAGGGTGTCAGGGTCACGCAGCGCCCGAGGGGCCGCGGTGCGGAAGGCATCTTCACGAGACATAGGCCGCAGTGTGTCAGCAAACGCCGGTTCCAGTCCCAGTCGGTGCTCCTACTCACAGGAGTACACGGACGTGCCAGAGGCCGTTACTCTCCTCGCATCAAGCGCGGCGTAGCGCCGCGAGCGTGCTGGGGAACGCGCGGCAATGGGTGGGGGATCGGTGCTCGTGGTTCTCGACACTCAGTCCCGTATCTCCGCTGGCGTGGACGAGAACTCGAACGACTCGACCGCGTTCAACCGCGTGGATGACATCCGCAAAGTTACGGGCGCGTGCGTCCTTCTCCTGCACCACCCGCCGAAGGACGGCAAGGGAGGGCGCGGCGGAAGCGTGTGGATCGGTGGTCTCGACACCGAACTGTGGGTGGAGAAGAAAGGCAAAGTCTCCACCGGGGATTGCGTAGTGACCCTGGAGAACGAGAAGCAAAAGGACGAGGCGGACGGCCTGAAGCTCCAGTTCTCGCCCAAGGTCATTGACCTGGGAGTGGACGAGAAGGGCAAGCGGCGCACGTCTGTGGTGCTCGTGAACCCCGATGTCGGGGCCATCGCAAAGTCTGAGCTGACCACGATCGAGCGCGTGTTCAGGTACATCCGTGACGCCGAGGTGCCGCCGACTGCTGACCAGATCGCCGAGGGGGTCAACATCAAGAACGCGCGGAACTACCTGACCGACCTGGAGAAGCTGGACAAGATCACCGGCCAGGGGCGCCCGAAGAGGTACAAGCCCGCGTAGGGAATCGCGTTTGTAGAACTCGAAGCCACGTCGGTTCTACAAAGCTCTGTATGTAGAGGACTGTAGAACTGTAGAACCGAACGACGTTTCCGCAGATCAGAGCTTTGTAGAACTCTGTAGATAGATCGGTCTGAGCTTGTATGTAGAGCGCGCAGCTCTTAGAGCTGCGCTCGTTCTACAGCTACGACTCTCGATAGGTAGTACGGGGAATTGAGCCCGCACATTCGCCGAGAGAATGAGCGGGAGAGATTAGAAAGCGCCGGAATGCGCGAGATTGAAGGGCTGGTGTGGGAGATATGGGAATGATCGCAGCGCCGCATGGTAAGTGGTTCGCGCGGTTCAAGGGAGATGGAGAGATAGCAGGAGAGGAGGAGTTCAGCTATGAGCCGGTCGTCGCCTGGAGCGACGAGGGACACGCGCTGATCGTCGGGTACGAGGAGGGCACGCTGTTCCGGGCCAACATCGTCGGCACCTTCGCGGGGATCGCAGAAGCGGAGGAAGTGAGCCTGGCGGAGATGACGCCGGAGGAGATCAGGGAGAGGAATAAGCGGGAGAGGGAGAGAGCGCGTCGGTAGGCGTTCGGGGGCGACAGAGCGCGGGTCTCGTGTGAGGGGTGCGTGAGCGAGACGACGTGGGTGGTGTGGGACATGAGGCGTGAGGGGCGCGTGTGTCCGGCTCACAACCACCAGGAGACCAGGCCAGCCGCTCGTGCGTTGGCCCCCGATTCGCATGTGCGCGACACGGAGAGTGGCCGTGATCAGGGCCCTGACCTGCGAGATAGGCGAGACGCTTTGTGCCTGGTGTGACTTGACCCACAGTAGTCGTGGGTCCAAGACTGGCCGTGTCATCGCACGTCACAGAGTCGGGTACAGTATCTCTCGGAGGATTCGCCTAGAGGCCTAGGGCGCACGCTTGGAAAGCGTGTTGGGGGCAACCCCTCACGAGTTCGAATCTCGTATCCTCCGCAGCCGCCCAGCAGGGCGGACGAAGGGTCCCGACCGGTTCGCCGGCCGGGGCCCTTCCTCGTTGCGAGCCGGTTTCGCCTTGCCGGTCCTGGGGAAACCCCAGGTCAGCGAGGTGGCGCGAGCGTTCCGGTGTGGATCTGTGCCGACGGCCACAGCAAACGGGATGCGCGTGGGCGCATACTGAGCCATGACGAAGCCCGCCGCGCCAAGGCGCCACCTGCCCACCAGCCCCTTCAAGGCACCCGTCGTACCGGCCCCCAAGCACTTCGCCGTCGGCGACCAGGTCACCCACGACGTGTACGGCCTCGGGCGGGTGATCGGCATCGAGGACGGCATCGCGGCCCTCGTGGACTTCGGCCCGTCGCAAAGGCGGATCTTGAGCCCCTACGCCAAGATGACCAAGCTGTAGCACCGCTGTGCCCGGTCATGGCACACCAGGTCCCTGAGGGACCTGCAAGGAAAGAGAGTGCTCTCATCGAACTGACGTCATTGTTCTCCGCCCTGGAAGGGCAGCCCCGCCGCTCCGGCGCGGTGTCGCCGCCTCCGGCGACCAACCCCTTCCAGGCCCCCGACTTCGGGGAAGTCGAAACCTCATCGTTCGAGGACGCGCAGGAGTCTCCGCTCCCCTCGGACACCCGTGCGGCGCGGCCCCGGGCGGCCCGGCGCCGCTGACGGCGGCGGGCGCGGCGACCGGCCGCGACGACGGGCCGCAGCGACCAGCCATGGTGACCGGCCGCGGACCGTCCCCGGCTTCCGCCGCGCCAATGCCCTTGATGCGCTGATGCGCCGATGCGTGAACCCGCGCGGCGTTCTCAGCCGTTCAGGCCCAGCTCGCCCGCGCGCAGTCCGGCCTGGAAGCGGGAGCCCGCGTCGAGCGTGTCCAGCAGCCGGGCCACCCGGCGGCGGTAGGTGCGCAGGGAGATCCCCAGCTGCCGGGCTGCCGTCTCGTCGGTGGCGCCGGAGCCCAGCGCGCGCAGGATCGTACGGCTCTCGGCGTCGAGCCGCGGCCGGTCGCCGCTCAGCAACGCCTTCAGGTCGGTGGCCGTCTCCCAGGCGGCCTCGAACAGCGCGTACACCCCGCCGACCAGGTTCGGCGCCGTCATCACGGTGTACTCGCGGCCGCGGCCCCCGGGCTCGTCCAGGCCGGCCAGGATCGCCAACCGCCGGTCGACGACGATCGTCTCGTGCGGAAGGGCGGTCGCGGCGATCCGTACCCGCACGCCCTCGTCGACCAGCTCGTTCAGATGCCTGCGGCTGTGCTCGTCGGCCAGGACGGCCGGGCTGAACAGCTTGCGGACCCGCCGGGTTCCGCTCGCCCGCACCCCGTGGCGGGCGGCCTGCCGGGCCTCGGGGCGCGACCAGGTGTCGAGGTCCCGGGCGGCGCAGACGAACTCCTCCCGCCCCGAGGCGAACAAGTGCTCGGTACGAGCGACGAGTTCCAGATCGCCGTGGATCGTCACCACCGTCTCCGCCACGCCGCCATTGTGCCCGATGGCAGCAAACTGCCATGGGCTCGCGGGCCGCGCGGCCCGGGGGCGAGGCTGAGGCCATGAGCGATGACTTCCGTCTCGGCGGCGACCTCACGGTCGGCCGGATCGGCTTCGGCGCGATGCGCCTGCCCACGAACACCTTCCACGGCCCGGCCCGCGACCCCGGCACCGGGCGCGCCGTCCTGCGCCGCGCCGTGGAGCTCGGCGTCGACCACATCGACACCGCCGCCTTCTACACCAGCGGCGACGGCACCGTACGGGCCAACGACCTCATCCGCGAGGCGCTGCACCCGTATCCGGCCGGCCTGGTGATCGCCACCAAGGTCGGACCGCTGCGCACCCCCGACGGCGGCCTCGCCGCGACCACCGATCCCGTGCGGCTGCGGCCGCTGGTCGAGGAGAACCTCCGGACCCTCGGTGTGGACCGCCTCGATCTGGTCTACCTGCGCATCGGGGGTCCGCAGCCGCCGCCGCGCGGCGAGTCCGTCGCCGCGCGCTTCGAGGCGCTGGCCGCCCTGCGCGAGGAGGGCCTGATCCGCCACCTCGGCCTGAGCAACGTGGACGCGGGCCACCTCGCCGAGGCGCGGGCGATCGCCCCCGTGGCGGCCGTCCAGAACCACTTCCACGCCGCCAAGCGCGACGACGCCGGACTCCTCGCGGAGTGCGAGCGGGCCGGCATCGCCTATGTGCCGTTCTTCCCGCTGGGCGGCGGCCTGAGCGATGTCACCGGTGACCGGATGGCCAAGGTCGCGGAGCGGCACGGGGCCACCGTCCCGCAGATCGCCCTGGCCTGGCTGCTCGCTTCCTCCCCCGTGACCCTGGCCATCCCGGGCACCGGCTCGCTCGCCCACCTGGAGGAGAACACCGCGGCCGGGTCGATCACCCTCACCGAGGAGGACCTGGCGGACCTCGCCTGACGGCGGACGAGGGACGGCGGTCCGGCGACAAAAAGGGAGGGGACGGACGGCAAAGACGCGGAGGTCGGCCGGACGCCTGGGCCGGGGCCGGGGGAGGACGGCCGGACGTCTGGGCCGGGCCGGAGCCGGGGCGGGCGCGTCAGTCCGCTGCCCGGCCCCGTACCACCGCGACCGGGCAGCGGGCGTGGTGGAGGAGGGCCTGGCTGACCGAGCCCAGGAGCAGGCCGGTGAAGCCGCCGCGGCCCCGAGCCCCGACCACCGTCAGCTGTGCCGAGTCGCCGGCCTCGATCAGCGTCTCCCGGGTCCTGCCACGCACGACCCGGTGCTCCACCGTGACACCGGGGTAGCGCTCCTGGCGGCCGGCCAGCGCCTCGGACAGCAGCCGGGACTCCTCCACGGCCAGCGCGCCGGACGGATTGGCGTACGGGGCCGTCTCGTCCTGCGGTGGGGGCAACTGCGCGTTCCACGGCGTCCAGGCGTGCAGCGCCACCAGGGGCGCCTCGCGCAGCGCCGCCTCGGCGAAGGCGAAGTCCACCGCCGGGGCGTTCGCCGCCGAGCCGTCCACGCCGACCACGACCGGACCCTCGGCCCGTACCCGCCCGCGCACCACCAGCACCGGACACCGCCCGTGCGCGGCCAGGTGCACCGCCGTCGACCCCACCATCAGCCCGACGAACCCGCCCATGCCCCGGGATCCGACCACCACCAGTTCGGCACCGCGCGACTGGGCCTCCAGCACGGTCAGCGGCTCGCCGGTCACCACCGCGTGGCTGACGTCGATCTCCGGCGCCACCGCGCGCGCCCGCTCCACTGCCTCGGCGACCAGGCGGTCGACCATGCCGCGGATCCCGCCCTGCGGCGGGCCCAGCGCGGAGGGACCGAGCGGCACGTGCATCGCGGGCCAGATGAAGGCGTGCACCACCCGCAGGCCCGCCGCACGCAACCGCGCCTCGCGCGCCGCGACCTCGACGGCCTCGAGACTCGACGCCGACCCGTCCGCGCCCACGACCACCAGACCGCCCACGATGCCTCCCACGCCCGCGCCCGCGCCGGAGCCGTACGCTCCGCCCGCTCTGCCGCTCGCCCCCGGCCGGCTCTCCTCTCCAGGGTCCCTTCACCGGCGCCGGGCTGCCACGGGGCCGGAGGGCCACTGCCGCGGGGCCGTCCGGCGGGAGGCCCCCGCCCCGCGGCGGGTGCCTCCCGCTGTCACCGGGGCCGTGCCGAGCCCGAGACCCCGGTGGTCCCTGCGGCCGGGGTGCGTGCCCCTGCCGGGTTCCCGACGGCGCGCGGGGCGCCCGCGCCTTGGGCGATGCCCGTCGCGCGGGGCGCGCCCGGTACGCCCGTGGCGCGTGCCGTCTGCGTCGTGCGTGCCGGGTGCGCCACGTCGGGTGCGCCCGGCGAACGCGCCGCACCCGCCGTACCCGCCGCGCCCACCGCGCCCATCGAACTCCCCGTTCCCGCGGCGCCCGTGGCACCCGTGGCACCCGTGCCGCCCGCCGTGCCCGTCCCGCCCGAGGCGGCCTTGGGCGGGGACGCGAGCGGTGCCGACGACGCCGGGCCGCCCTCCTCCGCGGGCGCGTCGGGTGACGCGGCCCGGTGCAGGCGGTGGCGGGGTGCGGTGCGGCGGGGCGGGCGGGTGAGGGTGATCTGGCGTACGAGCTGCTGGAAGCAGGCGAGGGAGGCCAGGCCCGGCAGTGCCGCCGCCGAGATGTCGACGATGGTCCTGGGCGCCTGCAGCACGCACAGGAGCATCGCGACGGAGGAGAAGAACAGCACCACGCACCAGGAGTGGACCGCCCGCCGCTGGTGCAGCGCGGCCCGCAGCACGGACAGGGACGCCACCAGCCAGGGGCCGTAGACCAGCAGCGGCCACCAGGAGGCGACGTCGCTCTCCATACGGGCGACGGCCACGATCCGCAGGGGGTCGTAGGCCACCAGTCCGCCGAAGAAGCTGACCGTGGAGGCGATCACCGCCGCCAGCGCGGCGATGACCTGGCTGGCGGTGCGCACGGTGGCCAGGGGCCTGCGCCGGCGGACCTTGCGGTGGCCGTGGCCCCGCGAGCCGTCCCTCGCCGGCGGCGGATCCGCGGTGATCTCCTCGGGGTCCGCCGGTGGCGGGCCCGGTTCGGCCGCGGTGACCGGGGGCTCCTCCCGGGCGGCGGGGGTCCTCGGCCTGTGGGCCTCTTCCTCCAGCGCGTCCTGGAGCATGAAGGCCAGTTCCTCGGCGGGGTCCCAGGCCGAGTCCGGTGGCACCAGTGGCGTGGAGAAGAGCGGGCCGGGGGCGCGGTGCCGGCCGGTGCCGGCCTCGCCGTACCCGCGCGGGAAGTCACCGGAGAAGTCGCTGGAGAAGTCGCTGGAATTGTCGGGGTAGGCGCCCGTGTAATCCGGATAGGCGCCGGGATAATCATCGGAATGACCGGAGCGACGGCCAATACGTTCGTCGTACATGACCCGCCCGACTATTCGGCCCCGCACAAGGCCGGGCGCCCCTGGGCGCCGACCCAGCGGCGGGCCAGGTCGGCCTCCAGCGCGCTCATCGCGTCCAGGAAATCGCGCAGCAGCGGCTCGGACACCTTGGGCGAGGCCGCCGAACAGCCCCTCCTCAGGGTGCCGTCGGCCGTGACCGGCGGGTGCACCGGGGCGGGCGGGCAGGTGGAGGGAACCGATGCCACCGCGCCCGCGGCCCTCGACTCCCCCAGGGCCCCCCGCTCCTGACCCACCGTCAGCCGCAAGTACCCTTCCCTGGATGCGTTAGTCATATCCCGACTAACGCCGCCCCACTTCCCCGGATGCGCGGCAAACGGGTGAAGGAATTCCCTGGATAGACCTATATGTGTGATCGAATGCCTCGCCGGGCCGTACGATCCTCCGGCGCCACCGATCGGCGAGCACCGGTCATCCGCTCGGCGCGGCACCCGCCGAGGCCATGGCGGGCGCGGCGCCCGCCGGGGTCATGGCGCGGCACCCGCCGGGGTAACCGCGCTGCCATGGCGGAGATCCTGGTGGGTGCGTGTTCCTGGACGGATCCGGCGCTGGTGCGCAGCGGGTGGTACCCCGCGGGGTCGCGGAGCGCCGAGGGCCGTCTGCGGCACTACGCCGGCCGGTTGCCGGTCGTGGAGGTGGACTCCGCGTACTACGCCCTGCCCGCCGAGCGGAACAGCCGGCTGTGGGTGGAGCGGACGCCGGACGGCTTCGTCTTCGACGTGAAGGCCTTCTCGCTGCTCACCGGGCACCCCACCCGGCGCACCGCGCTGCCCGCGGATCTGCGCCGGGCCGCCGACACGCGTGCGCCGGAGCTGCTGGACGAGGTGTGGAGGCGTTTCGCGGAGGCCATCGGGCCGCTGCGCCGCGCCGGGCGGCTGGGCAGTGTGCTGTTCCAGTTCCCGCCGTGGTTCCGGCCGGGCGCGCGGTCCGGGGCGTTCCTCGAGGACTGCGCCCGGCGCACCGAGAAGTGGCCGGTCGCCGTGGAGTTCCGGCATCCCGCCTGGTGGCGGGAGGAACAGGCGGACGCGACCGCCCGGTTGCTGCGCCGGTACGGCTTCGCCGCCGTCGCCGTCGACATGGCGCAGGGTCTGGACGCCTCCGTCCCGCCGGTGACGCCCGTGACCTCGCCCCGGCTGTCCGTCGTCCGCTTCCACGGCCGCAGCACGGCGTGGGGCACGGGGAGCAAGGAGGACCGGTTCCGGTACGAGTACGCCGACGAGGAGCTGGCGGAATGGGTGCCGCGGCTGCGCTCGCTCGCCGGCCGGGTGGAACGGCTGCATGTGCTGTTCAACAACTGCTGCGCCGACGCGGCGGTCCGCGCCGCCGAGCGGATGCGCGCGCTGCTCGACGGCACCACCGCCCGCGGCGGCGCCACCCCGGGCTGACCGGAGCGGCGGTGAGCGCGGGGCGGCCGGCACCGGACAGCCGGACGGACAGCCGGACGGTCGGCCGGACGGTCAGCGCCGGACAGCCCGTGAAGGACGGTCGGCGCCGGACAGCCCGTGCAGGACGGTCGGCGCCGGACAGCCGGTGCAGGACGGTCAGCGCTGGACGCGGATCGTCCTGGAGACGCTGGTCTGGTCGAGTTCGGAGATCCGCACGGTCGCCTTCAGCGTCCAGGTGCCGGGCAGCGGGAGGTTGAGGGTGTCGGTACCCCAGTAGCCGCCGCGGTCGGTGAGCCGGGCGTCGATCGCCCCGATCCCGCGGGCGGGCAGGGACAGGGAGAGCCGCAGCTCGGGAACGGTCGCCAGGCCGCCGTCGGGACCGTAGACGACGGCCTCCACCGCGTTCTGGCCGACGCGGCCCGGCTCCAGGGTGATCTGCACCTTGCCCCGGCCGCCCGGGGTGCCCACGTCGAAGGGGATCACCGTGACGGAGGCTCCCGGCGCCCCGGCCGCGGGCGCGGCCCCGGCCGCCTCGGCCTCCGCCCGGCCCGGCACGGTCCCGGCCAGCACCGTGCTGATCACCAGCACCGCGACGCCCAGGGCGACCTCGGCCAGGACCGAGCGGCGCAGCCGGCGGCGGTACGCGTCCGGCGCGGCCGACCAGGCGGGTTCCTCCCCGGGGGACGACGGTCGTCCGCCGGCCGGTCCGGGGTCCCGCGGCGGCGTTCCGCCGTCCGGGCTCGTTCCGCCGACCGGTCCCGTGCCGCCGGCCGGGTCCGCGGTGCCCACCCGCGCCCCGGCCCCCGCCCGCACGCCTTCCCGTGCCGCGGCCCGTGTGTCCGCCGCCCGTACGCCCTTGCGCACGGTGGCCTCCGCGTCCGCCGTCAGCAGCCGTACGGTCCAGCGCCGCGAGAGGCCCGCGGCCGTCAGCAGCAGCGCCACGCCCGCCAGTTTGACCAGCAGGAGCCGCCCGTACGCCGTCTCCGCGAGCGCGGCCCAGGAGCCGAGCCCGCGCCACGACTGGTAGACGCCCGTGAGGGCGAGGACGGTGACGGCGGCGAAGGCGACCCGGGAGAAACGGGCCGCCGCGGCCGTCAGTCCGGGTCCGTCGAACGGGGCGTCGGCGTCGTGGCGGCGGGTTCTGCCGTCGTTCGGCTCGCGGTCGTCGGCGTCGCTTTCGCCGACTTCGCCGTCGTCCGGGTCGCCGTGGTCCCGGTCGCCGTGGTCCCGGTCGCCGTCCTTCAAGCCGCCGGCGTTCGGGTCACCGCCCTCGCTGCGATCGCCGGCGTCGGTGTACTCACTGCCGCCCTTGCCGGCCTGGCCCCCCGTGCCGCCGGGGCGAACCGCCGCCTCGCCGCTCCCGCCGCCACTCGCCGCCGTCGCCGCGTGCAGCAGGGTCAGCAGGGCCGTCAGACCGCCCAGCCACACCGCCATCGCGAGCAGGTGGAGCACCGTGGACGTCATCGCGAGCGGCACCTGGAGACCGGCCGACGCGTGTTCGGACGCGGCCCAGGTCGTGGCCAGGGCGAGGGACAGGGCCCCTGCCGCCACCAGGACCGGCCGCGAGGGCCGGCGGCCGCCCTCCGGTGCCACGGCCACCGACGCGCCCGCCATCACCGAGGCGCTCGCCTCCGCCGCCGTACTCGCCTCCGCCGCCGTGCTCCCCTCCGCCGGCGCCCCCGTCCCCGTGCGGCGCCGGGACGGCCGTACGAGGAGGAAGGCCGCCGGCGCGAGCAGGACCAGACGGGCCAGCAGGACCAGGCCCGGGCGGCCGGTCAGGGTGCGGGACAGCGCCCCAGCGTCGAACGCCGAGGCCGGTCCCGTGCCCGCCTCGTACGGCGCGCGCAGCACCAGCAGGGCCACCGTGGACGCCAGCAGCGCCCACCAGCCCGCCACCAGCGGCCGGCGCAGCGGAGCGGGATCCGGCGGGCGGCAGAGCAGCACGAACGCGGCGGTGCCGACGAGCAGGGCGACGGCGCCGTAGCCGGCGTACCTGGCCAGGTCGTACAGGCCGCCGGTCGCGGGGTCCTCGACCGGCCCGGTGTCGACCGCGGCCTGGGTCGGGGAGGGCTGGCCGACCGCGAAGGTGAACGCCCCGGAGACCGGGTGGCTGTCCGCGGACACCACCCGCCATGCCACGGTGAACGTGCCCTCGCCGAGGCCGGCCGGGAACGCCACCCGGGCCGTGTCGGGACGGCCCGGCACGGGCCCCGCCTCACCGGTGTGCACCCGGTGGCCGTCGGGGGAGAACACGCGGAAGGAGTCGTCGAGCAGGCCGACGGACTCGGTGAACGTCAGGGTGATCGCACGGGGCGCGGACTTGAGCACGGTCCCGTCGGCGGGGTCGCCGGAACGCAGCGCCGCGTGCGCGGATGCGGGTCCGGCACCACCGAGGACGAGCAGGACCAGCAGGGCGCCCAGCAGCACCGGCACCCGTGCCCGCAGGCGCCCGGCCCGCAGGCGCCCGGCCGGCAGGCCCCCGCGTCCGTCGTACGGCCCGCCCCGCGCATCGCGGTCACAGCGCTCGCGGTCACAGCGTTCGCAGTTACAGCGTTCGCGATCACAGCGTTCGCTCCGCCGTCGGCTCACGTCACTTCTCCGTCCCGGGGACTCGCCGGCTTCCCGATACGTACGGAAGCGGGCCGCGCGGCGCTCAGCGCACCGGCGGACGGAAGCCTCGCACGGCCGGGATGGCGTCACGCACGCCGGGCGAACGCTCGGCGGTCACTCCGGGAAGGCCGCCCGGCGGGGCAGGAAGGCCAGTTGGGCGTGTTTCTCGGGCAGGTACACGTCGGGCAGGTCGACCTCCGGGAGGACGACGACCGGCCCCCGCTCGAAGCCCTCCCGCAGGAAACGGGCGACCGCCTTCTCGTTGCGCACGTCCGGGTCCACCACGATCCGTCGCCGGTCCAGCCCCAGCAGCACGTACGACAGCACGGCGCGCAGCAGCGCGGACGTCCAGCCGGGCCGGCGGCCGTCCGGGCCGGGCGGCGCGAGCAGCAGGTGCACGCCGATGTCGCCGGGGCGCACGGCGTAGCACTCGCCGACCCGGTCGGCATCCGGCTCGTAGGTCTGCAGCAGGGCGGCCGGTTCGCCGTCCCGGAGCACCAGGTAGGCGTGATG
Source organism: Streptomyces sp. NPDC004065 (assembly GCF_044903565.1). Taxonomy (NCBI): domain Bacteria; kingdom Bacillati; phylum Actinomycetota; class Actinomycetes; order Kitasatosporales; family Streptomycetaceae; genus Streptomyces; species Streptomyces sp. NPDC004065. Next base: position 145,617 of record NZ_JBJDQT010000008.1, on the reverse strand, counting down.
GGTGTCGAGGCCGGCCATGTGGGCGTAGATCCCGGCCACCTGGTCCTTTGTCAGACCGCGCATGCCCCAGAAGGCGGCGCGTTCCTCGCCGGCCCAGCGGTGGACCGTGGCCGCGTCGGCGCGCGGGTCCAGGGGCAGGACACGGACGGTGCCGAAGCCGTCGACGGTCTCCTCGTGCACCGGCTCGCGGTCACGGCCGGCCGCGCGGGAGGTCGCCGCGGAACCGTCGGAAGTGCTGCCGGCGGCCGCAGCGGAGCCACCGGCGGAAACAGAGCCACCGGCGGAAGCGGGGCCACCGGCGAAAGCAGAGCCACCGGCGGAAGCGGGGGCACTGGCGGGAGCGGGGTCACTGGCGGGAGCGGGCATCAGACGTCGGTCTCCTTCTCCAGGCGGGCCCAGTCGGTGACGACCGGGACGAGGTCTCCCGCCACCCACAGGGGGAGCTGATCGCGGTGGTGGGGCGCGCCGGGCACCCCGTCGGCGCCGAACGGCACCACCCAGCGGCTGTTCTCCCGGTGGGCCACGTCCCAGACGTAACGGGCCACCGGACCGCGTGCGGCGAGGTCGGTCACCCCGGGCACGGACGAGGTGCACAGCACGCAGTCGTGGTCGCCGGACAGGCCGGGCCCGTCGTACGGCGCCGCCGCCCCGGGCAGCGCGCGCCAGGGGGCGAGGCGGTGCCGTTCGCCCCAGGTCCGTCCGGGGCGGCCCGCCACCTCCTCCAGGGCCGCGCGGACGATCGCGGCCCGGTCGATGCCGTACAGGTCGTCGGCCCGGAGCAGGTTCTCCAGGGCGTAGCCGATCCGGGGCAGCAGGGCCAGCCAGGGCAGGAGCACCTCCGGGTAGCCGGGCGGTTCGGCGAGCGGGGCGAACACCGGGTGGGCGGCGAGCCGGGCCACGACGGCGGCGCGCACCGCCGCGAACGCGCCCGCGTCGCGGCTGCCCGCGTCCATACGGCGGTTCCAGCGCAGCAGGCGGTCGCGCAGCCGGGCCGCGCCGGGGGTCAGCTCCGCGCCGTCCAGGGCCGCGAGCCGGTCGAGCAGGGGGGCGGCGGAGGCCAAGTGGGTGTCGGTGTGCAGGGCGGGCATGTCGTCCGCGGACCACTCGGCGCGCCCGGCGAGGAGGGCGCGGATGCGGTCGGCGCGGTGCGGCGGGGCGAACTCGACGCCGAGGGGCGCCGCGAGGCCGCGCTGGTTCGCCATCACCGCGACGCCGTCGGTCAGCCCGCCCCGCGGCGGCTGGTGCCAGCCCCGCCACTCGTGGCCGGGCTCCCAGGCGGGTACGAGGCGCACGCGGTTGTCCTCCGCGCGCAGCGGCACCCGGCCGGCGACCCGGTGCAGTACGCCGCCGTCGGTGTCGGCGGCCAGGACAACGTTGACCGGTTCGGCCCAGGCGTCGAAGGCGCGGTCGACGTCCCCGGCGGTGCGGGCGCGCAGCAGCGGCAGCAGGGCACCGAAGCCGAGGTCGGCGGTCACGCGGGGCGGGTGGCGGAGGCTGACGGCGAGGGGCGGGTCTGGCGGACCGGCCGGGCCGTCCGGGTCGTCCGGGTCGTCCGGGCCGTCCGGGCCGTCCGGGCCGTCCGGGCCGTAGGGCTCGTACGGGACGTCCGGTCCCGCCAGCCCCACCTGCACGAGCGGGCCGTCCGGGCCGCCGAGGCCGCCGAGGCCGTCCGGGCCGCCGGCGATCACCGGGCCGCGGTCGGTCTCGACGATCTCGACCTCGACCGGGTCCTCGCCCGCCACCTCGACGGTCTCGGTGTGGCGGGCGGCGCGGTGCCAGGCGCCGTCGGGGCCGAGGGCCTCGACGCCGGCGCCGGTGCGGCGCAGTCGCTCGCGGTACACGTCCTGGTAGTCGGCCATGGCATTGGTGATGGCCCAGGCGACCGTGCCGGTGTGGCCGAAGTGGGCGATGCCCGGGACACCGGGGACGGCGAGGCCGACGACGTCGAACTCCGGGCAGGCGAGACGGATCTGCTGGTAGACGCCCGGGTCCTCGACGAAGCGGTGCGGGTCACCCGCGATCAGCGCCCCTCCGTCGGCGGTGCGTCCGCCGCTCACCAGCCAGCCGTTGCTGCCCGAGGTGCCGGGACCGTCGGTCGCGAACAGTCCCACGGCCGCCGCGCCGAGATGGCGCACCACCTGCTCGCGCCAGAGCTTGGCGGGGAAGCCGGCGAAGAGGATGTGCGTGCCGAGCCAGACGCCCAGCGGGTGCCAGGGCTCCCAGTGGCCGGGCGCGAGGCCGGTCGCGGCGAACTCGGGGGCGCGGCGGGCGCCCTCCGCCAGACCCTCGTTGACGCCCTCGGTGTACGCCCGGACCCACCGCGCCGTCTCCGGGTCCCGTTCCTCCAGGGCGGCGGAGCAGCGTCGGGCGGTGTCGTCGAGGCGGGCGCGGCGCGCGAAGAGGTCCCATGCGAGGGCGGGGGCGCCGAGGAAGGCGGCGGTGGTGCCCTGCGACCGGTGCCGCTCGACCTCCAGTTGCCAGGCGCGGTCCAGTGCCGTGACGCGGCCCTGGGCGCGGGCCAGCGCGAGCACGTCGCCGGCCCGCAGGTGCGGTACTCCCCAGGCGTCGCGGTGGACCTCGGCCGTCATCCATCCCACCCCATCTCCGATTCAGGTTAGGCTAACCTAACTCAGCGCCCGTCACTGGCTCCGCCCGGTCTCCGCCCGGCTGCGGGGCAGCGCCCGGCGGGCGACCATCGGGAACATGGACGTCACACTGCACCTCGCCCAGGACCCTGACGCCGACGCGCTGCTCGCCCGCAGTCCGCTCGCCGCGCTGATCGGGATGCTGCTGGACCAGCAGATCCCGATGGAGTGGGCGTTCAAGGGGCCGGCGACCATCGCCCACCGGATGGGCACCGACGACCTCGACGCCCACGAGATCGTGGCCTTCGAGCCGGAGACCTTCGCCCGGCTGCTGTCGGACAAGCCGGCCGTGCACCGCTACCCCGGATCGATGGCCAAGCGCATCCAGCAGCTGTGCCGCTACCTGGTCGAGCACTACGACGGCGACCCCGAGGCCATCTGGCGGGACGTCGACAGCGGGCATGAGCTGCTGCGGCGGCTGGAGGAACTGCCCGGGTTCGGCCGGCAGAAGGCGCAGATCTTCCTCGCACTGCTCGGCAAGCAGTTCGGCGTACGCCCCGAAGGCTGGCGCGAGGCCGCCGGGGAGTACGGCGAGCCCGGGTCCTACCGCTCCGTCGCCGACATCACCGGACCCGATTCCCTGGCCAAGGTACGGACGCACAAACAGGAGATGAAGGCGGCGGCGAAGGCGGCGAAGTCCGCGAAGTCCGCGAAGTCCGCAGGGGTTGCCAAGGCGTCCGAGGCCTCCAAGGCCGCCGGGGCGGGTTCCTCCGGTCGGTAGCCGGTGGCCCGTGGCGGCGCCCGGCGCCCAAGGACGCCGCCCGCCGTCAACCGCGCGCCCGGGCCGTACGCCCTGCGGGCCGGTTCGTACGCCGTGCGGGCGGTTTGCGGGTCCGGAGCGGTGGGGGGTGCGCGTGCCGCGGGGAGAGGACCCGTGTGAGCACCGCACCGTACGCCCGCCGCACCCCGCGCCGGAGCGTCCGCCCGCGGCTGCTCGTGCCGCTGCTCGTCCTGCTCGCCCTGCTCGTGCCCGGCGTCGCCGCCCAGGCGCCCACCGCCCCGACCGCCACGGCCACGGCGCTCGCCGGCGGAACCGGCAACGCGCCCGCCGAGCAGGACCCCCTCGACACGGCGCCGGATCCCTCGGGCCGCACCGCCGGACCCGCCCGTACGACCCCGCGGCCCGCGCCCCCTCACCGGACGGCACCCGCTGCTCGGCCCGCTCCCGCCGATCCCGTGCCGCCGCCGCACCTTCCCCAGCCCGTGCACACCCTTCGCCGCGTGGTCCTGCGCTGCTGACCGGCCCCTGCCCCCGCGCCACCGGTCCGCCGACCAGCACGACACGCGAAGCAAGCGAGCGAGGTAGCACAGCCATGCCCAGCGACCCCTACGCGGCCCTGCGCGCTCTCCTGCGCGCCGAGGCCGCCCGCCGCAGCGCCACCCACGCCTCACCCGACCCGGAACCGCACCGCTCCCCCGAGCACCCCCCGAGGCCGGAGCCGGCCGGCGACCGGCCTCCGATGTCCACGGAGCCGGGACCCCCGCCCCTACAGCCCGGACCCATCGGACGGCCCGCACAGCCCGCACAGCCCGCACAGCCGGGACCGCCCCTACGGCCCGGACGGCCGGGACAGCCGGGACACCGCTGACGTCTCCACGAGGCCGGACGCCGGGACGGCGGCGTCCGGCCCACCCACCGGTGGCGTCAAGGCACCGCCGGCGACCACCCGTACCGACGAAACGAGCATCGGCTCCCGCCCGGAGGGCGACACGCGGTCCACAGGCTGTGCACAACGGCCGCCGCCGGGAGCCCGTCCGCGTCCACCGGGCCGGGAGCCGGCCCGCCGCCGCTTGCCGTCACGCCCCAGCCCGCCCTCGGCCGCCCTCGGCCGCCCTCGCCCCCTCGGAACGTGGTCCCGCCGCCGGCATTCCGGCCTCGCGCTCGGCCCATGGTTCCCATTCGCCCTGGTTTGCTCGGCATTTCCCGCGCCGCACTCGGGCGGCGAGGCTGCGCCCGGAAGGTCTGGGCCGGTAGGCTTTCCGTGTGATCTTCAAGCGCATCGGAAACGGCCGGCCGTACCCCGACCACGGCCGGGAAAGCACCCGGCAGTGGGCGGACGTCGCACCGCGCCCGGTCCGCCTCGATCAACTCGTCACCACCAAGCAGCAACTCGACCTCGAGACCCTGCTCGCGGAGGACTCGACCTTCTACGGCGACCTCTTCGCGCATGTCGTGAAGTGGCAGGGCGACCTGTACCTGGAGGACGGCCTGCACCGTGCGGTGCGTGCGGCGCTCCAGCAGCGGCAGGTGCTGCACGCGCGCGTGCTCGAACTGGACTGAGAGCCGCGGGAAACGGGCCTTCCGTGACGGCTTGGACCTTTCGGGTTCCGCTGAGCCGTATCCAATGATCATCTAGTAGGAATCACCGCCCGTGCGCACTACGCTGCGCTCATGAGCATGCTGACTCCCCCCGGCATGGGCGGGCAGTACCGGATCACGGGGAACAGGTACCCGCGGATGCGCAGGCCCCGCCGCCGGGGCCGACTCCTCTTCCTGGCCGTCGCGTCCGTCGCCGTGCTCGGGGTGGCCGGCTGGGGAACGCTGCAGCTCATCGATGTCTTCACCGGCGGCAAGAAGGCCTCGGCGGCCGGCGCCGGGGACGACTGCTCGACCAAGGCGGCCAAGGGCGCCGAGGCCGACGGGATCGCCCGGACGAGCCCGTCGCCGACGCCCACGACCCGGGCGGTGCCCAAGCCGGCTCAGATCACCGTCAACGTCCTGAACGCCACCACCCGCAAGGGTCTGGCCCAGCAGACGGCGGACGAGCTGAAGAAGCGCGGCTTCCACATCGGCCAGGTGGGCAACGCGACCAAGGAGTTCGACAAGAAGGTCAAGGGCACCGGGGTGCTCCTCGGACCGGCCTCGTCCCTGAACACCTCGCTGCCCGTGCTCGCCACCCAGCTCGCCGGCGCCGAGCGGCGCACGGACGTCCGCAAGGGCGCCGACATCGACCTGATCATCGGCGACGGCTTCAAGCAGCTGACCCAGCGGCCGGCCGCCGACGAGGCCCTGGCCGCCCTGAGCGCGCCCCGGCCCACCGCCACCACCAAGAAGGACTGCTGAGGGCCGACGACCGAGATCCGACCGCCGTAGATTCCGAGGACCGCCGAGATTCCGAGGACCGCTGAGATTCCGAGGACCGCTGAGAGCCACGGGCCCCCCGTCCGGGGCGGCCCCGCGCGGTACTACTCGGCGGCCCCGTACATCCGGTCGCCCGCGTCCCCGAGGCCGGGGACGATGTAGCCGTGCTCGTTGAGGCGCTCGTCCACCGACGCCGTCACGACGGTCACCGGGGTGCCGGCCAGATGGCGCTCCATCACCTCGACGCCCTCGGGCGCGGCCAGCAGCACGACCGCGGTCACGTCGTCGGCGCCGCGCTTGATCAGCTCCTGGATCGCCGCGACCAGCGTGCCGCCGGTGGCCAGCATCGGGTCCAGGACGTACACCTGGCGGCCGGAGAGGTCCTCGGGCATCCGGGTGGCGTACGTCGAGGCCTGGAGCGTCTCCTCGTTGCGGATCATGCCCAGGAAGCCCACCTCGGCGGTCGGCAGCAGCCGCACCATGCCGTCGAGCATGCCGAGCCCGGCGCGCAGGATCGGCACCACCAGCGGGCGCGGGTGGGAGAGCTTCACGCCGGTGGTCCGCGCGACCGGCGTGCTGATGTCGACCTGCTCCGTGCGCACGTCCCGGGTCGCCTCGTAGGCGAGCAGGGTGACCAGCTCGTCGGCGAGCCGACGGAAGGTCGCGGAGTCCGTGCGCCGGTCGCGCAGCGTGGTGAGCTTGTGGGCGACCAGGGGGTGGTCGACGACGTGGAGACGCATGTGCCCACAGTAGCCGGGCCCCGATCCCCGCCGCCCGCCTCCCACCCCTCCCCGGGACCTCCCCCGTACCCTCGCCGGTCCCTCTCCCGCCGTCCTCCCCACCGGGCGGCGTCCGGCGGCCCGCGAGCACGCCCTGATCTGGCATCGAACCCGCCGTCGGGGGGAAAGTGGGAGGGACGCGACCGGGGTGGTGAACCAATGCCTGACCGAAAGTCCCGCGCTTCCCGCGGATCCCGTGCGAGCAGCGCGTCGCTCTCCCCGAGAGAGGTGCCGTCGCCGCGCGGGCGGCGGGAGCCGGCGCGGCCCGCCGCACCGGACACGCCGCCGGACTCCGCGAGGCGGACGGCACTCGGCCCCCGGACGCGGACGGCGCAGGAGGCCCGGAACACCCGGCCGGGCACGGCACCGGTGCCCGCACCCGCACCCGCACCCGCACCCGCACCCGCACCAAAGTCCGCACCCGCACCAAGGCCCGCACCCGGCCCCCGGACGGACACGGCCCGCGCCGCCAGGACGGGAACGGCCCAGAACGCCGGAACGGACACGGCACCTGCTCCCGCGCCGCACACGGCACCGAAGCCCTCGTCGGACACAGCGGCGGAGAGAGCGTCGGACACGGCGGCGGACACGGCCGCGGACACGGCGGCGGATCCGCCGCCGGACGCCGCGGCCGGGGCGCCGGACGGACCGGAGTCCGACGCCGCGCGCCGCCGGCGCCGCGCCCTGTTCCTGCGGGAACTCGCCGAGGCCCGCGAGCTGCGCAACCGCGTCCAGCCCCGCCGCGCCAAGGCCGCGCGCCTGCGGCACGCGATGCGCATGCGCACGTTCCGCTGGTAGCCGCGTACGATCCGCAGGTGGCGGCAACGAGTGTGCTGGTGAGTCCTTTACGGACGTGCGATCAAAACTGCCGGACACAGGGAGCCGAAGACGTCCCCTCAACGCCTTGTTTCTGCCACGATTCCGAGTGGGTGGGGCTCGGAGCCCAGCTCTTCCCGCCCACACCTCCGCCGGGGGGATCCCCAACCGGCACGCCTATGACCAGTGGGAGAGTCACGGTGTACTTCGCCGCACTGCTCGCGCGCACCGAAGACGGGTGGGAAGCGAGCGACACAGAGCTCGACGACGTGGAGACGCTGTCGGACCTGGCCGACCTGGCCCGGGAAGCCTCGACCGACGACGACACGGTGCTCGTCCTCCTCGAGCAGGAGGACGCGTGGTTCGGCGTCGTCCGCGTGGACGGCGAGGACGACCCTCGTATCTACGTCTCCGACGCCGCCGCCGCCGCCCGCAGTTCGTACGGCGAGATCCTGCTCACCGACGAACTGCTCGGCCGGGAACCCGGTGACGACGGCCCCGACCTGGACTCCCTCGACCTCGACGGCACGGAGGACGGTGAACCCGCGTCCGACGAGGACGACGAGGACGAGCCGCCCGCCGCCGAGGCCATCACGCACAGCCCGCTGGGCGACGGCGAGATCCTCGACGACCTGGGTGTCAGCGCCAAGGAGCTGCGTGCCCTGGACGCGGAGGACGCGCTGAGCGCGATCGCCGAGGCCCTGGGCGCCTCGGAGGTGCTGGAGACCGTCCGCTGACCCCGCCGCACACCCCCGAGAACCCGGACCGCCCGCACGCCCCGGACATACCGCGCGCACCGGACCGCCCGGGCGGGCGGCCGTACGCCGTGGGCGGCCACGGCCGCGGTTCCGTTCGCGCTCGCGCGGACGGGCCCGCGCCCGATGACGGGCCCGCGCACGACGCGGACGGGATCGCACACAATGCGGACGGGATCGCACACGATCGCGTGCGGGATCCTGTGCGCGATCCCTGGCGGGACGCCATGCGGCTGGCGCTCCGGGAGGCCGGCCGGGCCCTGCCGGGCGGCGACGTGCCGGTCGGGGCCGTCGTGCTGGCCGCCGACGGCACGACCGTGCTCGGAGCCGGGCACAACGAGCGCGAGGCCACCGGCGACCCGACCGCCCACGCGGAGGTCCTCGCCATCCGCCGGGCCGCCGCCCGCACCGGCGAGTGGCGGCTGACCGGCTGCACCCTCGTCGTCACGCTGGAGCCCTGCACCATGTGCGCGGGCGCCGTCGTCCTGTCCCGGCTGGACCGGGTCGTCTACGGCGCCCGGGACGCCAAGGCCGGCGCCGTCGGATCCCTGTGGGACGTGGTACGGGACCGGCGGCTCAACCACCGGCCCGAGGTGATCGAGGGCGTGCTCGCCGACGAGTGCGCGGGCCTGCTCACCGACTTCTTCCGCACCCGCTGAACGCTGCTGCGAACGGCCGGGTGATGATCCTGGTGAACGTCCTGGTGAACGCTCCGGTCGCCGCACCCCCGCGGGGCCCGGAAACGGATTTCGGACCACGGGGCACTGTGCTGTAAGGTCTCCCTCGGTAGCGTGTCCGAGCGGCCGAAGGAGCTCGCCTCGAAAGCGAGTGTGGCGCAAGTCACCGAGGGTTCAAATCCCTCCGCTACCGCTTGGAGAAGGGCCCCGTCCGACGGACGGGGCCCTTCGTGCGAGGGTCGTGCGATCATCGTGGGCGAACATCGACAAGCGACAGGGGGAGGCCGCTGTGGCGGTGAACGCCAAGAAGATCGCCGTCTACGCGCTCGTGGTCTTCGCGCTGTACGTGATCATCACGGACCCGGCCAAGGCGGCCGACTACGTCCAGATAGCCTTCGAGGGCATATCGGACGCCGCCAAGGCCATCGGCGACTTCATGACCTGGGTCGCCAACGGAGGGAAATGATGATCCGCCACCTGGTCCTCTTCAAGCTCGACGAGGGCGTGCGGCGCGACGACCCGCGCGTGGTCGAGGGCGTCCGGGCCTTCCGCGCCCTCGGCGGGCAGATCGAGGAGCTGCGCTTCTGGGAGTGCGGCTGGAACATCAGCGACCGGCCCGTCGCCCACGACTTCGCGATCAACTCGGCGGTCGAGGACGCGGACGCCCTGCGGCGCTATCTGGAGCACCCGGCCCACCAGGCGGGTGTCGCCCTGTGGCGGGAGTTCGCCACGTGGGTGATCGCCGACTACGAGTTCTGAGGCGTTCGCCCCCGCCCCGGCGGCCACCCCCTCCGCGTTCCCCGCGGACCGGCCCCTTCCCTCGCCCGGCTCCCCGGCGCCGTACGGCCGTATGCGCTTGGCGCCGTACGGCCGTACGCCCGGCCCCGCACCGCGGAGTGCCGGGCTTCGCCATGCCGTAGAGGGCATGTCTTATGGGACAGTTCGCCCCTCAACACGTACTTTTGCGGTGCTTGAACACGATGCACCTGTCTTGTGATGCTATGACCGCTTTTGCCGGATGAGTTGATCGACGAAGAGGTGGCGTTGACCGTGTCGGCCAGTACTGCGCCGCCCCAGGAGGAAGCCGCCTCGAGCCCGGCCGCAGAACCGGACCCGAAGCGCCGCGGTGCCGACACCCGCGCGCTCACCCAGGTGCTCTTCGCCCAGCTGAAGGAGCTCGAGCCGGGCACGCCCGAACACACCCGCGTACGCGGGGCGCTCATCGAGGCGAACCTGCCCCTTGTGCGCTACGCCGCCGCCCGCTTCCGGTCCCGCAACGAGCCCATGGAGGACGTGGTCCAGGTCGGCACCATCGGCCTGATCAACGCCATCGACCGGTTCGACCCCGACCGGGGCGTGCAGTTCCCCACCTTCGCCATGCCGACGGTCGTCGGCGAGATCAAGCGCTACTTCCGCGACAACGTCCGCACCGTCCATGTCCCGCGCCGGCTGCACGAGTTGTGGGTGCAGGTGAACAGCGCCACCGAGGACCTGACTACCGCCTTCGGCCGCTCCCCGACCACCGCCGAGATCGCCGAGCGGCTGCGCATCACCGAGGAGGAGGTGCTCTCCTGCATCGAGGCCGGGCGGTCGTACCACGCGACCTCCCTGGAGGCCGCCCAGGAGGGCGACGGGCTCCCCGGGCTGCTCGACCGCCTCGGCTACGAGGACCCGGCCCTCGACGGCGTGGAGCACCGCGACCTCGTCCGCCACCTCCTCGTCCAACTCCCCGAGCGGGAACAGAGAATCCTGTTGCTGCGCTACTACAGCAATCTCACCCAGTCGCAGATCAGCGCGGAACTCGGCGTCTCGCAGATGCACGTCTCCCGGCTACTCGCGCGTAGCTTCCAGCGGCTGAGATCCGCAAACAGGATCGAGGCGTAACCAGCACGAGCGAATCGCTCACCAGGGAAGATGCCGACACCTCCGGGGTGAAAGGCCGTCAGACCCCGTCTTTCCAGGGCGGATTCGCGTCTTGCATGTCGACATGTCACTACAGCGTGTTGCCGACATGTGACATTCTTCCTCAAGCGCGTTTGCCGCGGCTTCGGCTCCGGTATTCAGGTGAAGGCTGAGTTCTCCTCCCCGGAGAGCATCGGCCGCGACCGTCCCGCGACCCAGAGGGGGTGGCATGTCCGCAGACCAGGGCAGCTCCGAGGTGCTGACGCTCAGCAAGAGCGAGACCCCTGCCAAGGAGCTCGAGGCGCTCGGCGCCCTCGACGACGTCGTGACCCTCGAGGCCGCCGAGGCCCCGGCTCTCCCGGCCGAGTCCGCGCCGGCGCTGCCGGCCCCGGAGAGCATCGACACCCGCACCCTGTCCCGCTCCCTGTTCCTGCGGCTCGCCGCGCTGGACGAGGACAGCCCCGAACGTGCCTACGTCCGGGACACCCTGATCGAGCTCAACCTCCCCCTGGTCCGCTACGCGGCCGCCCGTTTCCGCTCCCGCAACGAGCCGATGGAGGACATCGTCCAGGTCGGCACCATCGGCCTGATCAAGGCGATCGACCGCTTCGACTGCGAGCGGGGCGTGGAGTTCCCGACCTTCGCCATGCCGACGGTCGTGGGCGAGATCAAGCGCTTCTTCCGGGACACCTCGTGGTCGGTGCGGGTGCCCCGGCGGCTGCAGGAGCTGCGGCTGGCCCTCACCAAGGCCAGCGACGAGCTGTCGCAGAGGCTGGACCGCTCGCCGACGGTCGGCGAACTGGCCGCGGTGCTCGGTGTGTCGGAGGAGGACGTGGTCGACGGCCTCGCGGTCGGCAACGCCTACACCGCCTCCTCCCTCGACTCCCCGGCGCCCGAGGACGACGGCGGAGAGGGCTCGCTGGCCGACCGCCTCGGCTACGAGGACGCGGCGCTGGAGGGCGTGGAGTACCGCGAGTCGCTCAAGCCCCTGCTGGCCAAGCTGCCGCCGCGCGAGCGGCGCATCATCATGCTGCGCTTCTTCGCCAACATGACCCAGTCGCAGATCGGCGAGGAGGTCGGCATCTCGCAGATGCACGTCTCCCGGCTGCTGACCCGCACCCTGGCCCAGCTGCGCGAGGGCCTCATCTCGGACTGACCGGCTCCGCCCGTGCGCCCGCCGGGATCCCCCGCCGGGTGACGGGCGTCCAGCCCGGCCGGGGCGACCTCCGTGCCCCGGTGGGGTGACGGGTGTTCAGCCCGGCCGGGGCGACCTCCGTACCCCGGTGGGGTGACGGGTGTTCAGCCCGGCCGGGCCGTAGCGGACGCACCTCTCCGGCCGCGGTCACCAAGGGCGACACCGCGGCAAGGCGGCAAGGCGGCAAGGCGGCAAGGCGGCAAGGCGGCAAGGCGGCAAAGGCACCAAGGAGGGGAGCCGGCCCCGCTCCGCCCGAGCGCGAGCCGGCTCCTCGAACGGGACCGTCTACTTGAGCGCGAGCCAGGCGACCGCCGCGACGATCACCACGGCGACCACCACACCGACGATCAGGCCGATCCGCGGACCGGAGGAGGCGGCCTCCTGCTGCCTGCCCGGAGCCGCGCCCTCGTCGACGAACGCGCGGAACATCTGGGTGCTGCCGGCGGGGTCGTAGTTGCCCTGGGGGCCCTGGGTGTTAGCCATGGCCCGAGACACTAGCGAATCCCGGGGTGGGACCCAAGTGGGGGCCCGTCCCCTCCGATCACCACCTCCACCTGCACCTTTACAGCCGCAATACTTGCCTTTGCCAACTTTTTGCGGCGCGGCGGCCGGATTTGTTTGCCTGCAGCAACCAACGTATCTATGGTTGCCCTAAGCAACGAATACGGGAGGTGTGATGGCCGAGCAGGCGCAGTTCGAGGAGCTGGCGCGTCAGCTCAGTGCCGTCGGCGCCGTGAAGCGCGACATGGGACGGATACTCCCGTCCGACTGTCCGGCCGGCTCGGCCGCCGTGCTGACCCTGCTCGGCCGCCACGGCGACATGCGCATGAGCAAGCTCGCGGAGCTGCTCGCCGTGGACATGTCCGTCACCAGCCGGCATGTCGCGCACGTCGCCGCGCGCGGCTGGATCGACCGGCTGCCGGACCCCGCGGACAAGCGCTCGCGCATCCTGCGCCTGACGCCCGCGGGCCTGGACCGGCTCGACGACCTGTACCGGCGGACCACCCGGCTGTTCGCGGAGCGCCTGAACGACTGGACCGACGAAGAGGTCGCCCAGCTCATCCACCTGATGACCCGCCTGCGCGCGAGCTTCGGCGACTGCCGCTCCGCGCCGGCCCGCGCGCCCGGGGACGGCCGGCCCTCCGCACCCGTAGTCGATGAGACCACCCGTACACCCGCAAGCACGTAAGCAAAGGAAGCCCATGGCAACGACCACACCAGCCGGTGTGCGGGCTCACGCCAAGCACGGGGGAGGCGCCCCGGACGGCGCTCCGATGACACACCGGCAGATCATGGAGGCCCTGTCCGGGCTGCTGCTCGGCATGTTCGTGGCGATCCTGTCGTCCACGATCGTCTCCAACGCGCTGCCGGAGATCATCGGTGACCTCGGCGGCGGCCAGTCCGCCTACACCTGGGTGGTCACGGCCGCCCTGCTGTCCATGACCGCGGCCACTCCCCTGTGGGGCAAGCTCGCCGACCTCTACAGCAAGAAGGCGCTCGTCCAGATAGCGCTGGTCGTCTACGTCGTCGCGTCGATGGCCGCCGGACTCTCGCAGAACCCCGGCATGCTGATCGTCTGCCGCGTGGTCCAGGGCATCGGCGTCGGCGGCCTGTCCGCCCTGGCGCAGATCGTCATGGCCGCGATGATCTCGCCGCGTGAGCGCGGCCGCTACTCCGGCTACCTGGGCGCCACCTTCGCCGTCGCCACCGTCGGCGGCCCGCTGCTCGGCGGTGTCATCACCGACACCTCCTGGCTGGGCTGGCGCTGGTGCTTCTACGTCGGTGTGCCGTTCGCGGTGATCGCGCTGATCGTGCTGCAGAAGACCCTGCACCTGCCCGTGGTCAAGCGGGACGTGAAGGTCGACTGGGGCGGCGCGTTCCTCATCTCCGCGGCCGTCTCGCTGCTGCTGATCTGGGTCACCTTCGCCGGTGACAAGTACGACTGGGTGTCGTGGCAGACGTATGCCATGGTCGGCGGCTCGGTGGTGCTCGGCCTGCTGTTCGTCCTGGTCGAGGCCAGGGCGGCGGAGCCGATCATCCCGCTGCGGCTGTTCCGCAACCGCACCATCACGCTGGCCTCGCTCGCCTCGCTGTTCGTCGGCATCGCGATGTTCACCGGCACGGTGTTCTTCAGCCAGTACTTCCAGCTGGCCCGCGACAAGTCCCCGACGATGTCGGGTGTGCTGACGATCCCGATGATCGGCGGCCTGTTCGTCTCCTCCACCGTCTCCGGCCAGTTCATCACCCGCACCGGCCGCTGGAAGGCGTGGCTGGTCAGCGGCGGCGTGCTGGTCACGGCCGGCCTCGGTCTGCTCGGCACCATCCGGTACGACACCGCGTACTGGAGGATGGCGGTCTTCATGGCCCTGCTGGGCCTGGGCATCGGCATGATGATGCAGAACCTGGTGCTGTGCACGCAGAACCAGGTCGAGCCCTCCGACCTCGGCTCGGCGAGCTCCACCGTCACCTTCTTCCGCTCCCTGGGCGGCGCGGTGGGCGTCTCGGCGCTCGGCGCCGTGATGGCCGACCGCATCACCGGCTACGTCAAGGACGGCCTGGCCGACCTCGGCCCGAAGTACGCCCGGCTCGCGGCCGGCGCCGGTTCCGGCACCGACACGATCCCGGACATGGACAAGCTGCCCAGGCCGCTGCGCACGGTCATGGAGAGCGCCTACGGGCACGGCATCGCCGACATCTTCCTGATCGCCGCCGCGCTGGCGGCGGTGGCCCTGCTGATCAGCCTGTTCATCAAGGAGGTGCCGCTGCGCACCAAGGGCGGGCTGGCGCAGGCCGCCGAGGGCGAGCAGGGCGCGGGCGCGCCGGTGGACCCGGCCGCCGGCCCGGCCGTCGCCGAGGCGCAGGCCCCGGCCACCGCCGCCGACGCCGGGACCCCGGCCGTCCCGGCCGCGGAGAAGGTGCCCGCCTGGGCGGTGACCGCCTCCGCCGAGCCCGCCGCCGAGGGCACGCGGCCACTGGCCGCGGTCGCCACGGTGGCGCACGGCGAGCCGGCCGGCCCGGCCGGCGGGATCCCGGTGCGCGGCTTCGTCCGGGGTGCCGAGAGCGCGCCGGTGCCGCAGGCCGCGGTCACGCTGATCTCCCTGGCGGGCCGTCAGCTGGGCCGGTCGGTCGCGCAGGCCGACGGCTCCTACGCGGTGGACGCGCCGGGCGCGGGCTCGTACGTCCTGATCGCGGCCGCCGACGGGTACCAGCCGCAGGCGTCCACCGTCGTCGTGAACGGCGAGCCGGTCGCGTTCGACATCCTGCTCAGCGGCACCAGCGGGCTCAGCGGTGTGGTCCGGGCGAGCGAGTCCGGGCTGCCGGTGAAGGACGCGATGGTGATCGTCACCGATGTGCGCGGTGACCTGCTGGCCACCGGCACCACCGGGGAGGACGGCGCGTTCTGCTTCGCCGAGCTGGTGCCCGGCCCGGTGACCGTCGCGGTGAACGCCGCCGGCCACCGGCCGCGGGCGCTGCCCGTCGAGGTGGGCGGCACCGGGGTCACCCGGATCGAGGTCGCCCTCGACTCCGGCGCCCAGCTCCAGGGTGTGGTCCGCGCCCCGCACGGACCGCTCGCGGACGCCCGGGTGACGCTGGTCGACGCGGCCGGCAACGTGGTCGGCACCGCCACGACCGGTCCCGACGGGGCGTACGCCTTCACCGATCTGAACAGCGGCGAGTACACCGTCATCGCGACGGGCTACCCGCCGGTGGCGACGGCCCTGACGGTCACCGGCCGCGGAGTCGACGGCCACGACATCGAACTCGCCCACCCCGGCGAGTGATCAGACCCCGGCCCGTGCGCGGGGCGCTCCCTGAGCGGCGGAGCGCCCCGCCACGGGCCGGCCTCATGCGACCGATTTGCATTGCTCTGCTCGCGAGTGAGCCACGCGGGAGCGGGCCGGCACCACCGGCCGCGGCCCGGAGGCGGACGAGCACTCGGAAGGGGAAGAAACGGGATGGGACTGACCGCGAGGATCCGCACCCGGGACGGATGGGCCGTGTCGCACGCGGTCGTCACGGTGACCGACACGACCGGCACGCAGGTGCTGCGCGCCGAGGCCGACCCCGAGGGCGCGGTACGGGACACGACGGGGCTGGCGCCGGGGGCCTACACCGTCGTCGTCACCGCCGTCGGCTACGCACCCGCCGCGGCCGGCGCGCTCGTCACCGCGAGCGGCCGGGCCGAGATCGGCACGGTCACCCTGGCCAGGCTGGGCGGCACCGAGCTGCCGCCGCCCGGGCCGTGGACGATCGACCCGGCGCACTCCTCCGTCGCCGCCGTCGCCCAGCACCTGGGCATCTCCAGCGTGCACGGCCGGTTCACCGACTTCTCCGGCACGATCGAGATCGCCCCGGACGACGTCACCAAGTCCCGTGTCGAGGCCGTCGTCCGGGCCGGCTCGATCGACACCGGCAACGGCATGCGCGACGGCCATCTGAGGTCCGCGGACTTCCTCGACGTGGAGCGCTTCCCCGAGATCACCTACCGCTCCAGCGGGGTGAGCGCCGCCGGCGCCGACCGGTGGACGGTCCACGGCGAGCTGGGCATGCACGGCGTGCTGCGCCCGGTCGACCTGGACCTCGCCTACCTCGGCACCGGCCCCGACCCCTGGGGCGGCACCCGGGCCGCGTTCCGCGCGACCACGCAACTGCGCCGCGAGGACTTCGCGATGAACTACAACCAGGTCCTCCAGGCGGGCATCGCCGCCATCGGCACGACCCTCAGGGTGGAGCTGGACGTCCAGGCGGTCCACGGGGACTCACTGCCCGCGGTCTGACGGGAAGGGGGCCCAGGGACACGGGGGACGCGGGGGACGCGGGGGACACGGGGGCCGCGCCCGCCGGGCTCCCGCTCAACTCCCCGCCTCCCGGCCGGGGTTGTTGGCGTCGACGATACGGCGGGCCAGGTCGCGCAGCTTGACGTTCTCCCGCTGCGAGGCGCGCACCAGGCTGTCGAAGGCCTCCGCCGCGTCGATGTTCATGCGCTCCATGAGGATGCCGGTGGCCTGCCCGATCAGGTCCCGGGTGCGCATCGCCTCGGTCAGCTGCTCGCGCACGGTCGCCGATTCCAGGGCGAGGCTGACGTGCGCGGTGAACAGCCGGCCGACCCGCGTGGCCTCCTCGCCGAAGGCGCGGGGCGCGCGGGCGTAGGCGGTGAGCACCGTCAGCCGCCGCTTCTCGGCGCGCAGCCGCAGCGCGAGGGCCGAGCGCAGGCCCAGGCCGGCCAGCGGCTCACCGCCGTCCTCGGCCTCGCTGTCCGCCATCCGCACCACGGGCTCCTGCCACAGGTGCTCCCAGTACGACGGCCCGGCCCGGCCCGCTCCCGCGCTCTCGGCGGCGCGCACGGTCTCGTCGGTCCAGGCGATCGCGCGGCGGCCGCCGCCGGGTTCGAGGACAAAGATGCCCGCCTGCTCGGCGCCCGGCAGCAGACGCACCGCGAGCCGGACGGCGGTGTGCATCGCGCTGTGCGCGGTGTCCGTCTCGTGCAGGTGGCGGGCGGCCAGCGCCAGGGCTTCGGCCAGCTCGAAGCCCCCCGGAAAACGGGGCAATTCAGAAAAGTCGGACGCAGGCACCACGAACCTCTTCGGCATGCACGGCACCACGGCCATGCGCAGGAGAGCTCCGCAGCACATTCCCGACTGCGAGCACAGGACGAACAGAACCTTATATCGTCCCCGCGCGGGGGTACCGCCAGGTCGACGCCGGGCCGCACCCCCTAGGAACCCGGCGGCGGGAGTGGTGCAATGGAGCCGGACGGGTCAGGAAGCGGCCTCCCCTGAGACCGGATGGACGTCTGCCTTCTGCCAGGTGAGTGCCATGACCCATTTCCCCATCCCGTGCCGGGTGCGCGACCTGCCCGGGCGCGTCCTGCTCGTCCTGCCCCCGGAGATCGACCTGTGCAACGCGCCCGCACTGTGCGCCGGCGTCCTGTCCTACGCCGCGGCGCGCGCCGAGTCGCCGGGGGTGCTGGTCCTCGACCTCACCCGCACCCGGTTCATGGACTCCCAGGGCGCCCGTCTCGTCGAGGACGTACGGCGCGGGCTGCCCCCGCACATCCGGCTCCGGGTGGCGGCGGCGCCGGACGGAGTGCCCTACCGCGTGCTGTCGCTGACCGGCGTGCGCCGGGACGTGCCCGTCCACGAGGACCCGGACCGGGCGCTCAGGAACGGGTGAGCCGCGCGGCGCGGGGCACCGCGGCGTCGGCCGCCCGGGGAGTCGCGGCCTCCAGGCTGCGGACACGGCACCGAACATCGCGACCAGCACCCGCGTCTCGCGGGACGAGCTGCTGGACTTCGTACGTCCCCGGCACCGCGCCCTGCTGCTCACCCGCAGGTCCGACGGCGGCCCGCAGGCCTCCCCGCTGACCTGCGGGGTGGACGACTCGGGGCGGATCGTCGTCTCCACCTACCCCGAGCGGGCCAAGACCCGCAACGCCAGGCGGGACCCGCGGGTGAGCGTCGTGGTGCTGAGCGACGAGTGGAACGGACCGTGGGTGCAGATCGACGGCACGGCCGAGGTCATCGACACGCCCGACTCGGTGGAGCCGCTCGTGGAGTACTACCGCACCATCGCCGGGGAGCACCCGGACTGGGACGAGTACCGCGAGGCCATGGTCCGCCAGGGCAAGTCCCTCATCCGGATCACCCCGACCCGCTGGGGCCCGGTGGCCACCGGCGGCTTCCCGGCCCGGCTGGTGGAGGGCAGGCAGCCGTAGCACCCGGGCCGGCGCGGTCAGGGCCGGGACCGGGCGACCACGGCCTCGATGCCCACGATCAGCAGGTCCGGGGCCACCGACGGTCCGTCAGCCGGCGTCCGCCTTCCGGGTGAGGTCGTAGAAGGTGGCCGAACCGGCCGTCACCTTCGTGAAGTTCTCCTCCACCCAGGAGGTGATCTGCGACGCGGTGCCCCTGCCGCCCATGCCGCCGCCCATGCCACGCCCCATGCCGCCGCCCGCGACGAAGTAGTGGATCCGGCCCTGCGCGACGTACTTCTGGAACTGGGTCAGTGTCGGGGACGGGTCCGTGCCGTTGAAGCCGCCGATCGCCATGACCGGGCGGCCGGTGGCGAGCTGGTAGCCGGCCGCGTTCTGGGAGCCGACGGACGCGGCGACCCAGGTGTACCGGGAGGCGTCCGCCTCCAGCAGCTTCCTGGCCTCGGCCGGCACGGCGGCGCCGTTGAGCAGGCCGCCCGTGCCGCCACCGGTGCCGCCACCGGGGGCGCCTGTGCCACCGCCCTCGCCCCAGAGCGCGCCGGCGCCGGCGCCGGGGAAGCCGTTGCCGTTCCGGCCGCCCTGGCCGTTCGGGCCGCCCTGGCCGTTCGGGCCGTTCGGGCCGTTCTGGCCGCCCTGGCCGTTCTGGCCGTTCTGGCCGGGCATCGCGCCGCCGCCCGGGAAGCCGTTCCCGTTGCCGTTCTGCTGGTTCCGGCCGTTCGGGCCCGGCATCCCGCCGCCGGGGCCGCCGCCGCGACCGCGGCCGCCGAAGCCCATCGTGCTCGCGCCCGCCGGGCCGGCGGTCGGGATGGAGCCGGTGTGCGGGGAGTTCACCGTGCTCAGCGTGTACGCCGCCGGACCGGCCAGGCAGGTCACCGCGGCCGCCGCGACCACCGCGAGCGCGAGCCGGCGGCCGAGCCGGGTGGCGAAGACCAGTCCGAGGGCCGCGGCCAGGCCGCCCACCAGGACCAGCCACTTCAGCCAGGGCAGGTAGGCGGGGGTGCGGTGGAGCAGGACGTAGCCCCAGGCCGCGGTCGCCGTCACGGCGGCGGCCAGGGCGAGCGACGCCCAGGGCCGGGAGCGCTCCTCCCACAGGACCGTCACGCCCATGCCGACGAGGGCGGCGGCGTACGGCGCGAGGGCGACGGTGTAGTACTGGTGGAAGATGCCCGCCATCCAGCTGAAGACGGCCATGGTCGTCAGCAGCGAGCCGCCCCAGGCGAGGAAGGCCGTGCGGGCCGGGTCGGTGCGCGGGTTCCGCCGGGTGAGGACGAGTCCCGCGACGAGCAGGATCAGCGCGGCCGGCAGCAGCCAGGAGATCTGGCCGCCGATCTCGGCGTCGAACATCCGGTCCCAGCCGGTCTCGCCCCAGCGGCCGGCGCCACCGCCGCCCGGCCCGCCCCCGCCGCCCACGCTGCCGGTCTCGTCGCCGTTGATCCGGCCGAGGCCGTTGTAGCCGAAGGTCAGCTCCAGGAAGCTGTTGTTCTGCGAGCCGCCGATGTACGGCCGGGAGGAGGCCGGCCACAGCTCGACGATCGCGACCCACCAGCCGCCGGAGACGACGATCGCCACCGTGGCGAGGGCCAGCTGCCGAAGCCGCTTCCCGAGCCCCACGGGCGCGCAGACGCCGTAGACGAGGGCGAGGGCGGGCAGGATCAGGAAGGCCTGGAGGGTCTTGGCCAGGAAGGCGAAGCCCACCGCGACGCCCGCCCACACCAGCCACTTGGTGCGGCCGTCCTCCAGCCCGCGGATCACGAGGTACACGGTGAGCGCCATCAGCAGGGCCAGCAGCGCGTCCGGGTTGTTGAAGCGGAACATCAGCGCCGCGACCGGGGTGAGCGCGAGCACCGCGCCCGCGATCAGGCCGGCGGCGGGGCTGAAGCGGCGGCGCACGGCCGCGTAGACGACGGCGACCGTGAGGACGCCCATGACGGCCTCGGGCACCAGGACCGCCCAGGAGCCGAGTCCGAAGACCCTCACCGACAGCGCCATCGGCCACAGCGCGGCCGGGGGCTTGTCGACGGTGATCGCGTCGCCCGCGTCCAGCGAGCCGAAGAAGAACGCCTTCCACGAGGTGCTGCCCGCCTGGACGGCCGCCGAGTAGAAGGAGTTGGCGTAGCCGGAGGCGCTCAGGTCGTAGAGGTACAGCAGGGCGGTCGCGAGCAGCAGACCGAGGAGGGCGGGGCGCGCCCAGCGCGGGTCCTCGGGCCGGCCGCGCCACAGCCGGCGCGCGAACGGCTGCCCGGGCTGCCCGCCCGCGGGAGCGGAGAGGGAAGGCTCGGAGGACGCGGAGGGCGCCGGCGGAATCGGACGGGGTGCCGGATGCGGGGTGGCCGCCGGCGGGGCGGGCCGGGGCGGCTCCCAGGAGGACGGCTCCACGCCCTGCGGCCCGCTCGTCCGGTCGTACTCGGTGGTCATCGGGGGTCCCTCGGATCGGTGTCGTACGGACGCACGGGCCGCAGCCGCGTGGTGGCGTCCCACCCGGGGGCGCCGTGGGGGTCGTGGCCGAAGCGGCCGCCGTAGGGGCCGGGGCCGAAGTGCGCGCCGCGGGGCTCGGGCGGCGCGGTGGCCACGGTGGGCCGGGCCCGGTGCTCGCGGTCCGGGAAGACCCAGGCGCGGAACAGCAGGAAGCGCAGCACGGTGGCCGCGAGGTTGGCGGCGACGAGCACCCCGAGCTCCGTGGAGTGCGCCGGGCTGCCGGTCGCGGCGTGCAGGGCGGCCAGCGAGCCGCTGGTGAGGGCCAGACCGATGCCGAGGACGACCAGGCCCTGCGCCTGGTGGCGGACCGCTCCGCCGCCGCGCACCCCGAAGGTCAGCCGCCGGTTCGCGGCCGTGTTGGCGACCGCCGAGACCAGCAGGGCCAGGGCGTTGGCGGTCTGGGCGCCCGCGAACTGCCGGAAGACGCTGTAGAGCAGCAGGTAGAAGAGGGTGGACAGACCGCCCACGACACAGAACCCGACGAGCTGGCGGGCCAGTCCGCGCGGGACGCCGGCCAGGTCGCGGTCGCGCGGGTCGTCGCCGAAGGGTCGGGTGAGCCGGTCCAGCGGCAGCGAACCGGTGGCCAGGGCTCTGCCCACGCGCCACACCCCCTTCAGGTCCTCGGTGGCGGTCCGCGCGATGTGCACCGTGGAGTCGGGGTCGTCGACCCAGTCGACCGGCACTTCGTGGATGCGCAGGCCGGCCCGCTCGGCCAGCACCAGCATCTCGGTGTCGAAGAACCAGCCGCTGTCCTCCACCAGCGGCAGCAGCACCTGGGCGACATCGCGCCGGATCGCCTTGAAGCCGCACTGCGCGTCGGAGAACCGGGCCTGCAGCGAGCCGCGCAGGATCAGGTTGTAGGTACGCGAGACGAACTCCCGCTTGGCGCCCCGCACCACGCGCGAGCTGTGCGCCAGCCGAGAGCCGATCGCCAGGTCGGAGTGGCCGGAGATGAGCGGGGCCACGAGCGGCAGCAGGGCGTTGAGGTCGGTGGACAGGTCCACGTCCATGTAGGCGAGGACCGGCGCGCCGGACGCCGACCACACCGAGCGCAGGGCGCGGCCGCGGCCCTTCAGCTCCAGCCGGAAGGCGCCGACCTCGTCGAGTTCCGCCGCCAGCCGTGCCGCGATCCGCGGGGTGTCGTCCGTGGAGGCGTTGTCCGCGATGGTGATACGGAACGCGTACGGGAAGGTGCGGGTGAGGTGCTCGTGGAGTCTGAGCACACAGGGTTCAAGGTCCTTCTCCTCGTTGTGGACGGGTATCACTACGTCCAGGACAGGCGTGCCGGCGTCCCCGGCCGGGAGGTGCTCCCGCGCCGGCAGGGTGCCGGGAGAAGAGTCGGTTCGCATGGCACCGACTGTTCTCAACCGCCCTGTCGTGCCCATGTGCCGACGCTGTGCCGGCCCTGTGAGTGCGGATCCGGGTGCGGATGCGGGTGTCGTTCCCGATGTGGCTCCGGGTGCGGATGCGGGTGTCGTTCCCGATGTGGCTCCGGGTGCGGACGCGGGTGGGGTGCGGCGGACTCCGGCGCGGGCAGGTGGACGGTGAACACGGTCCGCCCCGGCGCGCTGTCCACGGTCACGACACCGCCGTGCGCGGTCGCCACGGCCTGCACGATGGCCAGACCGAGCCCCGTGGAACCGGTGGCCCGGGAACGGGCGGAGTCGCCGCGCGCGAACCGTTGGAACACGTGCGGCAGCAGCTCCGGCGGGATGCCCGGCCCGTCGTCCTCCACGTCCACGCACAGCCACGGGCCGCTGCGCCGCACCCGCGCGGTGACGGTCGTGCCGGGCGGGGTGTGGGTACGGGCGTTGGCCAACAGGTTGACCAGGACCTGCTGCAGCCGGGCCGCGTCCGCCGGCACCGGGGCCGGTTCGCCGGGCAGGTCCAGCCGCCAGTCGTGGTCGCGGCCGGCCGCCCGCGCGTCGCTGACGGTGTCCACGACGAGCGGGACGAGATCGGTCCGCTCGAAGCGCAGCGGGCGGCCCGCGTCCAGCCGGGCGAGCAGGAGCAGGTCCTCCACCAGCAGGGTCATCCGCCCGGCCTCGGACTCGATGCGGGCGAGGGCGTGCCGGGTGTCGGGGCCGGCCTGTTCCCCGCCGCGGCGGGTGAGCTCGGCGTAGCCGCGTATCGAGGCCAGGGGGGTGCGCAGCTCGTGGCTGGCGTCCGCGACGAACTGCCGTACCCGCATCTCGCTCCGCTGCCGGGCGTGCAGCGCGCCGTGGATGTGGTCGAGCATGCGGTTGAGGGCCGCGCCGACCTGCCCGACCTCGGTGTGCGGGTCGGTCTCGGACTCGGGCACGCGCTCGCTCAGCCGCACCTCGCCGGTGTGCAGGGGGAGTTCGGACACCCGGGTGGCGGTGGCGGCGACCCGGCGCAGGGGGCGGGTGGCCACGCCGACCAGGACCGATCCGGCCAGGCACGCGGCGACCAGGGCGGCGCCGGTGACGCTCGCCTCCACCAGGACGAGCGTGTTGACGGTGCCGTCGACGTCACTGGTCGGCAGGGCGACGTAGAAGCTGCCGTTGGGACCGGTCCGGTAGGCGACGCGGAAGTCGCCGAGGCCGGGCAGGTCCACGGTCCGGACGGTGCGGTCGGTCCGGGGCACGGTGGAGAGCGCGGCGAGCTGGGCCGGGGTCAGCGGCTCGGCGCTCATCCGGAGGTCGGACGGGGACTTCCGGCCGCGGCGGGACTCGGTGATCCGCCCGTCCACGACCCGGGCCGCGACCGTGGTACCGCTCGCGCTCGGCTGGGGTCCCTTGGTGACGAAGTCGGTCAGGTCGACCCGCTGGGGCTCCCAGTGCCGAGCGCCGTCCCCGCCCGCTCCCGCGTCCGCTCCCGCTCCCGTGCCCCCGTCCGCGCCTGTGCCCGCGCCTGTGCCTGTGCCTGTGCCTGTGCCGGTGCCCGTGCCCGTGCCGGCGCCCTCCGCGCCGGGCCGGCCGGGAGGGCGGAACTGGCCCGAGGCCCGCGCGCCGACCTCGTCGAGCCGGCCGTCGAGCTGCTGGTAGAGGTGGGACCGCAGCGCCAGCGTGGTCACCGTGCCGATCACCGCGCAGACCACGGCGATCAGCACCACCGAGGCGACGACAAGCCGCGTCCGCAGGGTGCGCGGCTGCCCGGTCCATCGCCTCCGCGTCCGCGTCCGCGGCCGTCGCCGTCCGCTCATGAGGCGGCGGGCTTGATCAGGTAGCCGGCGCCGCGCCGGGTGTGGATCATCGGCTCCCGGCCGGCGTCTATCTTCCGGCGGAGATAGGAGATGTACAGCTCGACGACGTTGGCCTGGCCGCCGAAGTCGTACGACCACACGCGGTCCAGGATCTGCGCCTTGCTGAGCACGCGCCGGGGGTTGCGCATGAGGAAGCGCAGCAACTCGAACTCGGTCGCGGTGAGATGGATGCTCTGCCCGGCCCGGAAGACCTCGTGGCTGTCCTCGTCGAGGGTGAGGTCACCGACCACCAGCACCGAGTCCGAGCGCCGGTCGGCCGCGCCCGAACGCCGGATCAGCCCGCGCAGCCGCGCCACGACCTCCTCCAGACTGAACGGCTTGGTGACGTAGTCGTCGCCGCCCGCGGTGAGTCCGGCGATCCTGTCCTCCACGGCGTCCTTGGCGGTCAGGAACAGCACGGGCACGTCGGGCAGCTCGCGGCGCAGCCGTCCGAGGACGGTGAGTCCGTCCATGTCGGGCAGCATCATGTCGAGGACGACGGCGTCGGGCCGGAACTCGCGCGCGGCCCGGAGGGCGCCCTGCCCGTCGCCCGCGCCGCGGATCCGCCAGCCCTCGTAGCGCAGGGCCATGGACAGCAGTTCGGTGATCGACTGCTCGTCGTCCACCACAAGCACCCGGACGGGGCTCCCGTCCGGCCTGAGCAGTTCGGTGCGCCCCTGGGGCGAGGTCGTGGTCATGGCGCACACCCTGTCGGGACCCGCTGAGAGCGCCCTTGCACGCGTCTGTGATTTCTCTGAGAAACGCACAGGCGCCGTACAGGGAACACCTGGGAGGGCCCTGGGGAACACCGGGGAAGGCCGTACCGGGAGTACCGGGGAAGGCCGTACCGGGAACACCGGGGAAGGCCGTACCGGGAGTACCTGGGAAGGCCGTACCGGGAGTACCTGGGGAGCACGACGGGCTCAGGGAGTGCGGGAGGTCCCCGTCCTGCCGGTGCGGCCGGCCCCGGGCCTCATGGAGTGCGGTTCAGGCCGAAGAGCCGGGCCGCGTTGTCGTGGCAGACCGCGCGCAGCCAGTCGTCGCCGAGGCCGAGGCGTTCCAGGGCCTGGAGCTGGTGGACGTACGGGTAGGGGATGTTGGGGAAGTCGGAGCCGAGCAGCACCCGGTCGCCGAGCGCGGCCAGCCGGGGCAGGGCGCGCCGGGGGAACGGGGCGAGCCGCTCGCTGAAGTCGGTGAACGCCATCGTCGTGTCCAGCCGCACCTCCCCGTACCGCTCGGCGAGGCCGAGGAAGTCCTCGTACTCCGGCATGCCCATGTGCGCGACCACGAGGCGCAGCCGGGGGTGCCGGGCGAGCACCCGGCCCACCGGCTCCGGCCCGGTGTGCTTGCCGGGGGCGGGACCCGACCCGCAGTGGATCACGACGGGCACCGCGGCCTCGGCGAGCAACCCCCATGCCGCGTCCAGGAGTTCGTCGGCCGGATCGTACGCCCCGACCTGCACGTGCGCCTTGAAAACCCGCGCGCCGGCCTCGACGGCCTCCTGGACGTACCCGGCCACGCCCTCCTCCGGGAAGAGCGTCGCGGTGTGCAGGCAGTCGGGCGTACGGCGGGCGAAGTCGGCCGCCCAGCCGTTCAGCCACCGGGCCATGCCCGGCTTGTGCGGATAGAGCATGGCGGTGAAGGCACGCACGCCGAAGGAGCGCAGCCGTGCGAGGCGCTGGTCCTCCTCCTCCCGGTAGGTGATCGGCCACTCGATGCCGCCGGTGAGCGGGCCGAGGCCGTCGAAGTACTCCCACACCTTGCGCAGCACCCGCTCGGGCATGAAGTGGGTGTGCACGTCCACGAGCCCGGGCAGCCCGGTGCGCTCCCGGAACCGCCGCACGGCCTCCACCTCGCCGCGCATCCGCTCCTGCGGCTCCGCAGGAGCAAGGGACTCCGCAGGAGCAAGGGACTCCGCCTCCGCGGGCACCCGGGGCTCCGCCCCCGGTCCCGTGCCGTGCGCCGGGAGACCCGTGGGCCGTGACTGATCACTCTCACTCATGGGCCCTACGATCAGCCCCCGACGCACCGCCCGTCCACCCCCTCCGGCCGGCCTCCCCCGTCTCAGAACAGCCCGTCCTGCACACCGGCCCCCGCCACCCCCGTCCTCGCCCCACACAACTCCCGCACCGGCACGGTGAGTCCACCGCTCGCCGTGGGCCGCAGCCGCCACCCGGCCAGCAGCCGGGTGTCCAGCACGACGACCCCGTCGGCACCGGCGCCGGCCCCGCCGTCCCCGGCCGCGAGATGCGGATCGGGCCCGGACGCCAGGTGCAGATCGGGTCCGGCGGCCGCGACCAGCTCACCGCTGACCACCCCGCCCGCGACCAGCTCGCTCACCTCGCCCACGGCGGCCGGCAGGCCCTCGAGCCCGAACACCTGGGCGTGGTCGACGGGCCGGAACGGCAGCCGCTCCAGCGACTCCGGCAGGCCGCCGAGCGCGCCGGCCCGCGCGTGCACGTCCGCGATCTCCGCCGTCCGCTCCGCCGCCGAGGCGGGCAGCCCGGACCGCACGGCCCGCTTCGCGGAGTACGGGATCCGGTCCGGGACGCCGAGTGCGGAGCGCAGCAGCTGCTCGGTGCGGCGCGCGGCCATCAGCGGGCCGGCGCCGAGCAGGCTGAAGCAGACGGCGCCCTGTTCGAGCAGCCGCGCCGGGCCCCGCTCGACCGCGGTGATCCCCACCTTGACCATGCCGGGCCCGAACCAGGCCAGGTACACGTGGTACGGCCGCGGGTCGTCCGCGATCGTGTCGGCGGCCACCGAGTGCGCGCGGTCCAGCCGCGCGCACTCCTCGCACCGCGCCCCCGTGCTCCGCCCCGGCACCGCCGCCCGGCCCGGACAGGCGTTCCCCCGCGCCCCCACGCACGTCCGCACTCCCCCTTCCACGACCTGGAAGGCCACCCGCTTCCCCCACCGCAGCGGGCTCACCGCCCCGCCCCGCCAGACCAGCACGGGCCCGCCCCGGTCCCACCGCAGCCCCGCGCACTCCCATTCCGCAGCCATCCCTCCCGACCCTACGGGCCGCCACTGACAACGGCCGGGACACGGCGACGGCGGCCGCCCCGCGCTTCCGGGTCACTTCGGAAGGGGGACGGCCGCCGCCGGGAGGAACAGCTGGTCAGCGCACGTCGACGTAGTCGTAGGCGTCGGCGGCGGACGAGGTGCCGTTGCCCGCGTAGTGGAAGCGCCACGTGCCGTCCGCGGAGGCGGTGACCGTGGTCTTCAGGTAACCGCTCGACGAGCTCTTGATCGTCTTGACGGTGCTGTAGGTGCTGCTGCCGGCCTTCTTGAACTGCAGCTGGACGGACTGGCTGCCGTAGCCGTAGTACTTCAGGTAGCTCCAGCTGGCACGCTTCAGGGTGCCGGTGACGGTGATGGTCTTGCCCTTCGACACCGGCTCGGGGCCGGCGTTGAAGCCACTGAAGCTGGCGGCGCGCTTCACCCAGTGGTTCTTGTAGAGGTCCTTCTGGACGTAGTCGGCGTCATTGCCGACGGCCCAGGCGGAGACGTTCCACTTGCCGTTGAGCGCGCTGTCGTACAGGTCCGTCCCGGCCTCGGCCGTGATGGTGATCTTGCAGGTGGCGGAGGTGGCGCTCCAGTTGTCGCAGGTGGCGTCTTCGTCCGTGAAGAGGACGCCGTCGACGTGGTCCTCGTCCAGGCTGGTGCCGTGCCACAGGTAGGCGCCGGCCGAGTAGATGCCGGACGGGTCGGTGGCCGTCACGTAGACGTTGAAGCTCTTCTTGCCGACGCCGACGACCACGTCCTTGTTGGCGTTGACGGTAACTTTGGTGATGGTGGTGTCGCCCTCGGCCTCGTCGGCGGGAAGGTTCCCGATCGACGACAGCTTCGAGGCGGCACCCGCCGGGTTGTCGACCGCCTGCGCGGCGGGAGCGACAAGGGCAGTGAGGGCCACGGCACCGGACACGGTCACGGCGGCCAGGCTGGCACGAATGCGCATGATGGTCCCCAAGTGGAGATCGACCTCACGTTCAAGGGGGTCACGTGGGTCTCAAGGGTCTGAGGAGTCTGTTGACTCGCACACGGAGACCCGCGCCACCCTCGCAAGGTTGTACGGAAAACAGCATCTCTTTGAACTCGTCATGACACCCCGGCACAACCGGCCGGTACGACCGCCTCCGGGCAGGGACGCGGGCGCGCCGGCAGGCCGCCGCCCGGTCCGCCTGCCGGACGGCCAGGCCGGTCCATCTGCCGGACGGCCGGGCCGGCGCCGGGTCGCGGCCCTGCTTGCTCCTCGTCCCCCCTGCACCGGACTGGGAACTCACGAGCTGTTCGCGCTGGAAAACGGCCGAAACGCGGCAGGAAACGGAATGCGTGCGGACGGGCGACGAGCGGGCACCGGCGCCGGTCAAAGGAGCCAGTTCGATATCGCGTGCAACCTTCGGCGGTTGTTGTGCATCCAACTCTGCGTACTCGTCGAATCATTGGCATGCGCCGCCTGCGGGCCACCGCTCCCGGGCGTTCCGCGGGACCCGGTGTGCCGGCGGCCGGGTGTGCCGCTGTGTGAGTGAGACGAGTGCGTGTCACCGCCGCCTAGTTCCGAGGAAATCGATGCCCCGCCCCCGAGTCAGCGTTATCGTCCCCGCATACAATGCGATGCCCGAGCTGACCGACTGCATCACTTCGGCGATGGAGCAGACCATCGGCCTGGACCGGCTCGAGATCATCGCGGTGAACGACGGATCGACCGACGGCACGGGCGAGGAACTCGACCGGCTGGCCGCGATGTGCCCCTCAATGCGCGTTATCCACCAGGAGAATTCGGGCACCGCGGCCGTCCCGCGCAACGTCGCCCTGGACCTCGCCCAGGGCGACTACGTCTTCTTCCTCGACTCGGACGACTACCTGGGCCCTGACGCGCTGCGCCGCATGGTGGCCATGGCGGACGAGAACAACACCGATATCGTCCTGGGCAAAATGGTGTCGGTGGGCGGCCGGCCCGTACCCACCGCGGTCTTCAAGACCACCCAGCCGCGTACGGACATATTCTCTTCCGCCGCCTACCGGACCCTCGGTTGCTGGAAGTTGTTCCGGCGCTCGCTGCTGGAAAAGCTCAACCTTCGTTTCCCGCCGTTCCGCAACACCGAGGACAAGCCTTTCACCGCGGCCGCGTACCTCAATGCGAACGGTATTTCCGTGGTCGCGGACTACGACTGCTATTACCACCGCGACCGCGCGAACGGAAACAACCTCACCCTCACCGCGCAGAACCTGAGCCACCGGCTCCAGGGCACCCGGATGTGCTTCGAGACGGTGGCCCGCCATCTGGAGCCCGGACCGCGACGCGACCAGATCATGCGCCGGCATGTCGAGTGGGAGCTGTGCGGCCCGCTGTGGTGGCTGCTCCTCCGGGAGGACGACGAGGACATCCGTGAGCGCATCTACCCGGAGATACGTGACTGGGTGGAGAACTGGGTCACCGATCCCGTCATCGAGAAACTCCAGCCGCGCGACAGGCTGCTGCTGCACCTGCTGCGAGCCGACCGGTTCGAGGAACTGATCACTGTCATCCGCGACATCGACAAGGACGCCGAGCGCGGTCACGTCATCGACAAGGGCCGGGTCTACTGGGCGCATCCGCTCTTCCGCGACCCGGCGGTGGGAGTGCCGGACAGCGCGTTCGACGTCACCGACCGGCTGCCGGTACGCCACCGGACCGAGTCGGCGAGCTGGCGGGAAGGCGGCTTGCTGCGGCTGACCGGCCACGCCTACATCGAGAACGTACCCACCGAGGACGTGGCCACCGAGCTGGTGCTGCGCTGCTACGACGCCGACCGTCCGGAAGTCCGCGTGCCCACGCGGGTGCACGCCGTCGCCGGACTCCCGGACGACGACCGCTACGCGAACGCGGGCTTCACCGCCGACATCGCGCCGGCCACGGCGGCGGCCGGCGCCCCTCTGGGCCGGGGACGGTGGAACCTCTTCCTCGACGTACGGTCGCAGGGTGTCAGCCGTACGGTCCGGGTGAAGAGCCCCGGGGACGAGTGGACACCGCCGCAGTCCATCGTGACGGCGGGCGTGGACGAGCCCACGACCGTCACCCCGTACGTGACGAAATGGGGCAACCTCTCCCTGAACGTCGGCATGGAGAAGCCGCGGGACGACACCCCCTGCCGGGTGACCGGGACGGTGTGGCACCGGTCCCGCCGGGGCACGCTCGTGGTGACCGGCAGGCTGGCCGGTGAAGGCGCCCAGGAGGCCGGCACCCCGTCCCTGCGCGTGGAGAACGGCGCGGGCGACCACCGCGAGACCCGCGCGTCGCTCAGCGGGGCCGACGGGAGGTTCACGGCGGCATTGCCGGTCAAGGGCCTGCGCCCGGGGCGTTGGGCGGTGACCCTGCCGCTGCCCGGCCTCTCCGGCGTCGCCGCCGTTCCCTGCCCCACCGGCCTGGGCAGCGCCCGCTTCTTCCATCTCGGCCGCCCCTACACCGTCGGTCCGGTGCAGGAGGCGTCGGAAACAACGCTGGTGGTGGAGATCCGCGCGGCGGACGTACGGCGGGCGGTGCGGCGGAGGCTGCGCAGGCTCGCGCGGAGGATGCGGGGCTAGCCGGCCACGCGAAGGCCCGGCCCGGGCCGAGTCCGGACCGGGCCGGGTTGACCCCGACTCGGCCCGGTCCGGGCGCGGGCACCATGGAGCGCTCGCGGACGCGGCGGGCCGGGCATGCCTGGGACCCATGAAAAGGCAGAGACCCCGGATCTCTCCGGGGCCTCCGCTCTGTGCGCACTCGGCAGGATTCGAACCTGCAACCTTCTGATCCGTAGTCAGATGCTCTATCCGTTAAGCTACGAGTGCTTGTTCTGTTTTCTGTCGGTGCTCCGGGCCCTTCCGGGCCGCTCGCGGCGACAGGAAGAACATTACATGACTGCCGCCGTCATGTGAAATCCATTCCGCACACCCCTTGTGACCTGCGGAAACCTGGTTGGAGGGCAGGACGGGCCTCGGATCGGAAACGCCGAAGCCCCGGTCCGTGGACCGGGGCTTCGTGATCATGCGCGGAGGCGGAGGGATTTGAACCCTCGATGGGCTTTAAGGCCCAAACCGCATTAGCAGTGCGGCGCCATAGACCGGACTAGGCGACGCCTCCAGCACAACCGCTCACGCGAGCGCGCGAGTGGTGCGTGCAGATGATGACACAGCCGAGCGGGGTGTCACCAATCGCCCCCCACGGTACTAGGCAGGCGGGGCCCAGGGCAAAGCCCTGCGGGCGGGGCGCGGCGGCCACGTGGGCGGCGCCGCGTCCGCGGCCGGGCGCAACGTTCGCCGGTGTGGCGCGTTGGTCCGGGCATGGTGCAGATCAGTTCTCTCTCCCCATTGCCGGGGGTTCGCCGTACCGGCGGTCGCCGGACGGCGGCGCGGCGGCTGCTGCTCGGCGGTGCCGCCTCCCTGGTCGCCCTCGCCGGGCTCGCCGCCGTGCCCGCCGCCGCCTCCACCGGAGCGCCGCCGCCGGCACGGGACGAGGACCGGGCCGGCGATCACCTGGTCGTCACCGTGCGGCACGCCGGGCAGGGCAGGGACGGCACGTACGAGCTGTACTGCCACCCCGGGGACGGGAGCCATCCGGATGCGCGGGGCGCGTGCCAGGTGCTCGACGGGAACACGCGCTGGGGACGCGACCCCTTCGCGCCGGTACCGGACGGCAGTCTGTGCACCATGCAGTACGGCGGCCCGGCCACCGCCCGTGTCACGGGCAGCTGGGCCGGGCGCCCGGTCGACGCGACGTACGGCCGCGGCGACGGCTGCGAGATCGCCCGCTGGGACCGCCTGGTGCCGCTGCTGCCCGGCCTCGGCCCCTGAGTCCCGGGGATCGGGCGGGAGTCCGCGCGGGGACGTCCCCGCGGGGTCGGACCGCGCGGACCGCGGGGTCGAAGCACGGGGACGCGGCAGCAGGGACGTAAAGGTCTCGCGGAGGTCGTGCGGAGCGAAATCGCACGGTCACGGGTCCCGCCCGGATTCCTCGTGCGACCTCCCTCTCATCCGGCGTCGCGAGCGCAACCTCAGCGCATAGACTCCCTCGCGTGACACGCCGCGGGCCGGTTGGCAAGATGGCCCCGGCGGTCGGCTAGGAGCGGTAACAGGGAGGAAGCGTCTCGTGAGCAGCAGGCCATCCCGAGGCGCTGCTCGCCTCGCTGCCATACTCGACGCCCTGCCCGACGCCTTGGTGCTGGTCAACGCCAACGGAACGGTCGTCAACGCCAACACCATCGCCCTGGAGGCCTTCGAGACCCCGGGCACCGCCCTGGTGGGCCGCGGGCTGCTCGATCTGCTGCCGCAGTTCGACTCCAAGCTGATCCCCGGCTCCATGCGCCGCCCCGACCACACCGACCCGCGCGGGCGCACCAAGCCCACCCGGATGACGGCCCGGCGGACCGACGGCACGGAGTTCCCGGTCGAGGTCACGAGCGCGAATCTGGAGAACGGCCAGCAGGCCTACGACGGCTCCGGCTACACCGGCGACGAGCTGCTGATGCTGGTCGTGCGCGACCTGTCCGGCACCGTCGACACCGAGGCCGAGCTCGCCCGTTCGCAGCGGCAGACCGAGATGATCCTGCGCGCCGCGTCCGAGGGCGTCGTGGGCACCGACACCGACGGCCGCATCGTCCTCGTCAACCCGGCCGCCGCCCAGATACTCGGCTACCGCGCCGGCGAGCTCGGCGGCCGGGAGCTGCACACCCTGGTCCTGCACTCGCGCGCCGACGGCTCCCCGTTCCCGTACGGTGAGTCGCCGCTCGCCGACACCCTGCGGTCCGGGCGCAAGCACCGGGTGCGCGGGCAGGTGCTGTGGTCCAAGGCCGGGGACAAGGTGCCCGTCGACCTGACCACCGCGCCGGTGCGCGACGGCGACCAGCTCGTCGGCGCGGTCATGACGTTCACCGACCGGGGCCCCTACGACGCGCTCGCCGCGGAGAAGGACGCGCTCGAGAAGCGGCACCAGGAGGAGCTCGAGCGGATCGCCGAGGAGCACGCCTCCGAGCTGACCGCCCTGCGCCAGAAGCACGTCACCGAGACCGAGGAGCTCACCGAGCGCCACGCGGAGGAGCTCGCCGCGAACGAGGAGCGCTACGCCGCCCTCGGCGAACGCGAGCGGGACCGCTACGAGGCGCTGGCCGCCCGCCACGAGCAGCTGCTCACCCTGCTCGCCGGCTCGCTGCGCGGCCCCCTCGACGAACTGCGCCGCGAGCTGTCCGCCCTCGCCGCCGACGACGCCGGGCAGCTGTGGCCCGAGGCCAACCAGGTGCTGCACCACCTGTCCGCCGGGTACTCGCGGATCACCACCCTCATCGACAACGTCCTGTCCTACCAGCGTCTCGACACCGGCACCGAGGAGATCAGCCGGGTCAAGGTCATGCTCGACGCGGTCGTCGCCGCCGGCGTCGACGGGGCCGTCGAGCTCATCGGGCCCGGGCGCGTCCAGTTCGCCGTGCACGCGCCGCCCATCGAGGCCGAGGTGGACCCGCAGCGCCTCGCGACCGCGCTCGCGCATCTGGTCGCGGACGTCGCCGGTGTGGACGCGACCGGCAACGCGCCCGTGTCGGCGGGCGGCTACATGGACAACACCGTGGTGGTCGCGGCGGCCCAGCGCGGCGAGGTGGTGCGCATCGAGGTGCGCGGGCCGTACGCCGGGGGAGACCCGGTGCACGAGCCGATCGTGCGCGGGATCGTCCGGGCGCACGGCGGTGTGCTGCAGACGCACGAGGTGCCGGGGATGAGCGGCAGCGCCTACGTCCTCGAGGTGCCGCTCGGCGGCGGGGCGGGTGCCGTGCCGGCCGGCTCCCGGCAGCCGGCCCTGGCCGCCGCGCCGGGCACCGCGGAGGGCGCCCCCGCGGAGGGCGTCCCGGCGGAGGCTCCCGTGCCCGCGCGGGCCTCGGGCGGCGGACGACGGCGGGCGCGGCGGGCGTCCACGGACGCCTTCCTGGAGGGCGAGGGCAGCGGCGGGGGCGAGGCCTCCGCGCCCGCGCCGGCTCCCACCGGACGGCGCAGGAGGCGTGCCGCCGAGGACGCGGCGCAGTCCGCGCCGGCTCCCGCGGCCGAGGCGGCCGGGACCGCCCCGGGCGCACAGGGCGCGGAAGCCGCGCAGGGCGCACAGGTCGCGCAGGTCTCCGGGGGTACGGGGCGGCGGCGCGGGCGCCCCGCCGAGGGCGCGGGTGTGGCCGAGGGCGCCGTGGTGACGGCGGCCGAGCATGCCGCGGGAGCAGCGGCGTCCGGCACGGGCCTGGGCGGCACGGTGCCGCCGCAGGGCGTACCCGCGCCCGGCGGACGGCGGGCCCGGCGCGACCACGCCGTCGGCGCCGACGCGGCCCAGGCACTGCCGCCCGCGCTTCCCGCGGTCTCCGGCCCGGACCCGGTCCAGGCCGCGACCCCGGCACCGCAGACCCCGGGCCAGTCCGCGCAGCCCGCCCCGCAGCCGACCGGGCGCCGACGGCGCGCGCTGGCCGCGGCGAGCGAGCGTGCCGCCGCGCAGGAGGCGGCGCCCCGGACGGTGTTCGCCCTGCCGCCCGCCGAGGCCGACCGCCCCGCGGACGGCGTGCAGGGACAGCAGCACGCCACGCCGACGGGCGTCGTCGTACCCGGGCCGGGTGCCGCGCAGGTGCCGGCCCAGGGCGGGGCCGCGGGAGACGAGGGGCGGCACGACGCGGTTCCCCACGACCAGGCCGACGACCACACTCCGCCGCAGCCGCATCCCGCGAGCGCCCCGACGGGGCGCCGGCGGCGGGCCGTGGCCCAGCCGCAGGAGGCGGCGGCGCCGGGCGCACCGCCCGCGCAGGCGGTTCCGGCACAGACCGTTCCCGCGCAGGCCGGTCCGGTGCAGACCGTTCCCGCGCAGGGAGTTCCGGGGCAGACCGTTCCCGCGCAGGGAGTTCCGGGGCAGACCGTTCCGGGGCAGGGGGCTCCGGCACAGGGCCTCCCCGGTCAGGCCGTCCCGGCCCAAGGAGTTCCGGCCCAAGGTGTCCTGGCCCAAGGAGTTCCGGCGGCCCAGGCGACTCCCCCGCAGAGCGCCCCCGCACCCGGCGCACCCGCACCCGCACCCGGCGCCGCCGTTCCGGGTGCGATGGCCGCGCCCGCGCAGAACCCCGGGGCCCAGCCCCAGCCCCAGCCCGTGCCCG
This sequence comes from Streptomyces sp. NPDC004065, assembly GCF_044903565.1. Classification (NCBI taxonomy): domain Bacteria; kingdom Bacillati; phylum Actinomycetota; class Actinomycetes; order Kitasatosporales; family Streptomycetaceae; genus Streptomyces; species Streptomyces sp. NPDC004065. The sequence goes on along the minus strand of NZ_JBJDQT010000008.1, from coordinate 110,254 downwards.
GTCAGCCGTTCCCCACGCAGGGTGTCCCGGGCCAGGCCGTTCCCGGGCAGGGTGTCCCGGCGCAGGCCGCGCCCGCCGCACATCCGGCTCCGGCGCCCGGCGCCCCCGTTCCGCAGCCGTGGTCCGGCCCCGGCGACACCTCCGGGGCGGGCGTTCCCGGCGCCCCCGTACCGCCGGGTGCCGCCGGACCCGTACCCCCGGCCGCCCCGGGCCCCGTGCCGCCCAACGGCGCCGCTCCCGCCGTACCGCCGAACATGCCGCAAGCGAACGTCCCGCAGCCGGAGGCCCCGCAGCCGGTCGCCCCCGCCGCGGTCGCGGCCCCCGCGCCCGGCACACCGCCCCACGGCACCCCCGCCGGCGGCGCCGCGCTGCCGCCCGAGCAGGTGCCCGGCGTCCCGGGCGGGCAGCCGCCCGTCGCCCAGCCCGGCACCGGACCCTCCGCGGCCCCGGCGGCGCAGCCGCTGCCCGCCGCGGCCGGCGCGCCCGTCGACCCCAACTCGACCCAGGGGCGGGCCATCAGCGTGCGGACGCTGGGGCAGGGCGTGCCCTTCAGCCGGCAGGCCGCGCAGGTGCAGGCGCCGCAGCCGGCGTCGGCCACCCCGCCCCCGCACGCGCCGGGCGGTTCCGGCCGCCGCCGCAAGCTGGGCACACGGCCCGACCCGGCCGCGTCGCAGGCCGAGCAGCGCCCCGAGCAGACGGCCCGCCCCCACCCCCAGGCCGGGCAGGTTCCCGCCCAGCCGTCCCTCGGCGGTGCCCCCGCCGCCCCGGCGGCCTCCGTCATCCCCTCCGTGCCCTCGGTCCCCGCGCCGGTTCCGGCCCAGCCACCCCAGCCGCCCCAGCCGTCCCAGCCGTCCCTCGGCGGCCAGCCGCTGCCGCCCGCGCAGGCGGCGGAGGCCCCCGGGCGGTCGTACGCCATAGGCGCCCCGGACGTGAACGCCGCCGAGGGGCCCGAGCCGCTGGACGGCCCGGGCGGTGCCGTGGAGGTGTCGGACACCCCGCGTCCGCAGCCGATGGACGACGAACTGCCGCCGGAGCCGCTGGACAACCCGCGCCGGCTGCTGGTGTGGCCCGCGCCGGACGTCAACACCCAGCAGGCGCTGAGCGACCGCGGCTACCGGCCCGTCATCGTGCACTCGCGCGAGGAGGTCGACGCGCAGATCGCCGCCTTCCCCGCCGCGCTGTTCGTCGACCCCCTGACCGGCCCGATCACCCGCACCGCCCTGCAGTCGCTGCGCCAGGCCGCGGTCGCCGCCGAGGTGCCGGTCCTGGTCACCGCCGGGCTCGGGCAGGCCACGCGCGAGGCCGCCTACGGCGCCGATCCCGCCGTACTGCTGAAGGCGCTCGCCCCGCGCGACAGCGAGCAGCATCCGCCGCGCGTGCTGCTGATCGAGGAGCACGCGGAGATCGCGCTGGCGCTGACCGCGACGCTGGAGCGGCGCGGGATGCAGGTGGCGCGGGCCGCGAGCGACGACGACGCGGTGGCGCTCGCCGGGCAGCTCCGGCCGAACCTGGTCGTGATGGACCTGATGCAGGTGCACCGGCGCCGCGCCGGAATCCTGGACTGGCTGCGTGCCAACGGGCAGCTCAACCGCACTCCGCTGGTCGTCTACACCGCGGCCGTCGACCAGGCGGACCTGCCCCGGCTGGCCTCCGGCGAGACGGTCCTCTTCCTGGCGGAGCGGTCCACCAGCCCCGAGGTCCAGGCGCGGATCGTGGACCTGCTGGCCCGTATCGGCACCAACTGACGCCTCCGGCCACCGCCGTCTCCCGGGACGCCGGGTCCCCTCATCCCCCGCGTCCCGTGTCGGGATCCCCCGCGTCCCGTGTGCGGATCCCCCGCGTCCCGTGTGCGGATCCCCCGCATCCCGTGTCCGGCACGCCCGGCCCGGCCCACGATCACCGGGGCCGGGCGGGGGCGTACGGCTACGGCGGCGGCCCGGGCCGGTCGGGCGTGGCCGGGCCGGTCGGGCGTGGCCGGGCCGGTCGGGCGTGGCCGGGCCGGTCGACCCGGACCTGACCAGTCGCCCCGAACCGTGGCCGGCCGCCCCGGTCCGGGTCAGGCGGCCGTCACAGCTGCGTGACGTCCAGTTCGCCCTCGGCGTACTGACGGCGCAGCACCTTCTTGTCGAACTTGCCGACGCTGGTCTTCGGGACCGACTCGATGACCGTCCAGCGCTCCGGGAGCTGCCACTTCGCGATCTTCCCCTCCTCCAGGAGGAAGGCGCGCAGCGTCTCGAAGTCCGCGGTGGCGCCGTCCTTGAGGACGACGGTGGCCAGCGGGCGCTCGCCCCACTTCTCGTCCGGCACGGCGACCACGGCGGCCTCGGCCACGGCCGGGTGGGACATCAGCGCGTTCTCCAGGTCGACCGAGGAGATCCACTCGCCGCCGGACTTGATCACGTCCTTGGCGCGGTCGGTGAGGGTGAGGAAGCCGTCGGCGCTGATGGTGCCGACGTCCCCGGTCTTCAGCCAGCCGTCCTCGCTGAACTTGTCGGCGGGGCGCAGGGGTTCGGCGTCGGGCCCGTTGTAGTAGGCGCCGGCGATCCACGGGCCGCGGACCTCCAGCTCGCCCGCCGACTCGCCGTCCCAGGGCAGGCGTTCGCCGCCGGGGCCGGTGAGGCGGGCCTCGACGCCGGCCGGGAAGCGGCCCTGGGTGAGGCGGTAGGCGAACTCCTCGTCCGTGCCGACCGCGTGGGCCGGGGGACGGGCCACCGTGCCGAGCGGGGAGGTCTCCGTCATGCCCCAGGCGTGGCAGACCCGCATGCCGAGCTTGTCGAACGCCTGCATGAGGGAGGGCGGACAGGCCGAGCCGCCGATGGTGACCTGGGTCAGGGTGGAGACGTCGCGCGGCCGGGCGGTCAGCTCGGCGAGCAGGCCCTGCCAGATGGTGGGGACGGCGGCGGCGTGGGTGGGCCGCTCGCCCTCGATCATCTCGGCGAGCGGGGCGGGCTGCAGGAAGCGGTCCGGCATCAGCAGGTTCACGCCCGTCATGAACGTGGCGTGCGGCAGGCCCCAGGCGTTGACGTGGAACTGGGGGACGACCACGAGCGAGGTGTCCTGGTCCGTCAGCCCCATCGACTGGGTCATGTTGACCTGCATGGAGTGCAGGTAGATCGAACGGTGGCTGTAGACCACGCCCTTGGGGTCGCCGGTCGTGCCGGAGGTGTAGCACATGGCGGCGGCCTGGCGCTCGTCCAGCTCGGGCCAGTCGTAGGCGGTCGGCCGGCCGGCGATCAGGTCCTCGTACTCGTGCACCCGGACCGGGCCCGCGTCGGCCAGCAGGGAGCGGTCGCCGGGGCCGGTGACGACGACGTGCTCGACCGTCTTCAGGTGCGGCAGCAGCGGGGCGAGCAGCGGCAGCAGGGAGCCGTTGGCGATGATCACCCGGTCGGCCGCGTGGTTGACGATCCACGCCAGCTGCTCGGCGGGCAGGCGGAGGTTCAGGGTGTGCAGGACCGCGCCCATGGACGGGATGGCGAAGTACGCCTCGACGTGCTCGGCGTTGTTCCACATGAGGGTGGCGACCCGGTCGTCGCCGGCGACGCCGAGTTCCTCGCGCAGGGCGTGCGCCAGCTGGGCGGCGCGCTCGCCGATCCCGGCGAAGGAGCGGCGGTGCGGCTCGCTGTCGCCGGTCCAGGTGATCACCTGTGAGGATCCGTGGATCGTCGACCCGTGGGTCAGGATTCTCGAGATCAGCAGCGGTACGTCCTGCATGGTGCTCAGCACGGCGTCCTCCCGGGGCGGCATTGCCTGCGCGGTAGTAAGGGATGCCGCTGATTCTGCGCACATACCGAGCGGTATGTCACTAGGGGCGGACGATCGATCACGTGACCTTCTGCACCGACCTTCCGGTCGGGAGGGGCGGCGGCGGGCCGCGGTCAGCGCACGAGACCCAGCTCGGGGTCCTCCCGGAGCTTGCCGAGCGCCCGGGAGACCGCCGACTTCACCGTGCCCACGGACACACCGAGCACCTCGGCCGTCTGCGCCTCGGAGAGGTCCTCGTAGTACCGCAGGACGACCATGGCCCGCTGCCGCGCGGGCAGCTTCATGACCGACCGCCACATGGCGTCGCGCAGGGCCTGCCGCTCCGCGGGGTCCGCGGCGTCGGGCACGGGCTCCGGCTCGGGCAGCTCCTCGCAGCTGAACTCGTCCACCTTGCGCTTGCGCCACTGCGAGGTGCGGGTGTTCAGCAGCGCACGGCGGACATAGCCGTCGAGCGCCCGGTGGTCCTCGATCCGCTCCCAGGCCACGTAGGTCTTGGTGAGCGCGGTCTGCAGCAGGTCCTCCGCGTCGCTGGCGTTGGCGGTGAGCGACCGGGCGGTGCGCAGCAGCACCGGCCGGCGGGCCCGCACGTACGACGTGAACGACGGATACGCCGGGCTCTGCGCCGCCGGTACGGCGGCGGCCGACGCGCCGGTGCACACGGGTGTGGTCATGCCTCAACGCTAGGAGCGGCACCCGCCCCGGCGGATCGGCCGCAGGTCCCGAAGCGGAGTCCCCCTCAGGTTGTACGGGTGAGGCCCGCCCCACCTACTGGAGGTGGACGAAGCACCCCCGGCCCCCTGCGGGTTGGCCGGGGTGGCGGGGCGGCCGGGGCGGCCGGGATGGCCGGGATGGCCGGGGAAGGGGGGCCGCCGGGGAAGGGGGGCGTCGGTGAAAGGGGGGCGGACGTCGGGGCGTCGGGGCGTCGTAGCGTCCCGGCGGGCCGCCCGGGCGAGCCACCCGGCCACCCCTCTTCCCTTTTTCGAACACTAGTACGAACATAGAACCATGGCCACCATCGACCGGCAGGCCACGACGCTGGCCCTCGCACACGCCCTGTCCGCCGCCGAACGCGGACTGGCCGTCATCCCGCTGTCCCGGACGAAGCTCCCGGCCCTGCGCTCCCCCCACCGCGACGCCACCGGCACCGGCCCGGCCGGCGGGCCGCCCTGCCACGGCGAGTGCGGCCGCTTCGGCCACGGTGTGTACGACGCCTCCACCGACCCCGCCCGCATCCGCGAGATGTTCGCCGCCGCCCCCTGGGCCACCGGCTACGGCATCGCCTGCGGACTGCCGCCGCACCACCTGATCGGCGTCGACCTCGACACCAAGAGCGGCTCCGACGCCCCCGCCGCCCTGCGCGAGATCGCCCTGCGCCACCTGTTCACGATCCCCGCCACGGTCGTCGTCCTCACCCCGAGCGGCGGCCGCCATCTCTGGCTGAGCGGCCCGCCGGACGTCGTCGTCCCGAACTCCGCCGGCCGCCTCGCCCCCGGCATCGACATCCGCGGCGCCGGCGGCTACCTGGTCGGCCCCGGCTCCCGCACCGACCACGGCGTCTACTCCACCGCCCCCGGCACCGCCCGCCTCGCGCCCGCCCCCTGCCCACCGTCCCTGCTGCGCCTGCTCCTGCCACCGCCCCGCGCAGCGCACCACCCCGTGCCGTCGTCGGCGGGCCGGCACGGGCAGGGCCTGGTCCAGTTCGTCCTCGCCGCGCACGAGGGCCAGCGCAACACGCGCCTGTTCTGGGCGGCCTGCCGCGCCTACGAGGACGGCATCGGCCCCGCCCTGGTCGACCCCCTGGTCGGCGCGGCGCGCACCACCGGCCTGACGGAACGCGAGGCCCGCGCCACCATCGCCTCCGCGGCCCGCCTGACGGGCCACCGGCCGTAGGCACGCCGCCGGGGGAGGCCGGAGAGGGGGGGCGGCCCGCCAAAAAGAAGAGGTGGGCGGCGAGGGGCTGTGGGCACGATGGCCCCCTCAGCACCCGAGGGAAAAGGACCCGACCACCATGGCTCGTGCCATCACTCTGATCCGCTCGGCCGCCCTGTCCGACGTCGCCGAGTACGCCTACGCGGCCACGGCGCCCGCCGAGGCACGCCTGGTCTTCCTCGCCGGGGCGTGTCCGTTGAACGACGACGGCTCCACCGCAGCGGTCGGGGACTACGCGGGGCAGGCACGGAAGGCCGTCGAGAACATGCGCACCGCCCTCGCCGCCGCCGGCGCGTCGCTCCAGGACGTCATCAGTACGCGGGTTCTCGTCGCGTCGGCCCGGCGCGAGGATCTGGTGACCGCCTGGAAGGTGGTCCGCGACTCGTTCGCCGATCACGACGTTCCCAGCACCCTGATGGGCGTCACTGTGCTCGGGTACCAGGACCAACTCGTCGAGATCGAGGCCGTCGCCGCCGTCCTCGACACGTGAGACCGTGCGCCGCCGCGCCGACGGTTCCTGTCGGGCATCAACGACTGACCCGGGCACGGCAGGGGAACATGCCGACGGCCGAGCATGCCCGCCAGTCACGCCGACGCACCGGGCAGCTCCAAGATCCCCGACAGAGTCGGGCTCAGCTATGGACGGTCTGTTTGACGCCGTCCTTGTCGGTGATGCTGACGGAAACGCGCCACCGCGTCCGCTTGTCGACCTCGACCTTGACCGTGCCGCCGAATTTCCGGCCATCCAGGTCTTTCGCCTTCATCGAGGCACCGTAGGTGGCGCTGTCGTCACACACTTCGATCCCGGCGCGCAGCGCTGTCCCATTGCTGACCTTCAGACCACCCGAGGGACCGAGACAGTCATACCGCACGGACAATGCGGCAATCCGATCCGCGGCCACGGGCAGCTTCACCGTCCCCGGACCCAGCCGGCCCGGCTTCTTGGCGCCCTTCTCAGGATTGTCCGGATCGGACACCAGCGCCGCCTTCGAGGCACTCGGAGAAGGCGACGTACTCTTCCCGCCGCTGCACCCGGACACCACAGCGGCGGATACCACCAGCAGAACGATCCCTGCGCTGCGCATCAGCTTTTCCCGTGCCACGTCTCGCGGCCCTTGTAGACCAGCCGCGGTGTTTCTCCGGATGAAGGCGGCCCCGTCGACCGCCAGGGTTGACCCTAGGGAGCAACTGTCTTTTCTACCACGTCAGTTGAGCAAAACATGAGGTCGAGGTCGACCTGAGGGTGGTCCCGTTGGTCATCTTGGGATGCGGGCGACCGCAGTGCGATCGGCTCGCTCCGGCTGCTCGGAGTGCCTGGGCGGCTGAAGCCCGTGCCCCACCCCTGCCCGGCAGACCGGGAACTCACGGCAGCCACGGTCACTGGCAGACACCGCGCATAGAGAAGGCCCCCGACCATCAATCCTGGTCAGGGGCCGTTCGCTCATGCGGTGGGTGTGGGATTTGAACCCACGGTGGCTTGCGCCACGACGGTTTTCAAGACCGTTCCCTTAGGCCGCTCGGGCAACCCACCTCCGTCCCGCCTACCAGCGGCGGAACGGCTACAGAGTACCGGGCTCGTGCGCCGCGCGGGCTCCATGGTCCACACGGGGTCCACTGGCGCCCTTGCCGGGCACTTCGTGACCTGGAGAACTCCACACGCGGCACGCGGCCTGGGTACCGTCAAGGGTAGAAGCCCCGACGGATGGAGCACGATGCCTCGCCGCCCCCTGGACCGCCGGCGCCTCACCGATAGGGGGGCGCGCTGATGCTGGAAGAAGCCGAAGAGATCGGCCGTCGCGCACGCCGCGCACGGCTCCGCCTCGGCATGACGCAAGCTGACCTCGCTGCCGCCCTGGGCAAGACCCAAGGGTGGGTTTCCAAGATGGAACGCGGACACATCGAGCTAGACCGTGTCGGCCTGCTCAACCTGCTGGCCTCGGAGCTGCACGTACACCCGAACGACCTGATCGGGCGGCCGTACAACAGCTCCCCGGCCGAGAATCAGTGGCAGGTCTCCGCCGCAGCGATCATGCGTGAGCTGCGCCGCTACGACCTCGCCCCCGTCTTCGACGGAACTCCCCGGCCTGCCCGCCAGCTCTGGCAGGAAACCACTCGCCTTCACCTCCTGCGTGACGCTGCCGCCAACGTGGCGATCATGGAAGTTCTCCCCGACCTGTTCCGTGAGGCACGCGCCCTCGCCGAAGTCTCCACGGGGCATGAGCGGGAAGAGGCGTTCGCCATCTACGCCGTGTGCTGCAAGTTCGCCCACACCTCTGCGCACGCCCTTGGACACCCTGAGCTGATCGCCATGGCGTGTGAGCGGGCTGCTTGGTCTGCCCGGCTGTCCGGCGACTCTGTCATGCCTGCGGTCGCCGACTGGATGCGTGTCTGGGACATGTGGGCCACGGCCGACTGGGAAGACGCCATTGCCCTGTCCGACAAGGCGATTCGCACCGTGCAGCAGGAATATGACCAGGGTGAGCCGCTGGCTGTGCGCGCGTGGGGGTCACTGCAACTGCGCGCGGCAGTCTCGGCTGCCCGGAGCGGTCGCAAGGCCGAAGCGAAGGACCGGATCAAGCACGCGCGGAGTGCAGCCAAGCGGATGACAGAGGCCGTCGGCCCTCCGGTCTACGACCGCCACAGCCTCACCTTCTCGCCGGGCAACGTGCAGATCCATGCGATCAGCGTCGCTCTGGAGATGCATGAGCAACGGGAGGCGCTGTCGATAAACCGGCGCACGAGCAAGGAACTGGTCGAGTCGCTTCCCAACTCCCGTCAAGGGCATCACCACATGGACCTGGCTCGCGCTTGGCTGTGGGATGGGAACCGCGACAAGGCGCTGAAGGAACTGGAGAAGGCCGAGCGCATCGCCCCCCAGCTCGTCCGCAATCACCCCATCGCCCGGTCAACCCTGCGAAGCATCGTGTACGCCGAGCGCGCGAGCACCCGCGAGAAGCTGCGCCGCATGTCAGACCGCTTCCACCTCGACGGATGAGGGTCGTATTCCTGCGGTTCATATTCGACCCGGGAGATCTTCATAGCTTCGGGGCATGGCCGAAGAGACCTCGAAGCAACTCCCCGCGCGGGGCGCCGAGTTAATCCCTGGCGCCCCGTTTCACCCCCGCCTCGGTGACCTCGCCCTCGACCTCGCCAAGGGCGGGAAGATCGGGGTGTGCGTCGCCCTGCCGAGCGACAGCTCCGCGTCGTACCAACTGCGCCCGCCTGGCGGTGGTGAGGACTGGCGGGCCAGGTCCGACGGAAAGACCCTGCGCCCAGTGCCCGTCCCGGTCACGCATGTCACCCCCATGCAGCGGGACGCCGTCTACGACCATCGCGCACAGCAGGCCGCACTGCCGGTCACCGTGCACTACGAGGACGGCGGCGCCTGCGAGACGATGCTCGTTCTCACTCCGGCGCAAGTTGAGCTGTACTACGGCCAGGTCGGCAAGCTGATCGGGGCGCGGAAATCGGCTCAGGAGCAGGAGTGGAAATCGGTTCGGGAGCATGAGCGGTGAGCCCGGCCGTGCTGATGCTCGCTCCGCCGGCCTCCGCACGTCCCCCGATGCGGTCGCCCATCGCCTTCCGCTGTGAGGCGACCGCCCACGACCTCAGCGGCACCCGCGAGGTTCTGCTCGCCACCTACCGCGGCCGGTCCCCGCGCCTCGCCGCCCGCTGGCTACGCGCCGAAGCACTCCGCCTCGCAGGGCTGTTGTCCCCCGACCCTGAGGCCGTATTCCTCCGGGATGCGCCGCTCACCGCCGCAGGACCGGACGTGCCTCGCCCTGATGCCGAACTGCGCGCGTGGGCCGACAGTGAGCAGGCGTACGAGCACGCGCTACGCGCCCTCGCCACGGGCCGCCCGTTCCTGTTCACCGTGACGGACTACGACGCCCGGTACTCCCTCCGGGTGTATCCACTGCCTACGCGCCGCCCGGCACCCCCGCAAGCCCCCGTCCCCGCCCGGTGCCCACCCCACTCCCCGGCGGGGACGGGCCGCCATCGCCGACCCAGAGGGCGGCGCATGTCCCGATGACCCCCGCCCCCGCGTCTTTCCTGGTTCCCCCCGGCGCGGGGCGGGTCCATCGCCCAACTGGAGCTCTACCGCTGAACGCACGCCCGCCGCTCTGCGGCGCAGTCCTGCCCATGCCGATGGCGTCAACGAGGCCGGCATGGGCGTCGGAGATGACGAGCTGGACACCGGACAGGCCGCGGGCGATCAAAGAACGCAGGAAGGCGAGCCAGCCGGCGCCGTCCTCGGCGGTGGCGACGTCCAGGCCGAGGATCTCGCGGTGGCCGTCGGCGTTGACGCCGACCGCGATCAGCGCGTGGACGTTGATGATCCGGCCGCCCTCGCGGACCTTCTGTGTGAGCGCGTCGACCCAGACGAACGCATACGGCCCGGCGTCCAGGGGCCGGTTGCGGAAGGCTGCGACCTGCTCGTCCAGATGCTTGGCCATTGCGCTGACCTGGGACTTCGACAGCTGGGTGACGCCGAGGGACTCGGCGAGCTTCTCGACTCTGCGGGTGGAGACGCCAAGCAGGTAGGCGGTGGCCACCACCGAGATCAGGGCCTGCTCGGCCCGGCGACGTCGTTCCAGCAGCCAGTGCGGGAAGTAGCTGCCCTGCCTCAGCTTGGGGACGGCGAGTTCGACGGTCCCGGCGCGGGTGTCCCACTCCCGCGGGCGATAGCCGTTGCGATGGTTGACGCGTTCCTCGCTGACCTGCCCGTATTCGGCGTTGCAGAGCGCGTCGGCTTCCGCCGACATGATTGCGTCGGCGAACGTCTTGACCATCGCGCGCAGCAGGTCCGGACTCGCCGAGGCGAGATTGTCTTCCACGAGGGCGTGCAGGGGCAGACTGTCGGGTGCGGTCATCGTGCTGATCTCCTTCAAAGACTTGGTCGTCTTGAAAGATCAGCCGGTGGCCGTTCGTCTATGCGGGCGCCATCCCGATGCCGGAGCAAACCCCCGGATCAGGTCGAACCCGTACACCACTTCCCTGGACGCAACCAGCACATCAAGGAGTTCGGCACGGCCGCAGATGGTCGGCTGTTCCGTGCGTCCCAGGGTGGCCACCTCCTGTCCAAGGAGTACGGAGAGGTCTGGAAGGCGGCCCGGCTCGCGGTGCTGACAGAGTCCGAGGCTGCCTCACCGCTGGCTGACGTGCCGTACTCCCTGCGCCACGCGGGCGTCTCGCTCTGGCTTGAGTCCGGCGTCTCGCCGGCCGAGGTCGCGCGCCGGGCAGGCCATAGCATCGCGGTCCTGTTCCGCTTCTACGCCAAAGCCATCCACCGCAACCAGCAGCACGCGAACCAGCAGATCGAACGAGCGCTGAAGGCGGAAGAAGAGGGCGGAGAGGCGCAAAGAGGAGGTTGACGGAGCGGGGCCGGGCTCATCGATCAATCGACCGATGAGCCCGCCGGGCGCCCCCGCAACGCGGATAGGCTCTCGACTGCCAACGGGGAAGGGGACGTTCACGGCCCGAGGAATGAACTCCTCTCGCTATTGCCAACCTTCTGTCGAGAGAGCACTATTGAGAGATGTCTCTCGAAGATGCCTCGCGCGCACCCGACGCGCAGGCCGCAGCACCGATGCCCTTGCACCAAGGGCTACTCGAAGTCAGCGACCCCATGGCCCTGCGGGCCCTGACTCACCCTGTCCGGATCGCCGTCCTGGAAGCGCTGACGACGAACGGGCCCCTGACCGCTACAGAGGCCGGCGATGCCATCGGAGCGTCTGCAACGACGTGCTCGTTCCATCTACGGCAGCTAGCGAAGTATGGATTCGTCGAGGAGGCGGGGCACGGACCGGGCCGCCGTCGCCCCTGGCGACTCACTCACTTGGGCATCTCCTATTCCCAAGCGGCCGACGACCCTCGTACAGCGGAGACCGCCAAGAGGCTGGCCCGACTGATCGAAGATCAGTCGCTGGTTCGGCTGCGCGCATGGATGGAGACCAGGGACCGGTATCCCTCCGCCTGGCAGAAGGCTGCCGACACCACCAGGACCATGTTGTTCGCCACACCGGACGAGTTGAAGGCGCTCAACAACGAGCTGCTGGCGGTCCTGATGCGCTACCGCGCGGCGTTGGCCGATCCGAACCGAAAATCGTCGAGCTGTCTTCCCGTAGAGGTCCTTGTGGTCGGCTTTCCCATCGAACGGCCCTCCGACTTTGAGGAGACCGACGATGCGTGAACTTCTGAAAATCCGCGATGCCCGGCTATACCTTGCCGGCCAGGCACTGTCCATGTTCGGCGACAACGCCTTATGGATCGCCGCAGCGGTGTGGGTCAAGAGCCTGACAGGCAGCACTTCGCTCACCGGCCTTCTGATTCTCACCATGGCCGCGCCACAACTCCTCGGCCCGCTCGCCGGGATACTCGTCGATCGCTATCGACGCCGAACGCTGCTGATAGTGACCAACGGCTCGTGCGCCGCCGCTCTCCTGTCGCTCCTCCTCGTAAACGGCCGCAACCAGTTGTGGCTCATCTTCCTGGTCATGGGAGTTCTCGGAGCTGCTTCCACTGTGCTGAACTCAGGGGGGTCAGCGCTACTCGTAACCATCCTGCCGAAGCACCTCCTGCCCGTGGGCAACAGCGCCTTACGCGGAACGAGGGAGGGACTGCGCCTCATCGCACCGTTGACCGGAGCAAGCCTCTTCGCTGCCGTGGGCCCCAGGGCCGTCATCCTGCTCGACGCAGGTGCGCTGTTGGTCGCGGTGGCGACCCTCATCATGCTCAGAGTCCGTGAGAACCAGACGGCTTCAAAGGGGCAACGGTGGCGTACTGAGGCAGCTGCCGGGGCCCGACACATCGTAAGAACCGCGGCACTGCGTCAGATCGTCCTCGCTTATGGTCTTTCTTCGATCACCCTGGGGTTGAGCGAGGGCGTGCTGTATGCCGTTGTCGACGATGGGCTGCACCGGCCGCCCGAGTTCGTCGGTGTCCTCACCGTAGCCATGGGTGTTGGTGGCATCCTCGGCAGCGTCATTGCCCCAGCCGTGATCCGTCGCGCAGGTGAAACAGCACTGACGGCTGGCGGCATGGTGGTCTTGTGTCTCGGGCTTCCGCTTCAAACACTGCCCTGGCTGCTGCCGGTTCTCGCCGGAGAGTTGGCGTTCGGCTTGAGCCTTCCGTGCATCACCATTGGGGTTTTCAGCCTGCTGCAGCGATCAACGCCCAACCACCTGCAGGGGCGAGTCTATTCGGCATGCGAAATGCTCAACGGCGTACCGCAGATCACAGCAATCGGGGTGGGAGCCATGCTGCTGGCGGTGGTCGATTACCGCATCCTTCTCGCCCTCATGACCGTCAACGTCGCACTGGCCGCCGGGTACCTCCTTACTCGACGGGCTCGACTGCGGTCGGACCCGTCTGACACCACGGCATACCATGGCCAGGTCCTGCCCGCGCCGCTTATGTCATCAGTCGAGGAATCTGAAGGCCCGGCTCTTTGAGTCGCCCCATGCAGTACGTGGAGCCGATCGCTGGGTCTCGACGTGGAAAGGGGCAGATGGGGCGGTCCGCGGTGCAGAAGCCGGACGTCCTGACGGGGCGGACCGCGGACGGCCAGGGCCTCGCCGAGACTCGCTTCTCGCGTACGTGCGGATCGTGGCGGGGTACCAACATCGGCGCCCGTCGACCAACGCGTCGGGGTCAGGAAACCGACCCCGGTAGATGAGCTTGTACACCGCGTCGGCTGTAGTCCCGAGGATCTTCGCCGCACCACTGACGCCGACAAGCGCGCCTTCCTGCATCATCCCACCCCGTTGTCGATAGACCTCTCGACAGAGCTTTCGATAGCTGGTTGCGAGGCTCATCGTGCACACGTGCTCAGCCGATTAGGTACGTGGCCTCCGCATCTTGGCGTGATCCCGATCCCCCCCAGCCCTGCCCTACACCCTGACCTTGCCCCGCTCCGCGGGCCGGAGAGGTGCTGCTCCTTGGGTGCCAACCGTGGCCGATTTCTGCTGATGGTCCGGCCCGGGAACGGGGCGTGGCGCGAAGTCGTTTGGCCGGCATCGAGGCAACTGGCCCCTTGGGCCGGCTATCCCCTGCTCGCTCTCACCACTCGCTCTAAGCGCGACCGGCGACGATCGCCGGTGGCCCGGCCCCGTGCCACCGGGGAGCGCGACAGGCTGTCCGGCCGAGAAGCCATGGGAACATCGGCGACCTGCAGAAACTCAATTTATTGTCCAATTCCTTGGAACCCTGTCCGGGTAATTGGACAATAAACTTCTCCCTCGAAAGCCGTTGACTCCTCCCTCTGCCTTCTGCTTCCGTATTCCTCGTAACCAGCCGGACGCCACTATCGGAGGCCCCTCGATGGGAGATAGGCAGAACAAGACCCGCTATGTCCCGTCCCGGTTCCTCAGCCTCTCTCACGACGATGATGGCTCGCTGATTCTGTACTGCGCACGCACCGGCGCAGTCGGGGTGGTCGCTCAAGAGAACGCAGAATCGGCACGAAAGGCCCTGCTTCGCGACACCGTTACCGAGGGACCCCTGAGCGGAATTCTCAGTGATCTGGAACAGGGCGGATTTCTCGTGCTCCAGGGGACCGATGAGTCGGCAATCGTGCACGAGAACTACATCCGTCGCTACACGGATCGAAGCCTTGAACTGATCATCATGCCGACGGAGCAATGCAATTTCCGCTGTGTCTACTGCTACGAGGCATTCCTACGCGGCGAGATGACTCCGGACATCAGGAACGGAGTCAAGAAGTTCGTTGAGTCACAGCAAGGGCTGGAGCAACTGACAGTCTCCTGGTTCGGCGGGGAACCGCTGATCGCCGGCGACGTCGTAGCGGAAATCACTGAGCACTGTCAGCAGTATGCTGCACGTGTGGGTGCCACCTTCCAGTGCGCCGCTACAACCAATGGATACGAGCTCACACCCGAATACGCTGACCGAATCATTCCGCTCGGACTCAAGAACTTCCAGATCTCGCTGGATGGGGTGGAGCACGATCACGACGAACGCCGCGTAGGCGCGAACGGCGAAAAGACCTTCGCGCGCATCATGGAGAACCTGCGCTATCTGCACAGTTCTGATCACGATTTTGAAGTGGCCATCCGCTACAACTTCGACCCCGGAAACATCCCTCGGGTGGCCGAGTTCTATGAAATGCTCAAGAGTGAATTCGGCGGGGATGAACGGTTCGTGACCGAACTGCAGCCCATTGGACGCTGGGGCGGAGAGAACGACGCAAGCCTGAGCGTCTGCGAGGGTAGGCCCATGCTGCGATCCCTTATCGAAGCCAAGAAGTTGGCTCTGGACGCCGGCTTCCGGGACGCGCACGGTATCGACATGTTGCGCCCCAGTGGTGCGATTTGCTACGCGGCCAATCCACGCTCCTTCGTCATCGGATCTGACGGCAAGGTCTACAAGTGCACTGTCGAGTTGGACTACCACGACCGAAACATCGTGGGGCAGCTTCACAGCGACGGCACCATGGATCTGGACTGGCGGAAGATGGCGCTGTGGACAGAGACCAACGGCATGGACACGGGCAAGAAATGTGTTTCTTGCTACTTCAGCCCGACGTGTCACGGCGCGATCTGTCCCAAGGAGTGGATGGATGAGGGTGAAGCCGAGTGCCCCAAGTCCAAGCACACCATTGGCGACACCTTGAAGCTCATCCGCGCAGAGAGCCTGTTCATCAAGCCGTCCGCCACAGCATAAGAGCTCGGTAGGTCGGTGCTGCAAAAGTTCCGCCCTGCCGTTTCAATGGTCGCTCAGGTTGACTTCAGTCGACCTGCCTGATTACCGAAGGGGGTGCCACCATGACCTGGATCGCGACGTCGAAGACCGACAGCAAGCGCGAGCGCAAGCTCAACAACTACGGCTGCTAATCAGCCGCCTAGATGGGAGGTGACGCCCAGATTCGGGGTCGCCTCCCATCTTGCTTATCTGCATCATGGGAGCCGACCAGAGGATTTGTCCGGCTAGCCAATTACTCGAAACCGCCGAAGAGGATATCGATGAGTACTGCCCTGCCTTGCGAAAAGCTTCTGATCGGGATCAGCGGATCGATTCATTGCGCTCAGATCGGCGGGTACCTCGCACAGTTCCGGAGAGAGTTCGCGACATCAGTCCGTGTCATCATGACGCAGTCCGCCTGCGACATGGTCAACCCGAAGACGGTGGAACTGCACACCGATGTTCCGGTCATTACCGACATCTGGGGAAATCCTCAGTCCAAGAGTCCTCACATCACGGCCACTCGCTGGGCAGATCTCTTTCTGGTGCTGCCTGCTTCCGCGAACATCCTCGGCAAGGCCGCACACGGCATCGCGGATGACCTTCTGTCCACTGCAATCGTGGCATCACGTGGGCCAATAGTGTTCGCCCCTGCTATGAACCCCTCTATGTGGGAGAGCGCGGCCGTTCAGAGGAATTTGAGGACTTTGAGGGAAGACGGCCACTACATCATCCCGCCGCAAGAGATAACCTCGGTAACGACCGGAGACTACGACACCGGTCTCGGCCCGACACCGGAGTCGGTCATGCCCCACCTCTGGCACGTTCTGATGAAGCACACGAAGGACGGCTACTGGGACGAAGCCACGAGGACACAACCGATGTCGCCGGCCGAACGCGTGCGTCAGAGTCTTCCGTTGCTCGCCAACGCCGAGGAGCCCGCGACCGTGTGACGGCCAACCCATGGAGCTCTTGTAGCCCGGCCGTAAGGCTGTACCACGCTACAACGGCCGTCCTCGCCTCTGAGACTGCGTAGTGAGTCCGCGTCCCATCTTCCCCGCCCGCCACCGCTCCCCCTCGGCAGGCGGGACGGGGAAGACTGCGTTGCAGCAGTCCTTCGCAAGGCGACTTTCGCATGTATGAATGAGTCCCAGGACTCCAAGGAGTGCCTGGTGAGGGGCTGATACGGGCGCCATCTTGGTCCACGCCTGGTCCACACGCACTGATCCACAACGCGACAGAGCCGGATCAAGGTGAGACACCCTCCATGCAGAAGGGGTGCCCCCTCACTGGGGACACCCCTTCTGACCAGCACGTCTCTGACCTGCGGAGGCGGTGGGATTCGAACCCACGGTGACGTTCTCACGCCACGACGGTTTTCAAGACCGTTCCCTTAGGCCGCTCGGGCAACCCACCTCGCTCGCCCGTCGGCCGGGGCGGAGCGGGTACAGCGTAGCGCCTGGGGGAGCTCGGGTTCGGGGCCGCCCGTGCGGGCGGCGGCCCGGTTCGTCAGCTGCTGTCGCCGATCCGGGCGCCCAGGGTCAGGTCGGCCTTGTGTTCCTTGCCGTTGCGCTCGTAGGTGATCGTGACCTTGTCCCCGGGCTTGTGGGTCCAGATCTCGCCGATGAGGGTCGGACCGGAGTCGATCACCCGGTCGTCCAGCCTGGTGATGACGTCACCGGGCTTGAGGCCCGCCTTGGCGGCCGGGCCGCCCTCCTCCACCGCGGCCGACCCGCTGACGCCCTGGTCGGTGATCTTGGCGCCGTTGGTCGAGTCCTCCAGGGAGACCGAGGCCCCGATCTTGGCGTAGACGGGCTTGCCGGTCTTGATCAGCTGCTGGGCGACGTACTTGGCCTGGTTGATCGGGATGGCGAAGCCCAGGCCGATCGAGCCGGACTGGCCGGTACCGCCGAGGCCACCGCTGCCCGTGGACTGGATCGCGGAGTTGATGCCGATCACCGCGCCGCGGGCGTCCAGGAGCGGGCCGCCGGAGTTGCCCGGGTTGATGGACGCGTCGGTCTGCAGGGCGCTCATGTAGGACGCCTTGCTGCCGGAGCTGCCGTCGCTGGAGGCCACCGGCCGGTTCTTGGCGCTGATGATGCCCGTCGTCACCGTGTTGGACAGGCCGAAGGGGGCGCCGATGGCGATCGTCTCGTCACCGACGGCCACCTTGTCGGAGTCGCCGAGCGGGAGCGGCTTGAGGTCGGAGGGCGGGTTCTTGAGCTTGATCACAGCCACGTCGTAGCCCTGCGCGTGGCCGACGACCTCGGCGTCGTACTTCCTGCCGTTGGGGAACGTGGCGGTGAGCCTGCCGCCGTCGACGGCCTCGGCCACCACGTGGTTGTTGGTGACGATGTGGCCCTGCTTGTCGAAGACGAAGCCCGTGCCGGTGCCGCCCTGGCCGCTGTCGCTCTCGGCCTCGATGGTGACCGTGCTCGGCAGCGCCCGGGCGGCCACGCCCGCGATGGAGCCCGGGTCGCGCTTGACCTGGGCGGCACCCGTGTCGGAGGCGGCGACGGTGGTGGAGCCGGTGTCGTCGTTCCTGGCGAGGGTGTAGCCGATGCCGCCGCCCAGCCCGCCGGCCACCAGCGCGGCGACCAGCACCGCGGCGACCAGGCCGCCGCGCCGGCCGCCCGGCTTCGGCGCGGGCTGCTGGTACGCCGTGCCCCAGCCGGAACCGGCGCCCGCACCGCTGCCGCCGCCCGCGTAGGAGGGCATGGCGGGGGCCGGCGGCGGCCAGGAGCCGTCGGCCGGCGAGCCCGGGCCCTGCGGGCCCCCGGGACCCTGCGGTCCGCCGGGCCCGGCCGGGCCGCCCGCGGAGGCGTGGGCCGCGGGCGCGCCGAAGGAGGCCGTGTCCTGCTGCGGCGTACCGGGAGTGTGCGGCGGCGTGCCGGGGGGCGGGGGCGTGGGTGTGCCGCCGCCCTGCGGAGCGGACGGCTGGGGGGAGGCTGCGGGGGATTCCACCGGCACGGGAGGTGCGGACGGGGCCGGGGGTACCGCGGTGCCCTCGTTCTCGGTGCTCACAGCTTTTCTCCTCGATCCACGGCTGTCGTTGTCGGTCGCACTCGGTCGCACTCGGTCACGCTCGCTCATGCCTGCCGCCGACCCGGCGTGCTCCAGCTGTGCAGGTGCAGACGTATCAGGTGTATGCCAACAGCTTTTCCCACGGGCCGTCAGAGCACCATAAGCGGTGGCTGTGGGTCCGGGGCCATTCTTTATACAGGTCATCTCACATGAAACGGACACATTGTCGACGCCCGTCCGCCGTCACGCACACCGCGCCGCGGTGGCACCATGACGCGGTGACCCATGCACGGCAGCAGCAGCAACACGTCCAGGTCGTCGCGCACCGCGGCGCCTCCGAGGCGGCACCGGAGCACACGCTGGCCGCCTACCGCAAGGCGATCGAGGACGGCGCGGACGCCCTGGAGTGCGACGTACGCCTCACCGCGGACGGCCACCTCGTCTGCGTGCACGACCGCCGCATCAACCGTACGTCGAACGGCCGCGGCGCCGTATCCGCGCTGGAGCTGGCCGACCTCGCCGCGCTGGACTTCGGTTCCGTGCGGACGCGCGCCCTCTGGCGGGGCAGGGACGAGGAGCCCGACTGGGAGGTGCGGCCGGAGGACCCGGAGGACACCTCCGTGCTCACCCTCGAGCGGCTGCTGGAACTCGTCTCCGACGCCGGACGCCGGGTGGAGCTGGCCATCGAGACCAAGCACCCCACGCGGTGGGCGGGCCAGGTCGAGGAGCGGCTCCTGATGCTACTGAAACGGTTCGGCCTGGACGCCCCGGGCTCCCCGGAGGAGTCACCGGTGCGCGTGATGAGCTTCTCCGCCCGCTCCCTGCACCGCGTACGGGCCGCCTCGCCCACACTGCCGACGGTCTACCTGATGCAGTTCGTCTCGCCCCGGCTGCGGGACGGACGGCTGCCGGCGGGCGTCCGGATCGCCGGCCCGTCGATCCGGATCGCGCGCTCCCACCCCGCCTATGTGGAGCGGCTGAAGGCGGCCGGGCACCAGGTGCACGTGTGGACCGTGAACGAGCCCGAGGACGTCGGCCTGTGCGTCGGCCTGGGCGTCGACGCCATCATCACCAACCGCCCCCGCGCGGTGCTGGCCCAGCTGGGCCGCTGAGCCGGGCGCGGGCGGCCATCGGGCATCGGGCATCGGGCATCGGGCATCGGGCCATGGGGCCTCGTGGCCGCGGTGCGGTCGGTCGGCGGTCGGCGGTCGGCGGTCGGCGACGGTCGCCGGTCGGTCCGGTCGCCGATCGGCCACAGTCAGGTCGGTCGCCGACCGGCCGCGGTCGGTCCTGTCGCGGTCGGCCGCGGGCCGTCCGGTCGCCGGTCGGCCCGGGGCCGTCCCGCCGCTGATCGGCCACGGTCGGTTCGGCCTCGGCCGGGTCGCCGATTGGTCGCGCTCAGGTCGCTGATCGGTCGCGATCGGCGGTGGGCCGTCCCAGGCCTTGACCGGGGCCGCCCGCTGCACCATCCTCCGTTTTCGGCCACACCGAAGAAATCCCGCCAGATGCTGATAGGAGTGCTCCGGCGCGTTCGGCTCGTGTTCGCCGTTTCCGAATGCGTCGCCGGAAGGGATCGGCCGGTTTCCGGTTCAGGCCAATGGGGCATCCACTCCGTGGCGTGGGGCGAAGGAGGTCTCGGGGGTGGCGTTGGTGGTGGCACAGGAGGTGCCCACGTCGTCGAGCATGGCCGTACCCCATGGCCCTGCGGGCGTGGGGGAAGCCAGACACCGGATGCGCGAGCAGTTGCGCAGAGGTGGCGTGGCGGAATCGGTCATCGATGATGCCGTACTGATCCTTTCCGAACTTTTGAGCAACGCCTGCAAACACGGCCGCCCCCTGGGCGAGGCCCTGTCCGGCGACGGCGACGTACGCGCCGCGTGGCGCGTGGACGCGGGCGGCCGGCTGGTCGTCGAGGTGACGGACGGCGGTGGTCCGACCCGCCCGGCTCCGGCCACCCCCTCGGTCACCGCGCACGGCGGCCGGGGGCTGAACATCGTCAGTGCGCTCTGCGACGACTGGGGCGTGCGGGACGACGTGCACGGCGAGGTCACCGTGTGGGTGGTCGTCCACGACGACGTGCACGACCCGGACGCCGGCCGGCGCCGCGACGACTTCGCCACGCGCATCACCGCACCCCGGGTGTCGGCCCTGCCCGCCATGGACTTCGCGGACGCCTTCGACGATCTCGACTGACGGGCAGGGACACGGGCACGGGCCGGGGACGGCCGGCCTCGCACGCCCGCCCAGGGCTCCGCGGCGCGCACACCCCGGGTACGGCCGGCGCGCTCGCCCGCCCGGGTACGGCCCCACTCGTCCGCCCGGGTACGGCCCTCGCCCCCCCGGCAGGCCCCAAGGTCACCGGTCACAGCGCGGCCTCGCGCCACCGGTCACCGCACGAGCCGCCCCGGCCGGCGTCGGCACGGACGCCATTCCCGATCACGCGGACGCAGGCACCGTCCCTGCCGCGCGGACACAGGCGCCGCCCGCCGCGTGCACCGGCTCCGCTGCACGCGCCGCACCCTGGGGACACGCACCCGCTCGTCCGCCTCCGTGATCCCCACGGTGCCCACGGCGCCGCCCCGTCCACAGCTTCCGGTCGTCGGGGGTGGGAACGGCTAGGCTCCCGCCCGTACGAGACGAGCCGTAACCGGGAGACACCCAGATGGCCAAGAAGCGACCCCAGACGAAGGCCAAGCGCCCGCACGTCACGGACGAGGAGATCCCGGTCGTCGGTGCGCGCGAGCCGTGCCCCTGCGGCAGCGGCCGCCGCTACAAGGCCTGCCACGGCCGCGGCGCGGCCCACGCGGTGACCGAGCTGGTGCAGCGGCCGTTCGAGGGGCTGCCCGGCGAGTGCGACTGGGTGGCCCTGCGCGAGCTGGTCCCGGCCGCCACGGCCGCGCTGACGCTCAAGGGGGGCCTCCCCGAGGGCGTCCCGTCGGTCACGCTCGCCACGGTGCTGCCGATGGCCTGGCCGGCGCTGCGCCGCGACGACGGCTCCGTGCTGCTCGGCCTGCAGAACGACACGGCGTCCGGCGACATCAGCCGCGACCTCGCCGACACCCTCCAGCGGGCGCTGGTCGCCGAGCCCGGCACCCCCGTGCAGGGGCGCCGGGCCCCTGCGGTCGGCCCCCGGCTGCAGGACCTGCTCGACCTGTCGGCCCCGTTCGAGCCGGTGGTGCACACGGGCTTCGAGTTCTGGGTGCCGGACGCGGAGAACGCCACGCCGGAGGTCACCGCCTCCCTGGAGCGGGCCAACGCCGCCGCGATCCCGACCGTGCGCCTGCAGGGCGTCGAGGCCGCGTACTGGTGCGAGACGCCGGAGAAGAACCACCTGCGCTGGGTCATGCCGCACCCGGAGGAGCGGCTTCTGGACGCCCTGGCGCGGCTGCACGCGGCCGGCCGGTCCCACCTCGGCGAGGGCACCCGCCTGGTCGGCTCCTTCCGCGCGCACGGCCTCACCGTGCCGGTGTGGGACCTGCCCGGCGAGGTCGGGGCGCAGGACGTGGAGAAGCCGGCCGCCGAGTTCGCCGAGCGGCTGGCCGCCGCGCTGGCCGCCGAGGAGCCGCTGACCGCGGACGAGCGGCGGGCCCGGGGCGGACTGACCAACCGGCAGGTGACGCTCAGCTGACCGACGTCTCCGGCCGGCCGACGTCTCCGGCCGACCGAGGTGTCCGGCCGACCGAGGTGTCCGGCCGACCGAGGTGTCCGGCCGACCGAGGTGTCCGGCCGACCGAGGTGTCCGGCCGACCGAGGTGTCCGGCTGACCGGCCGGTCAGCCGGAGACTTCCGCTCGGCGGGTGACTGCGATCACAACTCCCGTTGCGAGCAGGCGAGTCGGTGACCGGAAAGACCGCCCACGCGGTGACCGGAAAGCCGAGATCGAATTTGCGAACGGCCGATCTCTTGTTACCGTTCGAGTAGCCCGGTTGCTGGTGCATCCCCCGTCGCCAGCAACCGGGCCCTTCCATGTGCGGCGCCGCTCACCGAGCGCAGCCTGTGCTCGACCGACGGTCAGCCACCCGTCTCCACCCAGGGGTTGGCGGCACCGACCGCGCCCTCCGCGGCGCTCCCTTCGCCCCCGTCCGCAGCCTCCGCGCCGCCCGTGCCCGCCCGGCCTGATCCCCGCGCGCCGCCGGTCTCCCCGGCCCCCTCCGCCGCGCCGCCCCCGCTGCCCGAGCGCAGCAGCAGCGGCCCGCGGTCGCCGCGCCGCGCGAACTCCGCGACGGCCGTGTACACGGCCGGCATGCCGCGCAGGCGCTCCCGGGGCGTCTCGCACGTGACCGGTTCGTCGTCGCCGTCCGGCGCGCACCGCATCCGCACGGTCCGGTCGCCGGGCCCCATGAGGGTCAGCGCGGCGTCCAGGGGGCCGCCGGTGGCGTTGCGGTAGTAGGTGCGCGCCCAGGCGTCCTCGCCCTGGGTCATCACGCAGGTCTGCGCCTCGACGCCGTACGGCGAGCTGACCTCGGGGCCGCAGCGGGCGGCGGTGGCCGGCCCCAGCCCCAGCAGCAGCGGGGAGCGGCCGGGCGTGACCCGGGGCATCTTGTCGTCGCCGAGCGGCCCGGGCCGTACGCCCGGCCGGGCGGGGGCGTCACCGGCCGCGGGACCGGCCGCGGGACCGGCCGGACGGCCGGCGGCCCGTTCCGGGGCGCCGGTCTGGCCCGCCGAGGCCACGGCGAACGGCAGCACGACGGCGCAGGCGACGATGGACGTCAGGGCGAGCAGACGGAGCCTGCGGGGGTCCGGACCACCGCGCAGCGGTGACCGGCGTGCGTGTCCCTGGGAATGACGCGGCATGGGGGGACGATAACGATCACGGCGCACGCCGGGTCCCGTGCGCGCCCGGGATCCCCTAGAACTCGGGCGCGTTCACACCCGTACGAGTGAGCGCCTCCACCACCGCGTCCACCACGGCCTCCACGTCGGGCACCCACGGCCGGGCGGAGCCGGGCAGCGGCGCGCGCTCCCAGCGGATGGGGCCGGCGCCGGTCTCGGACGGCGGCAGGGCCAGATAGCCGCCCTCACCGTGGAAGCGCAGGGAGCCGGGCACGAAGTCCTTGGCGTAGAGCAGTTCGCCGAGCTGCTCCATGGAGTACGGCTTGACGAGGACGGCCCAGCGCGTCGGGGAGGCCACGACGGGGCCGAGACGCATGCCGACGCGGTCGAGGGCGTGCAGGGCGCGGGCCGCCGCCAGGGCCGGCAGGCTCACCGCGCAGGGCGCCCGGCCGCCGGTGGCGAGGATGACCGGCGCGGTCGGGCGGTTGGTCCACCACCAGCGCACCATCCGGGCGTCCGTGGTCGCCGCGAGCAGACCGGGGTCGAAGGGGTGCGCACCGGGCACCGTGCACTCCGGGTCGGGGCAGGCGCAGGCCTCGCGCCGCCGCGGATCCGTTGCCACGCCCGGGAGTACGGGCCACTGCCACTGCGTCGCGCAGGTCAGGGCCGCGCCGAGCGACTCGGGGCTTTCGCCGCCGCGCTGGGACAGGAGCCTGCGTCGCCTTCCGGGGATCTCGCGCATGAGCGCTCGTTCCTTTCCGTTGCACCGCTGGCAACACCGTGGGCCACATCACACCATGTGTCGATCACTTCACTGTGCGTACCTGTTGGCGCATCACACCCCTGCCTTCAGGCACGGGGAACCCCTATGGGCCGAGCATCGGCTGCGTCCGCGGCAGCCCCGTCCATACTGCGTCTACCAAAAGCATGGGCGTGGCGTGGGGTGGCGGAGCGTGGCGTTTTGCCGTCGCGCGTTTTGCTCTCCGCCTCCACCACGGAGGATGGGGCACGGTCGTCGGTGGATAGGACGCCCGGGTCCGTCGCCAGGTTCCGGGTGGCCCCCAACCACCCCTGGCCTTCTCCGAGTACGTACCCATCACGACCGCTGTGACGCTCCGTGGAGCAAACCCAGTCGACCGCAATGCGCCGTTACCCGAGGCAGTTTCAAGCCAACTTTGCCTTTCCGCAAGGGGTTGACGGGAAGACCCCGCCGGCCCCTCTGACACCAGGAATCCCAGCAGGACAATGCTGGACATCCCCTCACGAGTGCGTGTACATGTGGAGACACTGCTAGCGGCGCAGAATGACATGGGGGTTTGCGATGCTTTTGAGCAATACGCACCGGTCGGAAAGCCGGACGCCATGAACGCCCCTCACCCGCCGAAAGTGGCCGGAATCGACTCCACCGTCCCCGCACCCGCACACACTGTCGCGCCCGCGAGCACCGCCCCGGGTACCCCTCCGGCCGCCTCCCCCAACCGGCAGAGCGCCGCCCCCGCGCCCCACCCGCCGGGCGCCCTCCTCCAGGACCGGCTCGCGGGCTGGGTCTCCGACCTGACGACCCTGCACGAACTCACCGAGCGCCTCGCCCGCACCAGCACGCTGGAGGCCGCGCTCCGGGAGCTGCTGCGCGCCGGCGCCGCCCTCGTGGGCGCCCGGCGCGGTCTGCTCGTGCTGGAGCCGGACGACGGACTGGGCCCCGACACCACCGTCGGACTCGGCCTCGCCCGCTCGGACCTCGGTCACATCGAGACCGTGCCGCGCAGCGCGATGCCCTACGGCACGCTGCTGGACACCGCCGCCGGACTGCCCGGCGGCGACGGCGAGATCGTGCGGGCCGACCTGCTGGCCGAGGACGGCCTCGACCCCCGCCACCGCGAGGTGGCCGCCCGCCTCGGCTACGCCGCCAGCTACGCCCTGCCCCTGTCCACCGAGGCCGCCGGGCGGCTCGGCGCCGCCGTCTGGCTGTACGACGAGCCCGCCGCCCCGGCCGAGCGGCAGCGCCACCTCGCGGGCCTCTACGTCCGCTTCGCCACCGAGCACCTGGCCCGCCTGCTGGAGGGCGAGCGCACCCGTGCGTGCATGGCGACGATGTACGAGGAGCTGCTGCCCTCCCGGCTGCCCCGGGTCCCCGGCGTCCGGCTCGCCGCCCGGCACCGCACCGGCCCGCGCGGCGGCGGCGACTGGTACGACGCGCTGCCGCTGCCGGAGGCCGCCCTCGGCCTCGCGGTCGGCTCCGTCACCGGCTCGGGGCCCGGCGCGGTCGCCGCGATGGGCCGGCTGCGGGCGACCCTGCGGGCGTACGCGGTGATGGAGGGCGAGGACCCGGTCGCCGTCCTGTCCGACCTCGAACTGCTGCTGCGGCTCACCGAGCCCGCCCGCTCCGCCACCGCCCTGTTCGCCTACTGCGAGCCGGCGCTGCGCCGCGTCACCCTGGCCGGTGCGGGCCACAGCCCGCCGCTGGTGGTCGGCGAGCGGCGCACCGAGTTCGTGGAGACCTCGGTGTCCGCGCCGCTGGGCATGCTCGCCTGCTGGGAGGCACCGAGCGTGGAGTTCGAGGTGGCGGCCGGCGAAACGGTGCTGCTGTACACCGACGGGCTGCTGCACCGCACCGGCGATCCGGTGGACCGCGCCTTCGCCCGGCTGCACGCCGCCGCCGCGAGCGTGCCGCGCGCGCTGCGCCACGACCCCGGGGGGGTCGCCGACCACGTGCTGCGCACGGTCCTGCCGGACGGGCTGGACGTGACCGGCGGCGCGGAGGACGTGGCACTGCTGGCGGCACGCTTCGAGTAGGGCGAGGGCGCCCCGGGCTTCCGCGCGGACCCCGGGCGGCACGGTCAGGCTTCCGTCCGGACGCCGGGCGGCACGGTCCGGCGCCCGGACGGGCCTCGGACGGACCCACGGCCGGCAGGGCCCGGCGCCCGGACGGACCCCGGCCGGCACCGTGCGGTGCCCCCGCGGCACTCCGGGTAACAGGCGCTCGCGCCTCGGGCCCCCTTCCGCACGACCGTACGATGGGGGTGGTCCTGTGCCGTACCGAGGAGGAAGACCGTGGCCGACGAGCTCACCCCGGAGATCCCGGAGGAAGCGGAGTCCGAAGAGCCGATCAAGCAGCGCAAGAACGGCCTGTACCCGGCTGTGTCCGACGAGCTCGCCGAGAACATGAAGTCGGGCTGGGCCGACACCGAGCTGCGCGACCTGAAGCCGGTCGAGCAGGCGGAGCACACCGCCCGCCGGCGTGCCGCGCTGTCCGCGCGCTTCCCCGGCGAGCGCCTGGTGATCCCCGCGGGCAACCTGAAGACCCGCTCGAACGACACCGAGTACCCCTTCCGGGCGTCGGTCGAGTACGCCTACCTCACCGGCAACCAGACCGAGGACGGCGTCCTGGTCCTGGAGCCCACCGCGGACGGCCACACGGAGACGCTGTACCTGCTGCCCCGCTCCGACCGGGAGAACGGCGAGTTCTGGCTCTCCGGCCAGGGCGAGCTGTGGGTCGGCCGCCGCCACTCGCTGACCGAGGCGCAGACGCTGTACGGCATCCCCTGCGCCGACGTGCGGGAGCTGGCCCAGCGGCTGAAGGAGGCCACCGGCCCGGTCCGCGTGGTGCGCGGCCACGACGCCGGCATCGAGGCCGCCCTCACCGACAAGGTCACCGCCGAGCGCGACGAGGAGCTGCGCGTCTTCCTCTCCGAGGCCCGTCTGGTCAAGGACGCGTTCGAGATCGGCGAGCTGCAGAAGGCCGTCGACTCCACCGTGCGCGGCTTCGAGGACGTGGTGAAGGTCCTCGACAAGGCCGAGGCGACCAGCGAGCGCTACATCGAGGGAACGTTCTTCCTTCGGGCGCGCGTGGAGGGCAACGACGTCGGCTACGGCTCCATCTGCGCGGCCGGCCCGCACGCCTGCACGCTGCACTGGGTGCGCAACGACGGCCCGGTCCGCTCCGGCGACCTGCTCCTGCTGGACGCGGGCGTGGAGACGCACACCCTCTACACCGCCGACGTCACCCGCACCCTGCCGGTCAACGGCACCTACAGCGAGATCCAGAGGAAGATCTACGACGCCGTGTACGAGGCCCAGGAGGCCGGTATCGCGGCGGTGAAGCCGGGCGCCAAGTACCGCGACTTCCACGACGCCGCGCAGCGGGTGCTCGCCGCCAGGCTCGTGGAGTGGGGTCTGGTCGAGGGCCCGGTCGAGCGGGTCCTGGAGCTCGGTCTGCAGCGGCGCTGGACCCTGCACGGCACCGGCCACATGCTCGGCATGGACGTCCACGACTGCGCCGCCGCGCGCACCGAGACCTATGTCGACGGCACCCTGGAGCCGGGCATGGTCCTCACCGTCGAGCCGGGCCTGTACTTCCAGGCCGACGACCTGACGGTCCCTCAGGAGTACCGCGGCATCGGCGTGCGCATCGAGGACGACATCCTGGTCACCGAGGACGGCAACCGGAACCTCTCGGCGGGGCTGCCGCGCCGCTCCGACGAGGTCGAGGCCTGGATGGCGTCGCTGAAGGGCTGATACAAGAGAGGCTGATACACGCCAGACGGCCGGGTACCTGCGGGGTGCCCGGCCGTCTGGCGCCGGGACAGGCGTTCCGGGCGGTGATTCACGTGCCTAGGGGGAGGGTTCTCGTGGACGTGCAGGACTTCTGGTCCGGTGTGGGGGTCGACCTGCATCTGGAGCCGGACGCGACGGCGGGCCGCCGGGCGGGCCTGGAGAAGGCGCTGCGGGACGCCGTGCGGGACGGGCGCCTCGCGCCCGGGACCCGGCTGCCGGCGACCCGCCGGCTGGCCGCGGAGCTCGGCATCTCTCGGGGCACCGCCAAGGCCGCCTACGACCAGCTCGTCGCCGAGGGCTATCTGACGGCGCGGCAGGGTTCGGGCACCCAGGTCGCCGCGCTGCCGGCGGTGGCCGCGGAGCAGCCGGGCGCCGCGGCACGCGCGCGTGCGCCCCGGCTGGACCTGCGGCCCGGCAGCCCGGACGTCGGGGCGTTCCCGGCGGCGGCCTGGCTGCGGGCGCTGCGGCGGGCCATCGCGACGGCGCCCTCACTGGCGTACGACTACGGCGACCCCAGGGGGCGGATCGAGCTGCGGACGGCGCTGTCCGGCTATCTGGGGCGGGCGCGCGGAGTGATCGCGCCCCCGGAGCGCATCGTGATCACCTCGGGGTACGTGCAGGGACTGGCGCTGCTCACCCGGGCGCTGGGCGGGGCCGCGGTCGCCATGGAGGATCCCGGGCTGCCCTTCCACCGGGAGGTGGTGCGGCACAACGGCGGCGGCGTGGTGCCCGTCCGGGTCGACGAGCGCGGCGTCCGCGCCCAGGACCTGGGTGCGGAGAGGGCCGTGGTGGTCACCCCGGCGCACCAGTACCCGACCGGGGTGACCCTGCACCCGGAGCGGCGGCGGGCGCTGACCGACTGGGCACGCGCGCGGGGCGCGCTGATCGTGGAGGACGACTACGACGGCGAGTTCCGCTACGACCGCCAGCCCGTCGGCGCGCTCCAGGGCATGGCGCCGGGTCAGGTCGCCTACCTGGGCACGGCGTCCAAGACCCTCGGTCCGGCGCTGCGGCTGGGCTGGATGGTGCTGCCGCCGCACCTGGTGGAGGCGGTGGCCGAGGCCAAGCTGCACAGCGACCACCACACCGAGACCATCGGGCAGCTCGCCCTGGCCGAGCTGATCGACAGCCACGCCTACGACCGGCACGTGCGCGCGTGCCGGCTGCGCTACCGGCGCCGCCGCGACCAGTTGCTGGCCCGGCTGGGCCCACGCCGGCGCGTGCGCGGGATCGCGGCCGGGCTGCACGCGCTCGTCGACGTCCCCGACGAGGAGAAGGTGCTGGCCCGCGCGGAGGCGGAGGGCCTCGCGCTCGGCCGGCTGGGGGACCACTGGCACACGCCCGGCGAGGGCCGGCCGCAGGGGCTGGTCGTCGGGTACGGGACACCGCGGGAGCGGATGTACCCGGAGGCCCTCGAGGTGCTGGCGAAGGTGCTGGACGGGGTGTGAGACGCCCCGCGGCGACACACGAGAAACGTTCCGCCACGGCGGGGCGGCGGGAGGACGCGGGCCATGAGTCGGCCATGAGTGGGCCATAGGTCGGTTATAAGTGGGTCATCAACAGCGCGGCGGAATGGGCCTGTTGAGGGGTCCACGGTGTCCCTAGGGTCGTCCGTATGACGACCCACCTCGTCCCGCCCGCGGGCCCGCAGCGCGTCCTGGCGCTGGCCCAGCTGACCAACTCCGTCGGTGACGGCGCCTTCTACGTCACCTCCGCCCTGTACTTCACCCATGTCGTCGGCCTGGCGCCGGAGCGCGTGGGACTGGGCCTGACCCTCGCCTGGGCGGCCGGCTCGTGCGCCGGGGTGCCGCTCGGGCGGCTCGCGGACCGGCACGGGCCGCGCGGCACGGCGGTGCTGCTGGCGCTGGCGACGGGACTGTCCGTGGCGGCCTTCCTCGTGGTGCGCGGCTTCCTGCCGTTCACGGCCGCCGCGTGTGCCTACGCCTCCGCGCAGTCCGGGCTCGCCGCGGCCCGCCAGGCGCTGCTGGCCGCACTGGTGCCGGCCGCCCGGCGCACCCGGCTGCTGGCGTACCTGCAGTCGACGCTCAACGCGGGTCTGGCGGTCGGCGCGGGCCTGGGCGGGCTCGCCCTGCACCTGGGGACCCGCGCGGCCTACCTCGGTGTGTTCGCCCTGGACGCGGCGTGCTTCCTGCTGTGCGCGGGGCTGCTGCTGGGGGTGCCGCGGGTGGCGGCGTCCGGGAAGCGCGAACGCCTGCCCCTGGCCGTGGTGCGGGACCGGCCCTACGTCGCCCTCACGCTGCTGAACACGGTGCTGCTGCTACGGATGCCGCTGCTCAGCCTCGGGCTGCCGCTGTGGATCACCGAGCGGACCGGCGCCGCCGACTGGCTGGTGTCCGTGCTGTTCGTGCTGAACACCGGGGCGGTCACGCTGTTCCAGGTCCGCATGGCCCGCGGGATCGGCTCCCCGGCGTCGGCGACGCGCGCCGTGCGGCGCGCGGGATGGGTGATGCTGGCGGCCTGCGCCGTGTTCGCGCTGTCGGCGTCCGTGCCCGCCCCGGTGGCGGCGGCCGTCCTGGTGGCCGGGGCCCTGCTCCAGGTGGCCGCGGAGATGGGGCAGTCGGCGGGTGCCTGGCAGCTGTCGTTCGACCTGGCGCCGGCCGAGCGGGCCGGGGAGTACCAGGGCTTCTTCGGCACCGGGGTCACCGTGGCGCGCACGCTCGGCCCGCTGGTGCTGACCTCGCTGCTGGTGCGGTGGGGCACCCCCGGCTGGCTGCTGCTGGGCGGTGCGACGCTGGCGGCCTCCTACGCGATGGGCCCGGTGACCCGGCGGGCGCAGCGGCGGGCCGTACGCCTCACACCGCGGCCAGCGGTGCGCCCTTGCGCCACTTGAGGATCTTGTCGAAGCTCACCACCGCGCCACTACGTCCCGGCCGGTCGCCGAAGTGGACGTGGTCGGCGAGTTCCTGGATGAGGCACAGGCCGCGGCCGTGCTCCGCCTCGGCGTGCGGGGCGCGCACCGGGGCGCGCCGCGCGCCGGCCGGAAATCCCGGGCCGGCGTCGGCCACCTCGATACGGCACTTCTCCCCGTCGAGGTAGGCGGTCACGCGGTAGGCCTCGGAGGAGCCGGCGTCACCGCCGTGCTCGACCGCGTTGGCGCAGGCCTCGCTCAGGGCGACGGACAGGTCGAAGGAGACGTCGGGGTCGACGCCCGCGGTCTCCATGGTGCCGAGGAGCAGCCGCCGGGCGAGCGGCACGCTCGCAGCGTCACGCCGCAGATGGAGTGACCACCAGATGCTCATGCTCCAGCCTCCAGGCCGCGGCTCGACATACCGTTACGTATTGCCCGGCGTGCCCGGGCGTAAGCACCGAGTTGACGTCATCCCGCCCGATCGGCGGATGCGGCGGGGACGGAATCGGTGTATGCGGGGGGGCTCCGCCGCACTTCGAGGCCGTCGTGTGAACGCGCGGGGCCCGACGGGCGTACCTCATCCCGTGGACCTGCCGTACGGGACCCTGGCGCCCAGTGGGATGATGAGCGCGCCATGACTGCCCCCCACCCGCGCACGGCTCGCGCCGGACGCGATCTGCGCATGCTGCGGGCCGCGGTGTTCGCCGCGGTCTGCGTCGTGCTGGCCGCGGCCGGCCACTCGCTGGCCTCCTGCGCCTCGGTCGCGCCGTGGACGCTGGCCGCGGGTTTCCTCGGGGCACTCCTGGTCGCCGCGCCCCTCGCGGGCCGGGCCCGCACCCTGCCGGGGATCGCCGCGCTGCTGGCGGTCGGCCAGACCGTACTGCACACGATGTTCGGGCTGGGTCAGCTCGGCACCGGTGGCGGCACGGCCTCCGGCACGATGTCCATGGGTACGGGGTCCATGGGATCGATGGCATCCATGGGGCCGACGCACATGGGGTCCATGGGGTCGTCGATGGGCTCGATGCCCGCGCTGTCCGACACGGAACTCGTCGCCCGGGCCGCGCGCCTGGTGTGCGGCACCGCCGCGTCGGCGCTCAGCCCGGCGCAGGCGTACCGCATCCTCGTCGACGCCCACGTGTACGGCGGCCCGTACCCGTACCCGCACCCGGTCCCGGGGACAGGCACAGGCATGGGCACTGGCACGGTCGCGGGCATGAGCGCCATGCACCACCATCCGGCGGACGCGTTGTCCGCCGGCGGGCCGGTGGCCTCGCTGCTGCCCTCGCTGCCCATGCTGCTCGGCCACGTGCTCGCCGCGCTCGCCGCGGGCTGGCTGCTGCGCCGCGGCGACCTCGCGCTGCTGCGGCTGATCGAACTGTCGGCGCACTCGGCGCACTCGGTCGCCGAGACGGCCCTCGTCCGCTCCCTGCGTGCGGCGCTCGCGCTGGCGCGCGCCCTGTGCGCCGGGCTGCCGGCCACACCCGGAGCCGTCCCGCGCTTCCGGCGCGCCGTGGACGACCCGCCCCCCGTGCCACGCGCCGAGGCGCTCGAGCACACGGTGATCCGCCGCGGCCCGCCCACCGCGGCCGCCTTCGCCCTCGCTGCCTGACGCGACGCGACCACCACCCCACCGAGCGGTTCCGCCGGGAGGGAGCCGGCCGCCGTCGTGCGGCACGCGCGCGTGCCCGTCGCCGGGACGGCCGCCCACGGCCGCTCCCCCGCGCACGCGACCTCTCCCGATCACCAAGGAACCCACCCGAAGTGGAGTGCTCCCTGCCATGAAGGCCATCAAGACGTCCCGTCTCGCCGCCGCTGCCGCCGTCGCCGGCTCGGCCGTCCTCGCCCTGTCCGCCCCCGCGTCCGCCCACGTGGGCGTGCAGCCGGAGACCACCCCCGCCAAGGGCGGCTACGTGGTCGTCGACTTCAAGGTCCCCAACGAGCGCGACGACGCCGCCACCACCAAGCTCGAGGTCAGCTTCCCCACCGACCACCCGCTCGCGTCGGTGATGCCGCAGCCGATGGACGGCTGGAGGATCGAGGTCACCAAGTCCAAGCCGGCCAAGCCGATCGAGGCGCACGGCGAGAAGATCGCCGAAGTCGTCACCAAGGTCACCTGGACCGCCGAGGGCAAGGGCGGCGTCCAGCCGGGCTACTTCCAGAAGTTCCCGGTCTCCATCGGCGCGCTGCCCGAGGACGCCGACCAGCTCGTGTTCAAGGCACTGCAGACGTACTCCGACAAGGAGGTCGTCCGCTGGATCGAGGTGCCGCAGGAGGGCCAGGCCGAGCCGGACAACCCCGCGCCCGTGCTGAAGCTGGCCGCCGCCGCGGACGACGCCCACGGCGCGTCCGCCCCGAACGCCGCCGGCGCCGGCGCCAGGACCGCCGCCCGGGCCACCGAGGCCTCCGGCGGCGAGGGCGGCAGCGACACCACCGCCCGCGTCCTCGGCGTCGCCGGCATCGTCGTCGGCGCGGCCGGCGTGGCCTACGGCGTGTTCGCCGGCCGCCGGCGGACCCCCACCGCCTGACCCCGCTCGTCCCGCGCGCGCACCAGGGGTCGTGCCACTCTTGCTTACGACCCCCGGTCCTGCGTACGCCCCCGGTGCGCGCCGGGATTCTCACATCTGGGACATTTCTCTATGCGCAACAAGACGTTCGCCGCGGCCGTGCTGCTCGCCGCCGCCGCGATGACCCTGTCCGCCTGCGACAGCGGCGACGACCACGGCAGCCCCGTCGCCGCCGTCTCCGAGGACGGCCCGCGGCAGCGGAAGGCGGTGACGGTCCTCGACCAGCCGTTCGAAAAGCCGGATCTGGTACTCACCGACACCCACGGCCGGAAGTACGACCTCCGCAAGGAGACCGCGGGGCGGCCGACGCTGATCTACTTCGGGTACACCCACTGCCCCGACGTCTGCCCGCTGACGATGAACAACATCGCGGTCGCCAAGAAGGCGCTGCCCGAGGCGGAGCAGGACAAGCTGCGGGTGGTCTTCGTCACCACCGACCCCGCCCGCGACACCCCCGCCGAGCTCGGCAAGTGGCTCAAGGGCATCGACGCCCGGTTCGTCGGCCTGACCGGCGACTTCTCCGCCATCCAGGCCGGCGCGCGCAGCCTGGGCATCTCCATCGAGCCGACCACCAAGGACAAGAACGGCAAGCCGGTCTCGGTGCACGGCACCCAGGTCGTCGCCTTCTCGCCGAAGACCGACGCCGGGTACCTGCTCTACAGCGAGGACGCCGACGTCGACGACTACACCAAGGACCTCCCCAGGATCGTGAAGGGGGAGAAGCCGTGAGGCGCCCGGCGACCCGCGTGCCGCTCATGGCGGGAGGCCTGGCCGGTGCGCTGGCAGGAACGCTCCTGCTGAGCGGGTGCGGCGGCTCGGCCTCCGGCACCCCCGCGCACGACGGCCGGCCCGAGCTGTCCGTGAGCTCCGCCTACATGCCCCGGCCGGTGTCGGACTCGATGGCGGCCGGCTTTCTGACGATCACCAACAAGGGCGGCGCCGAGGACCGGCTGACCTCGGTGACCAGCGCCGACGCCAAGAAAGTCACCGTGCACGAGACCACCGGCGGTGCGATGCGCGAGGCCGGCAGCCTCACCGTGCCCGCCCACGGTCGGCTGGTCCTGGAAAGCGGCGGCAACCACCTGATGTTCGACGGGCTCACCCACCGGCCGGAGCAGGGCGGCACGATCAGCGTGGTGCTGCACTTCGCCGAGTCGGGCTCCCTCAGCGTCGAGATGCCGGTGAAGTCGGCCACGTACCACCCCGCGACCGGACACTGAGGGAGGGACCACCTTGACCCGGACCACCGCCCCCCGCCTGCGGACCCTGGTGCTGCTGCTCCTGGCCGCCGCCGGCCTGCTCCTGGCCGGCTCCGGCCCGGCCTCCGCGCACGCCGCGCTGACCGGCAGCGACCCCCAGCAGGGGGTGGTGGTCGACAAGGCGCCCACCCAGGTGTCGCTGACCTTCTCCGAACAGGTCGCCGTGAACGACGACTCGCTGCGCGTCCTCGACCCCCGCGGCCGGCGCGTCGACACCGGCAAGCCCACAGGGACCGGTGGGACCACGTACGCCGTACGGCTGCGCGGCGGGCTGGCCGACGGCACCTACACCGTCGCCTACCAGGTGGTGTCCGCCGACAGCCACCCCGTCGGCGGCGCCTACACCTTCTCCGTCGGCGCCCCGTCGAAGACCACCGTCGCCGCCGGCGGCCAGGACGTGGGCGGCGGGGTCGTCGGCGGGCTGTACGGACTGGGCCGCTACGTGTCGTACGCGGGCTTCGCCGTCCTGGCCGGCGGCGCCGCCTTCGTCCTCGCCTGCTGGCAGCGCGGGGCGGGGGTGCGCGCCGTGCAGCGGCTGGTGGTCTCCGGCTGGGTCGCCCTCACCGCGGCCACACTCGCGCTGCTGCTGCTGCGCGGCTCGTACACCACCTCGGGCAAGGCCGCGGACGTCTTCGACCTGGCCCTGCTCGGACAGGTGCTGCAGACCAAGACCGGGGCGGCCCTGGTCTCCCGGCTGCTGCTGCTGGCCGCCGCCGCCCTGTTCGTCGCGGTGCTCTTCGGCGCCTACGACAAACGCGACGACGAGGAGAGGCGCGACCTGACCTTCGGGCTGGCGGTCGGCGGCACCGTGGTCGCCGCCGGTCTCGCCGCGAGCTGGGCGATGTCCGAGCACGCCTCGACGGGCCTGCAGCCGGGCATCGCCATGCCGGTCGACGTGGTGCATCTGCTCGCGGTGGCCACCTGGCTCGGCGGGCTCGCCGCCCTCCTCGTGGCGCTGTACCGGGCGCCCGCGGAAACCCCGCTCGAGACGCGGGCCGTACGGCGTTTCTCCCGGGTCGCGTTCGGTTCCGTACTGGCCCTGGTGGCCACCGGGGTCTACCAGTCCTGGCGCCAGGTCGGCTCCTGGCCGGCCCTCACCGGTACGCGCTACGGGCAGCTGCTCCTGGCCAAGGTAGCCCTGGTGCTCCTGCTGGTCGGCGTCGCCTGGACCTCCCGGCGCTGGACCGGGCGGCTGGCGGAGCCGGTGACGGCCGGGGCCGCGAAGGGCGCGACGGCCGGGAAGGCCGCGAATGCGGGCGCGGGGGCCGGAGCCGCGGCCGGATCGGTGAAGGCCGCGAAGAGCGTCACGGCAGGGAAGGGCGTCACGGCGGCGAAGAGCGTCACCGCCGGGAAAGACACGGCCTCCGAAATGGGCACGGCCTCCGAAAAGGGCGCCGCTGCCGGAAAGGGCACGGCGACCGGAGAGCGCACGACGGCCGGAGAGCGCACGGACAAGGCTTTCCCGGGCAGGGCGGACAAGGCCGGGGAGCGGGCTGCTGACAAGGCCGGGGAGCGGGCGGAGGTGTCCGGCTCCCGGCGGGCCGCCCAGCTCGCCCGGCAGCGGGCCGCCGTGGACGCCGCACGGCGCAAGCGCCTGCGGGACGCCGACCCGGGCCGGTTCCGGCTGCGCCGCTCCGTGCTCGCGGAGGCCGGTGTCGCCGTCGTGCTGCTCGCCGTCACCACCGCGCTGACGCAGACCGAGCCGGGACGCACCGAGGAGGAGGCCAAGGCGGCCACGTCGTCCTCGGCGGCGTCGTCCGCCTCCTCCCCGTCGGAGGGCGCGGTCACCCTGGACATGCCCTTCGACACCGGCGGCCGCGACGGCAAGGGCCTCGTACGGATCGACCTCGACCCCGCGCGGGTGGGCGGCAACGAGATGCATGTCTACGTGCAGCGGCCGGGCGGCAAGGCCTTCGACGTCCCCGAGGTCAAGGTGGCCCTCACCCTGGCCGCCAAGAAGATCGGGCCGCTGCCGGTGGCGCCCGACCGCATCGCCACCGGGCACTGGGCGGCCAGCGGGGTGCAGATCCCCATGGCGGGCGACTGGAGGATCGCCGTGACCGTGCGGACCTCCGACATCGACCAGGTGACCGTCACCAAGAACGCGCAGATCGGCTGAACCGCACCATGACCGACCAGTCCACCCCTCAGGCTCCCGCCCCCGCCCTGCCCCGGCAGTCCGGCTCCGGGAACGGCTCGTCCGGCGCAGGCGTGTCCCGCCGGCGCCTGCTGGGCACGGCCGGCGCGACCGGGCTCGTCCTGGGCGCGGCGGGCGCGGGCGTGGGCCATGCGACGGCGCCGGCCGCCGCCACCCCGCTCACCGCGCTCGGCGCGCGGCGGGCGATGTTTCACGGGAAACATCAGCCCGGCATCACCGACCCGCTCCAGGCCCGCGGCCACCTCGCCGCCTTCGACCTGGCGGCCGGCGCGGGCCGCAAGGAGGCGGCCGCACTGCTGCGCCGCTGGTCGGCGACGGCCGAGCGGCTGATGGCGGGCGAGCCGGCCCCCCACGACGACACCGCAGTGGCCCGCGACGCCGGGCCCTCGTCGCTGACGATCACCTTCGGGTTCGGCCATTCCTTCTTCGACCGGACGGGACTGCGGGGGCAGCGGCCGGCCGCCCTCGACCCGTTGCCGGACTTCTCCTCCGACCACCTCGACAAGGCCCGCAGCGACGGCGACCTGTGGGTGCAGATCGGCGCCGACGACGCGCTGGTCGCCTTCCACGCGCTGCGCGCCGTCCAGAAGGACGCGGGCGGCGCCGCCCGCCTCCGCTGGCAGATGAACGGCTTCAACCGTTCACCGGGCGCCACCGCGCACCCCATGACGGCCCGCAACCTGATGGGGCAGGTCGACGGCACCCGCAATCCCAAGCCGTCCGACGCCGATTTCGCCCGGCGCGTCTTCGTCCCCGCCGGCGGTGAGCCGGCCTGGATGGCGCACGGCTCCTACGCCGTCGTACGCCGCATCCGCATGCTGCTGGACGACTGGGAGAAGCTGCCCCTCGCCCGGCAGGAGAGCGTCATCGGCCGCCGCAAGTCGGACGGGGCGCCGCTCAGCGGGGGCACCGAGACGACGGAGATGGACCTGGAGAAGACCGGCGAGGACGGCTCCTACGTGGTCCCGGTCAATGCGCACGCGCGGATCACCCGGCCCGACCAGAACGGCGGGGCGGCCATGCTGCGGCGCCCCTTCTCCTACCACGACGGCTTCACCGCGGACGGCGCTCCCGACGCCGGTCTGCTGTTCATCTGCTGGCAGGCGGATCCGCTACGGGGTTTCGTGCCGGTGCAGCGCAAACTGGACCGGGGCGACGCGCTGTCGCAGTACATCCGGCACGAGGCGAGCGGCCTGTTCGCGGTGCCGGGCGGGGCGGCGAAGGGCGAGTACGTCGGGCAGCGCCTGCTGGAGGGATGAGCACCCCGGGGACGACAGGGCCTAGGGTGAAGTCATGCCAGCGAGCTACGCCTATCTCGGACCCGAGGGCACCTTCACCGAGGTCGCCCTGCGCACCCTCCCCGAGGCGGCCACCCGGCAGCTGGTCCCGTACGTGTCCGTGCAGTCCGCGCTGGACGCGGTGCGGGCCGGCGAGGCCGAGGCCGCGTTCGTACCGATCGAGAACTCCGTCGAGGGCGGCATCACCACCACCCTCGACGAGCTGGTCGCGGGCGCCCCGCTGATGATCTACCGCGAGGTGCTGCTGTCGATCACCTTCGCGCTGCTGGCCAGGCCCGGCACCCGGCTGTCGGACATCAAGACGGTCACCGCCCATCCGGCCGCCCAGCCGCAGGTGCGCAACTGGCTCAAGGCGAACCTCCCGGACGCCGTGTGGGAGTCGGCCGCCTCCAACGCGGACGGTGCCCGCCTGGTGCAGGAGGGCCGCTACGACGCCGCCTTCGCCGGTGAGTTCGCCGCGGCCCGGTACGGGCTCGAGGTGCTGGAGTCGGAGATCCACGACGCCGAGAACGCGCAGACCCGGTTCGTGCTGGTGGGGCGTCCGGCGCGGCCCGCCGCGCCGAGCGGTGCGGACAAGACGTCGGTGGTGCTGTGGCAGCGCGACGACCATCCGGGCGGGCTGCGCGATCTGCTGGGCGAGTTCGCCACCCGGGGCATCAACCTCATGCTGCTGCAGTCCCGGCCGACGGGCGCCGGCATCGGCAACTACTGCTTCTGCGTCGACGCCGAGGGGCACATCAACGACCGGCGGATGGCCGAGGCGCTGATGGGGCTGAAGCGGATCTGCCTGCAGGTGCGCTTCCTCGGCTCCTATCCGCGCGCGGAGGTGCGGGCGGAGGACGTCGGGGCCCCGCTGAGGGGGACCTCCGACGAGGAGTTCGTGGCGGCGGCGGACTGGGTGGCGCGCTGCCAGGACGGCCGTTTCTAGCCGCCACCTGCGGGTCTCCGTTGTCCACAGAAGTTATCCACAGGCCTGGGCATCGACCTGGGGACAAGTCGACACGGAAGTGCCATCTCGTCGACAAATCGCCCTTCAGCACCCAAGCCAGCCCATGATCGCGCAGGTCACCCTTCGTCCACCTGTTTCCTTTGGTTCATCTTATGGGGCGATGCTTTTCCACCCGAAAGTGGGTGTCGGGGCGGTTTGAACCGGGAATTCCTCCCTCCGTTCACCGTTTACGGAGTGATCAATTCCGGCGTCCACAGATCTTTCGCACAGCCTGTGGATAACTCCTCGGAGGGCTCGCGTCCCTGTGGACAACCCACCTCCCCAAGTCCCGCTCCACACAAGGGAATCCAGTCAACCGCACGCTCGCCCGCTGCCTCGTCCAGGTACCGGGTGGCTTCTTATTGACACGAGGTGCAATTCCTCCATAACGGTACGTACTACGCGGTTCGGAAAACTGGGTCGTGAGGCACGAGCGCGCACCGGTAGCCTTGACCGCGTGATTGACCTTCGTCTGCTCCGTGAGGACCCCGACCGTGTGCGCGCGTCGCAGCGCGCCCGTGGAGAGGACGTCGCGCTCGTCGACGCCCTCCTGTCTGCCGACGAGCGGCGCAGGTCGTCCGGCGTCCGCTTCGACGAGCTGCGCGCCGAGCAGAAGGCGCTGGGCAAGCTCATCCCCAAGGCCACCGGCGACGAGAAGGCCGAGCTGCTGAAGAAGGCGAGCCAGCTCGCCGCCGACGTCAAGGCGGCCGACGCCGAGCGTGACGCGGCCGAGGCGGAGACCCAGGAGCTGCTGCTCCGGCTCGGCAACCTGGTCCACCCGGACGTGCCGGTCGGCGGCGAGGAGGACTTCGTCACGCTGGAGACGCACGGCACGATCCGCGACTTCTCCGCCGAGGGCTTCGAGCCCAAGGACCACCTCGAGCTCGGCCAGCTGCTCGGCGCGATCGACGTCGAGCGCGGCGCGAAGGTCTCCGGCTCCCGGTTCTACTTCCTGACCGGTGTCGGCGCCCTGCTGGAGCTGGCGCTGGTGAACGCGGCCATCGCCCAGGCGACCGCCGCCGGATTCACCCCCATGCTCACCCCGGCGCTGGTGCGTCCGCAGTCGATGGCGGGCACGGGCTTCCTCGGCCAGGCCGCCCAGGACGTGTACCACCTCGACAAGGACGACCTGTACCTGGTCGGCACGTCCGAGGTGCCGCTCGCGGCCTACCACATGGACGAGATCATCGACGCCGACCGTCTGCCGCTGCGCTACGCCGGTTTCTCGCCGTGCTTCCGCCGCGAGGCCGGCTCGCACGGCAAGGACACCCGCGGCATCTTCCGCGTGCACCAGTTCGACAAGGTCGAGATGTTCTCCTACGTGGCCCCCGAGGAGTCGCAGGAGGAGCACCGGCGGCTGCTGGAGTGGGAGAAGCAGTGGCTGACCTCGCTGGAGCTGCCCTTCCGGGTCATCGACGTCGCCAGCGGTGACCTCGGCGCCTCCGCCTCGCGCAAGTTCGACTGCGAGGCCTGGATCCCGACCCAGGGCAAGTACCGCGAGCTGACCTCGACCTCCGACTGCACCGAGTTCCAGTCGCGCCGGCTGTCCATCCGGGTCCGCGAGGGCAAGACCGTCCGTCCGCTGGCCACGCTCAACGGCACCCTGTGCGCCGTACCGCGCACCATCGTCGCCCTCCTGGAGAACCACCAGCAGGCCGACGGCTCGGTGCGGGTGCCCGAGGTGCTGCGCCCCTACCT
Organism: Streptomyces sp. NPDC004065; assembly: GCF_044903565.1. Lineage (NCBI taxonomy): Bacteria > Bacillati > Actinomycetota > Actinomycetes > Kitasatosporales > Streptomycetaceae > Streptomyces > Streptomyces sp. NPDC004065. The sequence continues at coordinate 69,670 of NZ_JBJDQT010000008.1, read as the reverse complement.
CGGCGGCCGGGAGGTCCTGGAACCGGTGTCCAGGTGAGCGCCCCCGCTCCCGAGGCCCCCGGCGCGCGGGCCGGCGGGCTGCCCTACAAGCTGATCGCGACCGACCTCGACGGCACGCTCCTGCGTTCGGACGAGTCGGTCTCGGGGCGCACGCGCGACGCACTCGCCGCGGCCACCGCGGCGGGTGCCGCGCACCTGGTCGTCACGGGCCGCGCGGTGCCCTGGACCCGGCACATCCTCGACGACCTCGGCTACCGCGGCCTCGCCGTCTGCGGCCAGGGCGCCCAGGTCTACGACGCCGGTGCGCACCGCCTGCTGACCTCGGTCACGCTGGACCGGCAGCTGGCCGGGGTGGCGCTGGCCAAGATCGAGGCGGAGACCGGCCCGCTGTACCTGGCCGCCAGCCGCGACGGCCTGGACGGCGAGGTGCTCGTCGGCCCCGGCTACGAGGTCGGGGGCGCACTGCCGGCGACCCCGTTCACGGACGCCTCCGACCTGTGGAGCGCGCCCCTGAACAAGCTGTACATACAGCACCCCACCCTCACGGACGACGAACTGGCCGAGGTCGCCTCAGGGGCCGCGGGCGGCTTCGTCTCGGTCACCATGGCGGGCGAGGGCGTCGTCGAACTGCTGCCGCTGGGACTGTCCAAGGCGACGGGTCTGTCGCTGGCCGCCCGCCGGCTGGGCCTCGGGCCGCGGGACACCCTCGCCTTCGGCGACATGCCCAACGACATCCCGATGTTCGCCTGGGCCTCCCGCGGGGTGGCGATGGCCAACGCCCACAGGGAACTCAAGGCGGTCGCCGACGAGGTCACGGCCTCCAACGAGGAGGACGGCATCGCGGTGGTGCTGGAACGACTGCTGGGATGACCGGGCGACTGCCGAGGTGACCGGGCGGCTGCCCGCGCCTTCGCCGGACGCCCGCGCCGTCCCGGTCCGGCCTCGGTCTCGGTCGCGGTCTCTGCGGAGGATGCACGGATCGAACGTGCGCGGGCGTTCCCACCCGACCACGGCTTAGCAAGCCGGTGCCTTGCCACTCGGCCAATCCTCCGGGTGGGCGGCCCACGCGAAGTCATTCGCGTGCTCGAAGCGGCCGCCCCGGGCAGCTCCCCGTGCGGGGCGGGCTCGACGGAGCGGTGGCGACTACTCCGGAGCCCGCCGCGGGCTGCCCTGCCGGGAGCCGGGCGCACTGCCGTGCATCGGCATGGTCCGGCTCCTCTCCCGGATCCTGGCGCCGTCACGAACCGGCGCTGTGGACTCACTGTGCACCACAACTGTGCCGTCAGGGCGGCCCGCACGCCACCGAATTACAGGGGCCGCCCCGGCGCCGGCGAGGCCCGCGCGGTCAGTGTCCGCGACGCCGCCTGCGGCGGCGGGCCTTGCTGAAGAACCACCCCGCGGGCGGCTCGTCGGAGCGCCACGGCTGGGGCTCGGGCCGCTCACGGCGCCAGCGGGCGGCGAGCATCCGGGCCCGCGCGGACGGCTCCCTGGTCTCGGCGGCCCGGATGAAGCCGGCGTCCAGGACGACGTCGTCCCAGTCGTCCCCGGCCCCTTCGCGGCCCCGGCCCCCGGATGTGTCGCCGACCATTGCGGACCTCCCGGTGGTGCGTCCCTCGCGGCCAGTGTGGCCGAAGGCGGGTGAAGCCTCCGTCAAGGCCGTGTCCTACTCCTCTCCGGCGAGCGTCAGCGACCGCAGCTTCTGCCCGGCGTACCAGGTGGCCAGCACGGTCACCACCACCAGCAGCACCGTCGCCGTCGGCAGCCCGACGTCGGAGGTCACCATGTCGCCGCCGGCCACCTTGTGCGCCACGGCCAGCGCCCACTGCTGGACGCTCAGCGTGCGCGCGCCGGACACCAGGGAGCCGAACAGCGCCTCCCAGACCAGCGCGTAGACGAGCCCGAAGACCACCGCGTGCCGGGAGACCGTGCCCAGCAGGAGGAACAGGGCGGCGTAGGCGATGGAGGCGACCAGGGCGGCCACCATGTAGGCGACGGCTATCTGCTGTCCGTTGCCGTTGAGGATGAGCCCGGCGACCAGCGTGGGCACCGCCGAGAACACCATGGTCACCGCGATCGCCACGATCAGCTTGGTGAAGATGATCGTCGGCCGCTTGAGCGGCTTGGACAGCAGGTACACCACCGAGCCGTCGTCGATCTCCGGCCCGATGGCCCCGGTGCCGGCGATGACGCCGATGATCGGCACCATGGTGGCGAGCGCGAACCCGCCGAGGACGTCCGCCGCGGTCTGGTCGTCGGCTCCGGTCAGACCGCGCACGGCCACGGCAATCACGATCAGCAGCAGCGGCAGCGCGCCGAGGATGAGTGCGCGGCGGCGGCCGAGCAGGGCCCGGTAGGTGAGCCGGGCGACTGTGGGGTCGTACATTCTTCGGCCTCCTACGCCGCGACGAGATACGAGAAGACGGATTCGAGGGACTCGTCGGACGGCGAGACCGTGTGCAGCCGGATGCCCTTGTCCCGTGCCACCCTCGGCAGCAAGGCCGTGAACCGGCCGAAGTCGACGGCCTGGATGCGCAGCGCGCCCTCGCTCAGGTCGACCTCGATCCCGGAGGTCGACGGATCGGCTATCAGCGCCGCGGCCAGTGCCCGGTCGTCGCTGGAGCGCACCAGGTAGCGGTGCGGCCGGTCGGTCATCAGACGGCGGATCCTGCGGAAGTCGCCGCTGGCCGCGTGGCGTCCGGCGACGACGACCTCGATGTGCCAGGCGAGCTGCTCGACCTCCTCCAGGATGTGGGAGGAGAACAGCACCGTGCGGCCCTCGTCGCCCATCCGCCGCAGCAGTTCCATCAGCTGCATCCGCTGGCGCGGGTCCATGCCGTTGAACGGCTCGTCGAGCAGGAGCAGTGAGGGGTCGTGGACGAGGGCGGAGGCCATCTTCACGCGCTGCCGCATGCCCTTGGAGTAGGTGGAGATCTTCCGGTCCTGGGCGTACTCCATCTCGACCGTGGCCAGCGCCTTCTGCGCGGCCTTGGCGCCCAGGCCGTGCAGTTCGGCGTTGACGACGACGAACTCGCGGCCGGTGAGGAAGTCGTACATCGCCTCCCGCTCGGGGACGATGCCGATGTGCCGGTAGATCTGCTCGTTGCGCCACACCGGCCGGCCGTCGAGGGTCACGGAGCCCGTGGAGGGTGCCAGGAAGCCGCCCATCATGTTGATCAGGGTGGACTTCCCGGCGCCGTTCGGGCCGAGCAGGCCGGTCACGCCGGGGCCGATCGTCATGGTGATGTCGTTGACGGCGACCACGTTGCCGAACCAGCGGGAGACGTGGTCGATGCTGAGGGTCGTCACAGTCCCACCTTCTTGTAGCGGCGCAGCAGGAGCCCGTATGCGGCGGCGATGAGGCCGGCGACGGCGAGGACGTGGACGACGCCCACGCCGGTGCCCAGCTCGGCGGCGCCGGGTGCGGCGGAGGTCGCGCCGAGGAAGGCGGACTGCACTCCGTCGATCAGGGTGATCGGCGAGAACAGGCCGATCCAGGGGATGACTCCCGTGTTGTTCTGGGCGTCGGCGATGGCCTGGAGCGTGGAGACCGCGCCGTAGGAGATGATCAGCACGGCGATGACGGCGGCTATGCCGAAGCCGCGGCGCGGGGTGACGGCGGCGATGACCAGGCCGATGCCGGCGAAGAGCAGGGACAGCAGTGCCACGGAGACGAGTCCCTCGGCGAATCCCTTGGTCTGGTCGGCGAAGTCCAGCTTGGCCAGCAGCGCTCCCACGTAGAGCACCAGCAGGGGCGCCGCGGTCAGGATGAACAGCGCCGAGGCCAGCGCCGCGTACTTGGCGCGGACGTAGTCGGCGGTCTCGATGGGCCGCGAGAAGTACAGCGGCACGGTCTTGAAGCGCAGGTCGCGCGAGACGGCCTGGGGTGCCTGCGAGGCGACGTAGAGGCTGATCACGGCCTGCATGATGATCGCGTAGCGCGTGTAGTCGACGGGCAGGTCCTTGGCCTTGGTGGCGACCGCGACGGCGACCATGATGGCCGCGGGCACGCACATCACCACGAACAGCAGCATCGGCAGCACCTTGGACTTCACCGAGCGCCCGAGTCCGTAGGCACCGCGCAGGGACTGCGAGTACAGCGAGCGGCGGGCGTATGCGCGGCCCAGGCGCGGTCCGTCGTAGTTGCGGTAGCCGATGTCGTGGATGCGGGTCTGGTCACCCGGGTGCGGCGCCGGTGTCCGCAGGGGCTGCTCAACCGCCATGGCCGACCGCCTCCTTCCGCTGCTCGTCACGCTGTCCGTCCCGCTGCTCGTCGCCGTCGCGGAACACCTCCGAGATGTGGTGCCGGCGCTGCTCCATGCGCACCAGGCCCAGTCCCAGGTCCGCGATGACGTCCCGCACCAGGTCGTAGGTCTCCTCGCCCTGCGCGGTGAGCAGCAGGATGTGGCCCGCGCCGGGCAGTCCGGCGCCGTCCTGGGTCTGCACGCCGCGCGTGTGGAGCGCCTCGCGCACCGCGCGGGTGCCGTCGGGGTGCTCGTCGCTGTCGGTGACCTCGATCGCGAGGGTCGTCGTGGTCTGGGTGAAGTCGGTGGTGGAGCTGGAGCGCAGGAGCTTGCCGCCGTCGATGACGACGACGTGGTCGCAGGTGCGCTCGAGCTCGCCCAGCAGGTGGGAGGTGACCAGGACCGAGATGCCGAAGTCGGTGTGGATGCGGCGGATCAGGCCGAGCATCTCGTCGCGTCCGACCGGGTCGAGGCCGTTGGTCGGCTCGTCGAGGAAGACCAGCTGCGGGTCGTGCACCAGGGCCTGGGCGAGCTTGACGCGCTGCTTCATGCCGGTGGAGTAGCCGCCGATGGGGCGGTAGCGCTCCTCGTACAGGCCGACGTGGCGCAGGGTGTCCGCGGTGCGCTCGCGGGCGGCGGTCGGGGGCAGGCCGGACATGCGGGCCATGTGGACGACGAACTCGGTGGCCGAGACGTCGGGCGGCAGGCAGTCGTGCTCCGGCATGTAGCCGACGCGCTCGCGGATGGCGGCGCCCTTGGTGGCGACGTCGAGGCCGAGCACCTCCGCGCGGCCCTCCGTGGCGGGGGACAGACCCAGCAGGATCTTGATCAATGTGGACTTGCCGGCCCCGTTGGCGCCGACGAGTCCGGTCACACCGGGCCCGACGTCCACGGAGAGCCGGTCAAGCGCGGTCACCCTGGGGAACCGCTTGCTCAGGCTTTCGGTCGCGATCACAGTCACATCTTCGACGGTAGTGACGCGCGCCACGCCAGTCGTCAGACCGCAGAGCCGTCTTCGCCTCCGACTCGAGTATTACGGGACCGTAGGGGTCGCAGCCCTCAGGTCTTACCCAGGGTGGGACATTCCCGTCGCCGCACCCCCTGTTGACGTACGGTCTAACAGCTGCCAGAGTCGCCGGGCCGGATCCCGAGGAGAGGTGGACAGGTGACGCCGCTGCGGGGAGCGCGGGAGCGCTGGGTTCACACGGGCGGGGTCGAGCTGTGCGTGGCCGAGCTCGGCGACCCGCGGCAGCCGACGGTCGTCCTGGTGCACGGCTACCCGGACAGCAAGGAGGTCTGGTCCGCGGTCGCCGAGCGGCTCGCCGGCCGCTTCCACGTCGTCCTCTACGACGTCCGGGGCCACGGCCGTTCGACCGCGCCGCGGCCGCTGCGCGGCGGCTTCACCCTGGACAGGCTCACGGACGACTTCCTGGCGGTGGCGGACGCGGTCAGCCCGGACAAGCCGGTGCACCTGGTCGGGCACGACTGGGGGTCGGTGCAGGGCTGGGAGTTCGTCACCGTCCCGCGCACCAGGGGCCGCATCGCCTCCTTCACCTCCATGTCCGGCCCGTCCCTGGACCACTTCGGCCACTGGATCGGCGCGCGCCTGAGGCGCCCGACCCCGCGCCGGGTGGGGCAGCTCCTCGGCCAGGGCGCCAAGTCCTGGTACGTGTACCTGCTGCACACCCCGGCCCTTCCCGAACTGGCCTGGCGCGGCCCGCTCGGCAGGCACTGGCCGAGGATCCTCGAGCGGGTGGAGAAGGTGCCCGGCGGCGGCTACCCGACCCCGTCGCTGCCCCAGGACGCGGCACACGGCGCCTGGCTGTACCGCGACAACGTCCGCTCCCGGCTGCGCAGGCCGCGGCCGGACGCGTACGCGCACGCACCCGTACAGCTCGTCACACCCCTCGGGGACGCGTTCCTGTCCGAGCACCTGTACGACGATCTGGAGCGGTGGGCGCCGCGGCTGGTGCGCCGCACCCTGCCCGACAAGCACTGGATCCCGCGCACCCGCCCCGACCAGCTGGCCGCGTGGATCACCGAGTTCGTGACCGCCACCGAGAGCGGACGGCCGCGGCCGGTCCCCGCCGGCCCCCACGCCGACCGTTTCGCCGGGCAGCTGGTGCTGGTGACCGGCGCGGGCAGCGGCATCGGACGGGCCACCGCGCTCGCGTTCGCCGAGGCGGGCGCCCGGGTGGTCGCCGTCGACCTGGACGCCCGGGCCGCGAGCCGCACCGCGGAACTGGCCCGCCGGGCCGGGGCGCCGGCCGCCTGGCCCGAGACGGTGGACGTCTCCGACGAGCAGGCCATGCAGAGGCTCGCCGAGAAGTCCGCCGCCGAGTACGGCGTGGTGGACGTGCTGGTGAACAACGCCGGGATCGGACTGGCCGGCTCCTTCTTCGACCACACGCCTCAGGACTGGCGCAGGGTCCTCGACGTCAATCTGTGGGGCGTCATCCACGGCTGCCGGCTCTTCGGCGGGCAGATGGCCGAGCGCGGCCAGGGCGGCCACATCGTCAACGTCGCGTCGGCCGCGGCGTACCAGCCCTCCAGGGCGCTGCCCGCCTACAGCGCCTCCAAGGCGGCGGTGCTGATGCTCAGCGAGTGCCTGCGCGCCGAACTGGCCGGCCGGAGGATCGGCGTCACCGCGGTCTGCCCGGGCTTCGTCGACACCGCCATCACGTCGACGGCGCGCTTCGCGGGCGTGGACGCGCGGGAGGAGAAGCGGCGGCAGCGGCGCGCCGCCCGCCTGTACGGGCTGCGCGGCTACCCGCCGGAGAAGGTCGCCGCCGCGGTCCTGCGCGCCGTGGTGCGCGACGAGGCGGTGGTGCCGGTGACCGCGGAGGCCCGCCTCTTCCACGCGCTGTCCCGTTTCGGTCCGCGGATGCGCCGCCGGCTGGCGAGGCTCGATCCGCCGCTGTGAAAGCGGCTCCCGCCTCCCTCGGGAGCCCTCTCGGAGCCTCCCTCGGAGGCCCTCTTGCCTCCCCGGGGGTCCGGTTGTCCACAGTTCCGGCCCATGGGCTGTGGATAACTCACTCCGGTTGTGGATCAAACCTCCGGAGCGGAATTCGTGTGCGCGGGCCGTCCCTCCTTCGGCACCCTGACCGCATGGACGAAAGACGCACCGTGAAGGTGTCGAAGTATCTGGCCAAGCACCTTCGCCACCAGCCCGGGCGCATCGGTCTGGTGCTCGACGAGAACGGCTGGGTGGAGATCGACGCGCTGATCGCCGCCGCGGCGGCACACGGTTTTCCCTTCACCCGCCAGGAACTGGATCACGTGGTCGCCGCCAACGACAAGAAGCGCTTCGCGGTCGACGGCACCCGCATCCGCGCCAGCCAGGGCCACAGCGTCCGGGTCGACCTCGCACTGGCGCCGGCGACCCCGCCGCCGTACCTCTACCACGGGACGGTGGCACGGAACCTGGAGGCGATCCGCGCCGAGGGGCTCAGGCCCATGAACCGGCACGACGTCCACCTCTCGCCCGACCGGGAGACCGCGACCCGGGTCGGCGCCCGCCGCGGCCGCCCGGTCGTGCTGAGCGTGGACGCGGGGGCCATGCACCGCGACGGCCATGTCTTCCACGTCAGCGCCAACGGAGTGTGGCTCACGAAGGCCGTGCCCCCGCGGTATCTGCGGTTCCCCGCGGGCCACTGACGCATGCGGTCCGGCCGTCGCCCCCGCGGCGGCGCGTTGGGCATGATCGGTGGCATGGAGCACCTGCCCACCACCGAGGCCGCCGTCACCGCCTGCCGCGCCATCGCCGCCGCCTACGCCCGTGAGGTGGAGGTGACCCACGACATCGGCGCCGACCAGACCTCGCGTCGCAGTGCGGCGGGGGTCGGCGTCACCACCGACCCGGACGGCTCCCTCCCGCACGAGGCGTATCTCGAGTTCGGCGGCCTGCCCCGGGTCGCCGTGCGGCTCTACCCGGACGACGACGCGCTGATCACCGTCGAGGGCGTGGAGTTCCACGACCTGCCCCGCGACGACGTCCCCGCCTTCCTCCGCGCCCTCTTCGACGGCCTGGCCCACGTCAAGGGCCGCCGCTTCCCGCCCGGCTACCGCCTGGTCGTACCGCTGCCGGGCGACCGCACGTACAAGGAGCCCGTCCCCGTGCTCGGCCTCACCCCCTGGCTGAGCGGCCGGGTGCGGTGACCGTTTCACGTGGAACGGCGCCGGGCGCTTAGGCTCGGGCCCATGAGTCTGCGCCTGAGCACCGTGATCCTCCCGTACCGACGCTGGCACGAGGGCGGACGTGCGGCATGGACGCGCGCCGAACAGCTCGGTTTCCACGCCGCCTACACCTACGACCACCTGTCCTGGCGCAGCTTCCGCGACGGCCCCTGGTTCGGTGCCGTGCCGACCCTGGCCGCCGCCGCGTCCGTGACCGAGCGGCTGCGGCTGGGCACGCTGGTGACCTCGCCGAACTTCCGGCACCCGGTCACCCTCGCCAAGGAGCTGATCTCCCTGGACGACATCTCCGGCGGCCGGATCACCCTCGGCATCGGCGCGGGCGGCACCGGGTTCGACGCCACCGCCCTCGGCCAGGAGCCCTGGACGCCGCGCGAGCGGGCCGACCGCTTCGCCGAGTTCGTCGCCCTGCTCGACCGGCTGCTGACCGAGGACGCGGTGTCGTACCGGGGCGCCCACTACTCGGCGGACGAGGCGCGCAACATCCCCGGCTGTGTGCAGCGGCCCCGGCTGCCGTTCGCGGTCGCCGCGACCGGCCCGCGCGGACTGCGCCTCGCCGCACGGTACGGGCAGGCGTGGGTGACCACCGGCGACCCGAAGCTGTACGAGAACGGCACCCCGGAGCAGTCGGTCCAGGCCCTGCGCGGCCAGGCGGAGAAGCTGGCCGAGGCCTGCGCCGCCGCCGGCCGCGACGTCCGGGACCTCGACAGAATCCTGCTCACCGGTTTCACCCCCGACCGCGCACGTCCGCTGGAGTCGCTGGACGCGTTCGTCGACTTCGCCGGCCGCCACCGGGAGCTGGGCTTCACCGAGATCGTGATCCACTGGCCCATCCCCGGCTCGGACTTCGAGGCGGACGAGAAGGTCTTCGAGCGGATCGCCCTGGAGGCACCCGCCCAGCTGCGGTGACCGAGGGCAACCCCTCAGATGTGCGCAGTCCCGCACGGCCGTGCGGGCATATGCGGGACAATGCACCGGTGACCTCAGCGACTCGACAGCCCGAGACCCAGGCCGCGGCCCTTCCGCCGCGGCTGATCGCCACCGATCTGGACGGAACTCTGCTGCGCGACGACAAGTCCGTGTCGCCCCGCACGGTCGCCGCGCTCGCCGCGGCCGAGGAGGCGGGCATCGAGGTCTTCTTCGTCACCGGCCGGCCGGCCCGCTGGATGGACGTCGTCAGCGACCATGTGCACGGCCATGGCCTGGCCATCTGCGGCAACGGCGCCGCCGTGGTCGATCTGCACGGCGGCCCGGGTGCCCACCGCTTCGTGAAGGTGCGCGAGCTGGCCCGGGAGAACGCGCTCGACGCGGTGGGCCTGGTGCGCGACGCGGCACCCGGCACGGTGTACGCGATCGAGCAGACCTACGGCTTCTACCAGGAGCCGGCCTATCCGAAGCTGCACATGGAGATACCGGACACGCTCGCGCCCGCCGAGGAGCTGCTGGCCGAGGACGCGGCCGGCAGCGAGCAGCCGATCCTGAAGATCCTCGCCTACCACCCGACGCTCGACCCGGACGCGTTCCTCACCGTGGCCCGTCTGGCCGTCGGCGAGCGCGCCACGATCACCCGCTCCAGCCCGAGCGCCCTGCTGGAGATCAGCGGCCCCGGCGTGTCCAAGGCGAGCACGCTCGCCCTGTGCTGCGCCGAGCGCGGCATCTCGCACGAGGAGGTCGTCGCCTTCGGCGACATGCCGAACGACGTCGAGATGCTCACCTGGGCCGGCCGGTCCTACGCCATGGGCAACGCCCACCCGGACGTGATCGCCGCGGCCTCCGGCCGGACGGTCGCCAACAACGACGACGGGGTCGCGGTCGTGATCGAGCGGCTACTGGGGGAGCGGCTGTAAGGCGCCCGGCACGTCGGCCACCCGCGGCCGTCAGGCCGCCACCAGCCGTCAGGCCACCCGCTGTCGCCAGGCCACTCGCAGCCGTCAGGCCACCACCAGCCGTCAGCCAACCGCCGGCCATCGGACCGCCACCAGCGGTCAAGCCACCAGCGGCCGTCAGGCCGCCACCAGCCGCTCGGCCTCCGCCTCCCGCTCGAGCATCCGCCGCAGCGGCCCCGGCACGGCGGCCAGCTCCGCGTAGGGACCGCGCTGGACCACGCGCCCCTGATCCAGCACGACCACCTCGTCCACGGCCTCCAGCCCGGCCAGGCGGTGCGTGATGACCACAGTCGTACGGCCCTCGGTGGCGGCCAGCAGGTCCGCGGTGAGCGCGTCGGCGGTCTCCAGGTCGAGGTGCTCGGCCGGCTCGTCCAGCACGAGCACCGGGAAGCCGGCGAGCAGCGCGCGGGCCAGGGCCAGCCGCTGCCGCTGACCGCCGGACAGCCGCGCACCGTACTCCCCGACCAGCGTGTCCAGGCCGTCGGGGAGGCTGTCGGCCCACTGAAGCAGCCGGGCGCGGGCCAGGGCGTCGCGCAGCTCCGCCTCGGTCGCCTCCTTCTTCGCCAGCAGCAGGTTCTCCCGGACGGTGCTGTCGAAGAGGTGCGCGTCCTGCGCGCACAGGCCGACCAGGCGCCGTACGCCGTCCCCGTCCAGGGCGCGGGCGTCGACCCCGCCCAGCGTGTACGAGCCCGCCCGCGCGTCCAGGAACCGCAGCAGCACCTGGGCCAGCGTGGTCTTGCCCGAGCCGGACGGACCCACCACGGCGACCCTGCGGCCCTCCTCGAGGGTCAGGTCCAGCCCGGCGAGCGCGTCCCGGTCCTGCCCCTCGTACCGGGCGCTGAGGCCGCTGACGGTGAGCGGGAACGGCGAGAGGGGCGCCTGCCGCGGCCGCCGCGGCTCGCGGACGGGCTCGGGGGCGTCCAGGACCTCGTACACCCGCTCCGCGCTGCGGCGCACCCGCTGCCGGTACCGCACGGCGAGCGGCAGGCCGAGGACGGCCTCGAACGCGGCGAGCGGGGTGAGGACGACAACCGCCAGGGCCACTCCGTCGAGCCGCCCGGCGGCGACCGCCTGCGCGCCGGTGAGGGCCGCCGCGGCCACGGTCAGGCCCGAGATCAGGGCGGTGAGTCCGTCTCCGAGCGCGGTGGCGGTGGCGGCGCGGGAGGCGATCCGGGTGAGTGCGGCGTCGGCCCGGCGCGCCTGTCCGGCACGGGCGGGCAGGGCACCGGCGACCGTGAGTTCGGCGGTGCCGGTGAGCAGGTCGGTGACACGGGTCGCGAGGGCGCCGCGCGCGGGGGCGAGCCGCTGTTCGGCCCGCCGGGCCACGGCCGCGGTCAGCAGCGGTACCCCACAGCCGGCCGCGAGCAGGCCGGCGGCGAGCACCGCCCCGGCCGCGGGCAGCAGCCACGCGGTGAAGGCCACGGAGGCGGCGGACACGGTGAGCGCCGCACCGGCGGGCAGCAGCCAGCGCAGCCAGTAGTCCTGCAGCGCGTCCACGTCGGCGACCAGCCGGGTCAGCAGGTCGCCCCGGCGGGTCCCGCGCAGTCCGGCGGGGGCCAGCCGCTCCAGCCTGCGGTAGACGGCCACCCGGGTGTCGGCCAGCATCCGCAGCACGGCGTCGTGCGAGACGAGCCTCTCCCCGTAGCGGAAGACGGCCCGGCCGATGCCGAAGGCGCGGGTCGCGGTCACCGCGACCATCAGATACAGCACGGGAGGCTGCTGCGAGGCCCGGGAGATGAGCCACCCGGAGGTGGCCATGAGCCCGACGGCGCTGCCGAGCGCGAGGGTGCCGAGCAGCAGGGCGAGAGCCAGACGGCCGCGCCGGGCGCCGGACATCGCGCGCACCCGCGCCAGCACGCCACGCGCGGCCGTCGCCGTGCCGGCCGGGGAACCGTCCGTGGCGGCGGCGGTGGACGCGGGCCCCGGCGCGGACCGGGCGGGGCGCGCCCCGGCGCCCCCGGGCGTCACCGGGCGGTCCCGGCGGGGTGCGGCGCCCTCCAGCCGCACGATCCGGTCGGCCACCGCGAGCAGGGCGGGCCGGTGCACCACCAGCAGCACCGTCCGCCCGGCGGACAGCCGCCGCACCGCCTCGACGACCTCGGCCTCGGTCGCTCCGTCCAGCGCGGCGGTCGGCTCGTCGAGCAGGAGGACGGGCCGGTCCGCGAGGAAGGCCCGGGCCAGCGCGAGCCGCTGCCGCTGCCCGGCGGACAGCCCGGCGCCGTCCTCCCCGAGGACGGTCTCCATTCCCTGCGGCAGGGCGTCGACGAACTCCAGCGCGCCGGCGTCGGCCAGTGCCCCGCGCACGGCGGCGGTACCGGCGCCGGGCCGTGCGAGCCGTACGTTCTCGGCGATCGTCCCCGCGTACAGGTGCGGTCGCTGCGGCACCCATGCGATACGTGCGTGCCACTGCTCCGGGTCGAGGGCGGTGAGATCCACTCCCCCGACGCTCACCCGGCCCGTGGTGGGCCTGACGAACCCCAGCAGGACGTTCAGCAGCGTGGACTTGCCCGCACCGCTGGGTCCCACCAGGGCGACCGTCTCTCCCGGCTCGACGGTGAACGACACCCCGGTCACGGCGTCCTCGGACCGTCCGGGGTAGCGGACGCCCACGCCCTCGAAGGCGAACGCTCCCGCGGGGACGGACGCCGTGCCGGACTCCTGCAGCGGCGTCTCCAGCACGGCGAAGATCTCCTCCGCGGCCGCCAGTCCCTCCGCCGCGGCGTGGTACTGGGCGCCGGCCTGGCGCAGCGGAAGGTACGCCTCGGGGGCGAGCACGAGGATCACCAGGGCGGTGTACAGGTCCATGTCGCCGTGCACCAGCCGCATGCCGATGGTGACGGCGACCAGGGCCACCGACAGGGTGGCGAGCAGTTCCAGGGCGAAGGAGGAGAGGAAGGCGATGCGCAGGGTGCGCAGGGTCGCCCGGCGGTACTCACCGGTGATGCGCCGGATCGACTCCGCCTGCGCCTTGGCCCGGCCGAACACCTTCAGGGTCGGCAGTCCCGCGACCACGTCCAGGAAGTGACCCGACAGCCGGGACAGCAGCCGCCACTGACGGTCCATCCGCGCCTGCGTGGCCCAGCCGATCAGCGTCATGAACACGGGAATCAGCGGGAGCGTGCACACGATGAGGGCCGCGGAGACCCAGTCCTCGGTGACGATCCGCGCCAGCACCGCCGCCGGGACGACCACGGCCAGACCCAGTTGCGGCAGATAGCGCGAGAAGTAGTCGTCCAGGGCGTCGATGCCCCGGGTGGCCAGGGCGACCAGCGAACCGGTCCGCCGGCCACTGAGCCACCCCGGACCGAGTGCCGCCGCCCGCTCCAGCAGCCGCCCGCGCAGCTCGGACTTCACCGCCGCACTCGCGCGGTGGGCGGCGAGTTCGGTCAGCCAGGCCACCAGGGCGCGTCCGCCGGCGACGGCCACCAGCAGCACCAGGGGAGTGCGCAGTGCGGTGACGCCCATGCCGTGCCGGAAGGCGCCCACCACCACCTCGGCGACGAGCATGGCCTGGGCGATGACCAGCCCCGCCCCGAGGGCGCCCAGGGCGACGACCGCCATCAGGAAGAACCGGGTGGCCCGGGCGTGGCGGAGAAGGCGTGGATCGATCGGTTTCACGTGGAACAGACCCTTCGGTCCCAAGGGGTGTGTTTCACGTGAAACACACCCCTGGCGGACTCAGTGCGCGGTGTCGGCGAGGTGCTGTGTGCCGATCCGCTTGCGGAACACCCAGTAGGTCCACCCCTGGTAGAGCAGGACGATCGGCGTGGCGACCCCCGCGCACCAGGTCATGATCTTGAGGGTGTACGGGCTGGACGAGGCGTTGCCGACCGTCAGGCTCCAGTCCGCGTCGAGCGTGGACGGCATGACGTCCGGGAAGAGCGAGAGGAACAGCATCGCCACGGCCGCCACGATGGTCACGCCGGACCATGCGAACGACCATCCCTCACGCCCCGCCTGGTTGGCGGCGAGCGCGGCCACGAGGGCGGCCACCGCCACGACCAGCGCCACCAGGCTCCTGCCGTTGCCGGTGTCGGCCTGGGTCCACAGCAGGAAGGCGAGCGCCACCACGGCCGTGACCAGGCCCACCCGCAGCGCGAGCTTCCGGGCCCGCTCACGGATGTCACCGACGGTCTTCAGCGCCGTGAACACCGCGCCGTGGAAGGTGAACAGGGTCAGGGTGACCAGTCCGCCCAGCAGGGCGTACGGGTTGAGCAGATCGCCGAAGCCGCCGACGTACTCGAAGTTCCGGTCGATCTTCACGCCCCGGACGATGTTGCCGAAGGCCACGCCCCACAGGAAGGCGGGGATCAGCGAACTCCAGAAGATCGCGGTCTCCCAGTTGCGCTGCCACTTCTCCTCGGGCCGCTTGGCCCGGTACTCGAAGGCGACGCCCCGCACGATGAGGCAGACCAGGATGACCAGCAGCGGCAGGTAGAAGCCGGAGAACAGGGTGGCGTACCACTCCGGGAAGGCCGCGAAGGTCGCGCCGCCCGCGGTGAGCAGCCAGACCTCGTTGCCGTCCCAGACGGGGCCGATGGTGTTGATCAGCACCCGCCGCTCGGGCCGGTTCCGGGCCAGCAGTCCGGTGAGGATGCCCACCCCGAAGTCGAAGCCCTCCAGGAAGAAGTAGCCGGTCCACAGGACGGCGATGAGGACGAACCAGACGTCGTGCAGTTCCATGACTGTGCAGCTCCCTGGGCCTAGTACGAAAAGGCCATCGGCTTGTCGGCGTCACGGGTGTCGCCGCCGATCCTGGTGGGCGGGTTGAGGTCGTCCTCCGTGAGCGTGGGCGGGCCCGCCTTGACGTACTTCACGAGCAGCTTGACCTCGATGACGGCGAGGACGGCGTAGAGCAGCGTGAAGATGGTCATCGAGGTGAGGACCTCGCCCTGGGAGACGCCGGGGGAGACCGCGTCCCGGGTCTGCAGCACGCCGTAGACGACCCACGGCTGACGGCCCATCTCGGTGAAGATCCAGCCCCAGGAGTTGGCGATCAGCGGGAAGGCCAGGGTCCAGACCGCCAGCCGCCAGTACCACCTGGTCAGTTGCGGGCCGAGCGCCTTGTTCCGGAGCGGGACCAGGTGCGGCACCTCGTCCTCGCCCACCCGCAGATGCCCGGGCAGCAGGAACTTCTTGCGGGTCAGCCACAGGCCGGCCAGGCCGAGGGCGAAGGACGTCATGCCGAAGCCGATCATCCAGCGGAAGCCCCAGAAGGTGACGGGGATGTTGGGCCGGTAGTCGCCGGGCCCGAACTGCTGCTGCTCGGCCTTGTTCACGTCGTTGATGCCGGGGATGTACGAGCTGAAGTCGTCGTTGGCCAGGAAGGACAGCAGGCCGGGTATCTCGATGGCGACCTTGTTGTGGCCCTTCTCCACGTCGCCGTAGGCGAAGACCGAGAAGGGGGCCGGCTCCTGGCCGTCCCACAGGGCCTCCGCGGCCGCCATCTTCATCGGCTGCTGCTTGAACATGACCTTGCCGAGGACGTCGCCGCTGACCGCGGTGAGCAGCCCGGCGACGACCACCGTGACGAGCCCGAGCCGCAGCGAGGTCTTCATCGCGGCCACGTGCTTCTTGCGCGCGAGGTGGTAGGCGGAGATGCCGATCATGAAGGCGCCGCCGGTCAGGAAGGCCGCGGAGAGCGTGTGGAAGACCTGGCTGAGGGCAGTGTTCTGGGTCAGCACGGCCCAGAAGTCGGTCAGTTCCGCCCGTCCCTTGGCCTTGTTGATCCGGTAGCCCACGGGGTGCTGCATCCAGGAGTTGGCCGCGAGGATGAAGTACGCCGACAGGATCGTGCCGATCGACACCATCCAGATGCAGGCCAGGTGGATCTTCTTGGGCAGCTTGTCCCAGCCGAAGATCCACAGGCCGATGAAGGTGGACTCGAAGAAGAACGCGATCAGGGCCTCGAAGGCGAGCGGGGCGCCGAAGATGTCACCGACGAAACGCGAGTAGTCCGACCAGTTCATTCCGAACTGGAACTCCTGCACGATGCCGGTGACCACGCCCATGGCGATGTTGATCAGGAAAAGCTTGCCCCAGAACTTGGTGGCCCTGAGGTACTTCTCCTTGTCCGTGCGCACCCAGGCGGTCTGCAGCCCGGCCGTCAGGGCGGCCAGCGAGATCGTCAGCGGTACGAACAGGAAGTGGTAGACGGTCGTGATGCCGAACTGCCAGCGCGCCAGTGTCTCCGGCGCCAAAGCCAGGTTCACGTCGTCACTCTCCTTACGCCGCCTGGGTCTCAGCGGCGGTTTGCCCCGGTACGGCCTGCACAACAGGGCAGCAATCGGACTCGCTTGTGAACGCGTTCACATTCACAAGCAATTATGGCGCACGGGATTTCCCGGAACGACGGGGGGTCCCTGTGACGTGGGTCGCTTGTGACCTGCGGGGCTGGTGACACGTGGGTCGGCTTGTGACACGCGGGGCGCTGTGACGCGGACTGCTGGTGACGCACGGCGCCCACACGCCTGGAGGGGCCCCGCGCCGGGTGCGCGGGGCCCCTCCAGGACCCGTCGGACCGCTCAGTACCGGTGAGCGGCGGGGGCGGTCAGACCTCCCTGCGGAACGCCTCCGCCGCCTTGAGGAAGATGTCGTTCGCCTCGGCCTCGCCGACCGTCACCCGCACGCCCTCACCCGCGAACGGCCGGATCACCACGCCCGCCTGCTCGCACGCCTCGGCGAACGCCGTCGTGCGCTCCCCCAGCCGCAGCCACACGAAGTTGGCGTGCGTCTCGGGCACCGTCCAGCCCTGCGCGCGCAGCGCCCCGACCACACGGACGCGCTCGCACACCAGCGAGCCGACCCGGCCCAGCAGTTCGTCCTCGGCGCGCAGCGAGGCGATCGCCGCCTCCTGGGCCAGCTGGCTCACGCCGAAGGGCACCGCCGTCTTGCGCAGCGCCGCCGCGACCGGCTCATGGGCGATGGCGAAGCCGACCCTGAGCCCCGCGAGACCGTAGGCCTTGGAGAACGTGCGCAGCACACAGACGTTCGGGCGCTGACGGTACAGCGTCACGCCGTCGGGCACCTCGGGGTCGCGGATGAACTCGCGGTAGGCCTCGTCCAGCACCACCAGCACATCGGCCGGCACCCGGTCGAGGAAGCGCTCCAGCTCCGCCCGGCGCACCACCGTGCCGGTGGGGTTGTTCGGGTTGCAGACGAAGATCAGACGGGTGCGGTCCGTGATCGCGTCCGCCATCGCGTCCAGGTCGTGCACGTCGCCCGGCGTCAGCGGCACCTGGACCGAGGTCGCCCCGCTGATCTGGGTGATGATCGGGTACGCCTCGAAGGACCGCCAGGCGTAGACGACCTCGTCACCGGGGCCGCTGGTGGACTGGATCAGCTGCTGGGCGACGCCCACGGAACCGGTGCCGGTGGCCACGTGGGAGACGGGCACTCCGAAGCGCTCGGCGAGTTCCGAGGTCAGGGCCGTGCAGGCCATGTCCGGGTAGCGGTTGAAGGAGGAGGCCGCCGCCGTCACGGTCTCCATCACACCCGGCAGGGGCGGGTAGGGGTTCTCGTTGGAGGACAGCTTGTACGCCACCGGACCGTCGGCCGCCGCGGGCTTGCCGGGCTTGTAGGTGGGGATACCCTCCAGCTCGGCACGCAGCTTGGGGCTCGTCTCGCTCACCGCAGTCCTCCTCGTGACACCACCGGTTACCAATACTGCTCACCTTATGAGGATTGGGCGCCGCTGCGAATGGTGCGGTGTCCACCGGGCGCGGCCGGGCGGCGCCGGGCGCCGGCCGACCCGGCCCCCTCCGTC
Source organism: Streptomyces sp. NPDC004065 (assembly GCF_044903565.1). NCBI lineage: Bacteria > Bacillati > Actinomycetota > Actinomycetes > Kitasatosporales > Streptomycetaceae > Streptomyces > Streptomyces sp. NPDC004065. The sequence goes on along the minus strand of NZ_JBJDQT010000008.1, from coordinate 51,584 downwards.
ACTTCTGCCACACCGGCATCAGGGGCACCACCGCGCGAACCTGTACGAATTGGGGGGCGCGTCACACATATATCTACGCGCCGGTGGCTCACGCCCTGGCGCGCATCCCCCGTGCAGGTGAGTTGAGACCTCTTCGAGACATGGCAGGCGCGACAGGCCTATCCGCGTCACCGCATCACGTCACGAACCTCGAAGGCGCAACTGCCTTTCTTTCCAAGGGAGTTACCCGGAGATGACCATGCAGAAACGTGCCTGTCAATGTGTGCATATGCGTCCGCACTACCCCACCGCATGAGCCCTACTATCGGCTCGCCATGACAGCAGCAGGGAAGCACAAGGTGAGCCGCGCGGAAACCTCACGCCGAGGGAGCCGGCCGGGCCGGGCGGGCATCAGAGACGTGGCCGCCGCCGCCGGAGTCTCCATCACGACCGTCTCCGATGCCCTCAACGGCAAGGGCCGGCTCCCGGACGCCACCCGGCGCCATGTCCGCGAGGTCGCCGACCGGCTGGGCTACCGCCCGTCGGCCGCCGCCCGCACGCTCCGTACCGGCAAGTCGGGCCTCATCGGCCTGACCGTGACGACGTACGGGGATGAACCTTTCACCTTCACCGAGTTCGCGTACTTCGCCGAGATGGCCCGGGCCGCCACCTCGGCCGCGCTCGCCCGCGGCTACGCCCTGGTGATCCTGCCCGCGACCTCCCGCCACGACGTGTGGTCCAACGTCGCCCTGGACGGCACCGTGGTCATCGACCCCTCCGACCAGGACCCGGTCGTCAGCGAACTGGTCCGGCAGGGCTTACCGGTGGTCAGCGACGGCCGCCCGGCCGGGTCCCTCCCGGTCACCGCCTGGGTGGACAACGACCACGAGGCCGCCGTCCTCGGCATCCTGGACCACCTCGCCGAGGCCGGCGCCCGCCGTATCGGCCTGCTCACCGGCACCACGACCGACACGTACACCCACCTGTCGACCACCGCCTACCTGCACTGGTGCGAGCGCGTCGGCCAGGACCCGGTCTACGAGGCCTACCCGGCCCACGACCCCTGCGCGGGCGCCGTCGCCGCCGACCGGCTGCTCGCCCGCCCCGACCGCCCGGACGCCGTCTACGGGCTGTTCGACCCGAACGGCACCGACCTGCTGGCCGCCGCCCGCCGCTACGGCCTGCGCGTCCCCGACGACCTGCTGCTGGTGTGCTGCAGCGAGTCCACCGTGTACGCCACCACCGAGCCGCCCATCACCACGCTCTCCCTGAAACCGCGCCGCATCGGCACGGCGGTCGTCCAGCTGCTGATCGACGCGATCGAGGGAGTAGAGTCGGACCAGCCCGTCGAACAGGTCATACCGACCGAGCTGATCGTGCGCACCTCGTCCCAGCGGCGCCCGCCGCGCACCACGGTCAGCCCGCCACGCACGTCGAAAGGGCACTAGGGAAAGGGCCCCGGGGCCCCTCGTCCGGATCGCGCCCGGCCCGCGCGGGCCCCGGCACCGCGCCCGCGGTCCGGCCCGATCCGAACGGAAGACCCGGGCACAGCCGGCCGCCGGACCGCCGAAGACCGCCCAATAGGGGCGAAAACCCCGGTGAACCTGAGTCCTGCTCCGATTCACCACCCCTGGGTCATCACATGGCGCGATCCGCATTCCTATGATGGGCCCACGACACCGCGGGCCGCTGCGACCAGGCAGTCCGAAGCGGTGCAGATGCGGCGCGATGGTGGAGGGGTCGATGACTCAGGGGGCCGGTCAGGGACCCGAGGTGGAGCGGACGGCGACGCTGCGCGACTTCCGGGTGCCCGCGTACGTGAACGAGACCGGTCCGTACGCCCAGGGCACGCACCCGGCCGAGACCGTCCGACCCGTCGAGGAGGGCGGCCCGGCGGCCGGGGAGAGCTACCCGGACGCCTACACACCCACCCAGCGCGACCTGCCCGTGATCAACCGCGGTGACACGCTCCAGGTGCCCGTGGACCCGGCGTCCGTGCCGGGCCCGCAGCAGGCGGGCGACTCCGGACCCGGCCCGCTGTACGTGGTCGGCGACGTGCACGGCTACCTCGACCAGCTGCTCGCCGCCCTGCGGGAGAAGGGTCTCGTCGACTCCGCCGGCCAGTGGTGCGCGGGCAACGCCCGGCTGTGGTTCCTCGGCGACTTCACCGACCGCGGCCCGGACGGCGTCGGCGTCATCGAACTGGTGATGCGGCTGTCCGCCGAGGCCGCCGCGGCCGGCGGCTACTGCAAGGCGCTGATGGGCAACCACGAACTGCTGCTGCTCGGCGCCAAGCGGTTCGGCGACACCCCCGTCAACTCCGGCGCGGGCACCGCCACCTTCCAGGCGGCCTGGCTGCTCAACGGCGGCCAGAAGTCCGACATGGACCGGCTCCAGGACCACCACCTGCAGTGGATGGCCCGCCTCGACGCGGTCGAAGAGGTCGACGGCTACCTGCTCGTGCACTCCGACACCACCGCCTACCTCGACTACGGAGACTCCATCGAGGCGGTCAACGACACCGTCCGCGAGACACTCACCCGCAACGACGCGGACGAAGTCTGGGAACTCTTCCGCAAGTTCACCAAGCGCTTCTCCTTCCGTGACGAGGGCGGCGCCGACGCCGTGCGCTCCCTGCTCGATACGTACGGCGGCACCCGGATCGTTCACGGCCACAGCCCCATTCCCTATCTGCTGGGCCACGTCGGCTCCGAGGACGGCGACGAGACCGCGAGTCCCGTGGTGGAAGGACCGCACGTCTACGCCGAAGGGCTCGCGATCGCCATGGACGGCGGCGTGACCATGGCCGGAAAGCTTCTGGTCCAGCAACTTCCGCTCACCGGCTGACCGTTCGCCGACCGTTCACGAAAGGGCCCGTCCGCGCCCGGAACGGCGCGGACGGGAACCCAATTTGTGGAAACCCCCTGTCACCGCGCGCCGTCGCGGCTCTACCATCGGCTTATCCGTAGCAGGCTCCCCTCCGTTTCTGCCCGACGGCTCGCCGCCGTGCGAGCCCCAAGCCCTACGGAGCATCGGGGGATGCACATGAACAGCGTTCCGCAGCACCTGCTGAGCGAGGACCGCCAGGAATACGAGCGGATCCTCGATGAGGCGCTGCGCTCCGCCCCACACCGCCCGGAACTGGCCGCGGTCGGACAGCGGCTCAACCCGGAACAACTGCGCACCATGGCTCTCAACGCCACCGCACTGATCACGGCCGCCGCGGCGACCGAGTACCACTACTACGTCAAGGTCCGCGAGGAGCTGCGCCGGCCGGCCCCGCCCTCCGCGCCGTCCGTCCGGGAGAGCGGCTCCGCCGAACCGGGCGGGGCGCCGGCGGGACTCACCGCGGTGAGCGAGGTCGCCGAGGCCACCGGTGCGGGCGCCGGCGCCGTCGTCGCCGTCCTCGCCCCGGTGCTGGCCGGTGTCGCCGCGGCCCTCTTCCTCCTCGTCGGCTACGTCCTGAAGGTGCTCGACCCGGCCCCGGCCTTCGCCCAGACCATGATCACCACCGGCTGGGTGTTCGGCGCGGTGACCGCCGGAGCGATCCTCGCCGCCGCCGTCGGACTGCTGCTCACCGCCCTGCGCAACCGTCCGTCGCTGGAGGCCGGACCCTACGGCGAGCTCGGCGAGGAGGTCGCCCGCGCCCGGGAGGCCTGGCACGACGCCCTGCTGGAACAGGGCATCCTGCCGTTCCTGCGCGACGCGCTCGCGGACGCCGGGCCGGACCAGGCGCGCCGCACGGCTCCCTCGGCACCCACCGGCCGCATCCCGCAACTGGGCTACGACCGTCCCGGTTTCAGCAGCCCGAACGACACGGCATCGGGCTCCCGCCCGAGCTTCACCAGCCCCGACTTCACCAGCCCGGACTTCGGCGGCCCCGAACACCAGCCGGACTGACCACCGCCCGGCCCCGGCAAAGGTTCGCCCTCCGCTCGGCCGGCCGGCGCGAGGGAGGGGAACCGACGTCGGAGCCGAGCGTCCCGTGGGGGCTCAGTCGGTGATCGGCAGATACACCCGGTTGCCCGCCGCGGCGAACTCCTCGGACTTCCGCGCCATGCCTTCCTCGATCTCGGCGGCACTGGCGCCGTGTTCACGGCGGATGTCCTGGGATATCCTCATCGAGCAGAACTTCGGCCCGCACATCGAGCAGAAGTGGGCCGTCTTGGCCGGTTCGGCCGGGAGGGTCTCGTCGTGGAACTCCCGTGCCGTGTCCGGGTCGAGCGCCAGGTTGAACTGGTCCTCCCACCGGAACTCGAAGCGGGCGTCGGACAGCGCGTCGTCCCACTCCTGCGCGCCCGGGTGGCCCTTGGCGAGATCCGCCGCGTGGGCGGCGATCCTGTAGGTGATGACCCCGGTCTTGACGTCGTCGCGGTTGGGCAGGCCCAGGTGCTCCTTGGGCGTGACGTAGCAGAGCATGGCCGTACCCCACCAGGCGATCATCGCGGCGCCGATGCCCGAGGTGATGTGGTCGTACGCCGGGGCGACGTCCGTGGTCAGCGGGCCGAGCGTATAGAACGGGGCCTCGTCGCAGATCTCCTGCTGGAGGTCGATGTTCTCCTTGATCTTGTGCATCGGGACGTGTCCCGGGCCCTCGATCATGGTCTGTACGCCGAAACGCCGGGCGACGCGGTTGAGCTCCCCGAGCGTGCGCAACTCCGCGAACTGGGCCTCGTCGTTGGCGTCCGCGATCGAGCCCGGCCTCAGACCGTCGCCCAGCGAGTAGGTGACGTCGTAGGCCGCGAGGATCTCGCAGAGCTCCTCGAAGTGCTCGTAGAGGAACGACTCCTTGTGGTGCGCGAGGCACCAGGCCGCCATGATCGAGCCGCCCCGCGAGACGATGCCGGTCTTGCGGTTCGCGGTCAGCGGCACGTACGGCAGGCGCACCCCGGCGTGGACGGTCATGTAGTCCACCCCCTGCTCGGCCTGCTCGATGACGGTGTCCTTGTAGATCTCCCAGGTCAGTTCCTCGGCCCGGCCGTCGACCTTCTCCAGTGCCTGGTAGAGCGGCACCGTGCCGATCGGGACGGGGGAGTTGCGCAGCACCCACTCACGGGTGGTGTGGATGTTCCGGCCGGTGGAGAGGTCCATGACCGTGTCGGCGCCCCAGCGGGTCGCCCAGGTCATCTTCTCGACCTCCTCCTCGATGGACGAGGTCACCGCGGAGTTGCCGATGTTGGCGTTGACCTTCACCAGGAAACGCTTGCCGATGATCATCGGCTCGATCTCCGGGTGGTTGACGTTGGCCGGCAGTACCGCCCGGCCCGCCGCGATCTCCTCGCGGACCACCTCGGCGGAGACGTTCTCCCGGATCGCCACGAACTCCATCTCCGGCGTGATCTCGCCGCGGCGCGCGTAGGCGAGCTGGGTCACCGCCCGGCCGTCACGTCCCCGGCGCGGCTGCCGCGGCCGTCCGGGGAACACCGCGTCGAGATTGCGCAGTCCGCCGCGCGGTGAGGTGTGCCTGATGCCGTCGTCCTCGGGGCGGACGGGTCGGCCCGTGTACTCCTCGGTGTCCCCGCGGGCGACGATCCAGTTCTCCCGCAGCGGTGGCAGGCCCCTGCGGACGTCGGTGGTGACGAGTGGATCGGTGTACGGGCCGGAGGTGTCGTACAGCGTCACCGACTGCCCGTTGGTGAGATGCACCTGACGGACCGGCACCCGTAGATCGGGGCGTGAACCCTCGATGTACGCCTTGTGCCAGCCGACGGACTTCCCGGCCTCCTCGCGCGCCGCGGGGTCGTTCCCGCGGTCGGAGTCCTGCGTGGAGGCAGGCGTGCGTGCGTCCTTGTCGGTCATGAGACCTACTCCCTACGCCGGCATTACCCGGTAACAGGTTCGGCGGTCGACGCAGCGGTTCTCATCCCCCGTACTCCGCCTGGAACAGCGCTTGTTCCACGTGAAACACGGCGAGGATGAGGGTCAGCGCCCTCTCAGCCCGGTGCTCCGAGCTCCCGCGTGTGCAAAGGTGCCTCCACGCTAGCGTCATCCGTGGCGCGGTGAACAGTGGGCCTCCGCCCGGCTTGCGATGATCGACCGGTGACCACCACGCAGCAGTTCCCCCCTCCGCCCTCCGATCCGCACCGCGACGACGGCGGCGGAGACGGTCCGCGGGGCGGTGGCAGGCAGGGCCAGGGGCAGGGCAAGGGGCGCGGAGACGGGTACGGACCGCCTCCGCGCGACCTCGCCCACAGCCACGGTCACGGCCACGGTCACGGGCACGGCCACGGCCCGGCCGCTCCTGTCTCCCGGCACCTGCGCAAAGTCATCGCGGCGGTCCTGATCCCGTTCGCCGCGGCGGTGCTGGCCGGACTCGTCGTCCTGTGGCCCGGCGGCACTCCCTCGCACGAGCGTACGGGCGTGGGTTTCGACCGGCAGACGCAGCGGGCCACGGTCGCGGAACTGGCCGAGGTGAGCTGCGCGTCCGTGAACTCCGCCGGAGGCACCACCGGCGGCGGGGACGCGGCGGCGGGCGCACCCGCCGTGCCGGACCCGGCCGTGGGGGCGCTGCGGCCCGCCACCTGCAAGAGGGCCACCGTCCGGGTCGACTCCGGGAAGGACGAGGGCCGCACCTTCACCGAGATCGTGCGGCCGGACCAGTCACGGCAGCTGCACCGGGGCGAGAAGGTCGTGGTCGCCTACGAGCCCTCCGCGCCACGGGAGTTGCAGTACTCGGTCGTCGACGTCGACCGGCGCCTCCCGGTGGGGCTGCTGGCCGGTGTCTTCGCGCTGGCCGTCGTGGTCGTCGGGCGGATGCGGGGGGTGATGGCGCTGGCCGCGCTGGCGATCAGCTTCCTGGTGCTGGACCTGTTCGTGCTGCCCGCGATTCTGCAGGGCTCGAACCCCCTGGTCGTGGCCGTGGTGGGGGCGAGCGCCATCATGCTGCTCGCCCTGTACATGTGCCACGGCCTGTCCGCCCGCACCTCGGTGGCGGTGCTCGGCACCCTGGTCTCGCTGGTGCTGATCGGCATCCTGGGCTCGCTGTTCATCGGCTGGACCGCGCTCACCGGCAACACCGACGACGACACCGGGCTGATCCACGGTCTGTATCCCGGGATCGACATGAGCGGTCTGCTGCTCGCCGGGGTCATCATCGGGTCGCTCGGCGTCCTGGACGATGTGACGGTGACCCAGACGTCGGCGGTCTGGGAACTCCACCAGGCCAATCCGGCGATGGGCCGGCGCGGACTGTACCGCGCGGGCCTGCGCATCGGACGGGACCACATCGCCTCCGTCGTCAACACCCTCGTCCTGGCCTACGCCGGCGCTGCCCTGCCGTTGCTGCTGCTGTTCTCGGTGGCGCACAGCGGTGTGGGCACCGTGGCCAACAGCGAGCTCGTCGCGGAGGAGATCGTGCGGACCCTGGTGGGGTCGATCGGCCTGGTCGCCTCGGTGCCGGTCACCACGGCGCTCGCGGCTCTGGTGGTCTGCGCGGACCGGCCTCGGCCGGGTCGGCCGGCCGCCGTGTCCGCCGCGCCCGTGCCGGCCCCGGCGCGCGGGGGCAGGGGGCGGCGCCGCAGGCGCTGACAGGGGCGGGGGGCGCGGTGGCCTGGTGGTGGTGTGGTGGCGTGCCGGGTGGCGCGTGAGGAAGCGTTACGCCACTGTTGCGCGCCCCTGCCGCACATCGGCGTTCCCGCTCTCAGCCCGCGCTCTGCTCCTCCGCGAGGATGCGGTCGAGGGCCTCGTCCAGATGGGCGTCGAAGTCCGCGAGGGCTCCCTCCTGGCCCAGCGGCACGAGCTTGTCCGTACGGTCGAGAAAGGCCACCAGCGGTGCCGTGGAGGAGCGGAACAGAGCCCGGTCGCCGCCGACCTGGAGCCGGATCAGGACCTCGCTCAGCGAGTCGGTGTCCGCCGGTGAGATGCGCACGTCGCCGTCACCGCACGGGGTGCCGACCCCGTCGATCAGCAGTTCCCGTCCGAAGGCCCAGGTCACGGGCGCGTCGCCGGGAAGGTGGAAGGTCAGCCGCACGGCATAGGGATCACAGGTCTCGTACCGCAGCTCCACCGGGATGCGGAAGGAGAGCTCCTCGGACACGAGAAAGCTCATCATGACCTCTGCCTGTACGGACTCGCCCATCGCTACCCCGTCATCTGCCGTCGACTGGCCGGGAATCATCCCCGTGACATGGGAGCATCTTGCTCAACGTACACGACAGATCACAAGGAGTGAGTTTTCAGATACTGATAGAGAGGGCGAGGGAGCCCGCATGCCGCTCCACCGCGGCCTGCAGCGACCGGGCCGCCGGCAGCAGCCGGTCGGACTGATGAGCGGGGAGGGAAAGGGCGACCGTGGCCGCCGCGGTGCCCAGCGTGAGGGGCACCGCGGCGCAGACCGTGCCGAGCGCGTACTCCTGGCGCTCGGTGACCGGTTCCCCGCGCCGGAACCGGTCCAGACGTCTGAGCAGGGTGTGTTCGTCACGCACCGTGTAGGGGGTGAGGGACCGCGCGGGATGGCGGGCGAGGTGGTCGCGCCGTTCGCTCTCGTCGAGCTGGGACAGCAGGCACTGGCCGATCGCGTGGGCGTGGCCGGTCTCGCGGAAACCGGCCCACTCCTCCACCGCGGGGGTGCCGGGGGTGTCGGAGACGCACATGACGTCGATCTCACCCTCCCGGTAGACCGCGTAATACACCGGTGCACCGATCGAATCACGCCACTGTGCGAGGGCGTCGGCGATCGTGCTGCGACGTTTCTGCGCCGCCGCGCTGCCGCTCAGCCGCTCCGCCGCGTCGCCGAGGAAGAACAGGCCCCGGTCGCGGTTCAGATAGCCCTCGTGGACCAGGGTGCGCAGCAGGTGGTAGGCGGTCGGCAGGGCCAGCCCGGTCTCACGGGCCAGTTGCTTGGCGGGTGCTCCGTGCTGGTGCCGGGCCACGGTCTCCAGCAGGCGCAGCGCGCGCTGCACCGACCCGATGAGCGTCTGGGACGACTGGGGCCCGGTCCCGGTCCCGCAGGTCCGGGACGCGCGGGCCTGCTGCTGCTCCGGCACCGCGGCCCGGGGCTCGACGGCGGCCGCCGAGCGCGGCTGGGCGGGCAGCGTGGTGGAGCGGGACGACGGCCGGGGAGCGGCCGGCGTGCGCGGTTCCGCGGGTGGTGCGGTGTCAACCGTGGCCAAGGGTCACTCCCGGAGGCGAGGTGGCAGCCCGTGCGGGGACACGGGTGGGGTGCCGCCCGCGGGGCAGGCCCCGCGTCGATTTCCGGACTTTATCCGTCTGACACCGCTCAGAGACGGCCTGTGCGGAAAACTTCCCTCCCCCGAGGGAACCGGTGATTGGCGTTACCGGTCACCGGTCCCGCCGGACTCACCAGTCGCTGCGCGAGGAGGAACTCGACATGAACTTCCGCACGACGTAGATCAGTCCGCCGACCAGGGCCACGAACACCAGCACCTTGAACAGCAGGCCGATCACGAAGCCGACCACGCTGGCGATCACACCGCCGAACACGACCAGGGCGATGACCGGCACCGCGACCCACTTCACCCACCACGGCAGACCCGCGAAAAGCTCTCGCATTGCCCTCGTCCCTACCTCTCCGCCCGCTTCGTGCCGGGTCCTGTCCGTGTCCGGCGTCCTCGTGTGCCGGACTCTTCCCTGTCCTGCACCCGATGCTAGGGCCGGGCCGGGGCCCGGCGGGGGCCGCGGATCCCTTGTCCTCCCCTGACCGATCCCCTAGGGAACCCCCGGCGGCGCCTCACGCTTCCGGCGGAGAGAACACCACCAGCACCCGCAGGTCCTCGCTGATGTGGTGGAACTTGTGGACCACCCCGGCCGGCACGTAGACCACGCTGCCGCGCGCCACCTCGGTGGTCTCCGCGCCGACGGTGATCGACGCGCGGCCGCTCACGACGAAGTACACCTCGTCCTGCTTGTGCGGCTGCTGCGGGTCGTGCTCGCCCGCGTCGAGTGCGTACAGACCGACCGACATGTTCCGCTCGCGCAGGAACTGCAGGTAGGCGCCGTCATTGGCGGCCCGCTCCGCCTCCAGTTCGTCCAGCCGGAATGCTTTCATCGTCCTCGCCCGTATTCGTGATCGATCCCATCTGCCACGATCAGACACATGAAGAATTTCGTAGTCAAGACGATCGCCAACGCGGGCGCCCTGGCGGTCGCCGTCTGGCTGCTCGACAAGATCACGCTGACCGGCGACAGCACCGCGAAGAAGGCCGGCACCCTGATAGTCGTCGCCCTGGTCTTCGGCCTGGTCAACTTCCTGGTCAAGCCGATCGTGAAGGTGCTGACCTTCCCGCTGTTCATCCTGACGCTCGGGCTGATCACCCTGGTGGTCAACGCGCTGATGCTGCTGCTCACCTCGTGGGTGTGCGGCAAGCTGGACCTGAGCTTCCACGTCGAGGGCTTCTGGACCGCGGTGGTCGGCGGCCTGGTCGTCTCGGTGGTGTCCTGGGCACTGCACGTGGTGCTGCCCGACGAGGACTGAGCGCCCCGGCGGCCCTCTCGGGGCACCGGGCGGTGCCCCGAGAGGGTGGAGGCGGTGGGCGCCGGCCTGCTCACCGCGGTACGAGAGCACGGGAAGGGACGGACGGCATGAACGAATCCGCTGGGCAGGACCGGGACGGCGGGCGCGAGGGCTCCGGTTCCCCCGCCGGCGCCGGAGAGGGCACCCGCGCGGTGCGGGCGGGACTGCCCGAGCCGGTGAAGTACGAACCCACGCTCCCGGGGCCGGTGTTCGCCGCCCACTTCCACCTGCCGGGCGAGCCGACGGGCCCCTACACCTACGGCCGCGACGAGAACCCCACCTGGACCCTGCTGGAGCGGGCCGTCGGCGAACTGGAGGCGCCCGGGCAGGGCGACGTGGACACGCTGGTGTTCGCCTCCGGCATGGCCGCCATCTCCTCCGTGCTCTTCTCCCAGCTGCGCGCGGGCGACGCGGTGGTGCTGCCCAGCGACGGCTACCAGGCGCTGCCCCTGGTGGGCGACCAGCTCCGGGCGTACGGCATCGAGGTGCGCACCGCGCCGACCGGCGGGGACGCCCAGCTCGACGTGCTGGAGGGTGCGCGGCTGCTGTGGATCGAGTCCCCGTCGAACCCCGGACTCGACGTGTGCGACATCCGGCGGCTGGTCGAGGCGGCGCACGCGCGCGGCGCGCTGGTCGCCGTCGACAACACCCTCGCGACGCCGCTCGGCCAGCGCCCGCTGGCGCTCGGCGCGGACTTCTCGGTGGCCAGCGGCACCAAGCAGCTCACCGGGCACGGGGACGTCCTGCTCGGTTACGTCGCCGGGCGCACCGGCGAGGCGATGGCGGCCGTACGGCGGTGGCGCAAGATCGTGGGGGCGATCCCGGGGCCGATGGAGGCATGGCTCGCGCACCGTTCCATCGCCACGCTGCAGCTGCGCGTCGAACGGCAGAACGCCTCCGCCCTGGCCCTCGCCGAGGCGCTGAGCGACCGCCCCGAGGTGAGCGGACTGCGCTATCCGGGACTGCCCGGTGACCCGTCGCACAAGGTCGCCTCGCAGCAGATGCGGCGCTACGGCTGCGTGGTGTCCTTCACGCTGCCCACCCGTGCGCGCGCCGAGCGTTTCCTCCAGGAGCTGCGGCTCGTGGACGACGCGACCAGCTTCGGCGGGGTGCGTTCCACGGCCGAGCGGCGCGGACGCTGGGGCGGTGACGCCGTGCCGGAGGGCTTCATCCGCATGTCGGTGGGCGCCGAGGACCCCGAGGACCTGGTGGCGGACGTGCTGCGAGCGCTGGACGCGTCGGCCCGGTGACGGCGGGCGGAGGCCGGGTTCGGGTCCGTCCGTGCCTGACGGGCGGTCCGAGCCTCCCCCCTCGTGGCTCGGACCGCCCTCGGTTCCGCGCGCGAAGAACCGCGCGACCAAGGCTAGTTGACTCTCTGTCAGTGTCCAATCACAGTAGCGACAGAGACCTATCGACATATTTATAGTTGGGCGCGGCCGGGGGGCCGAGGAACCGGAGTCCGGGAGGAGCGGGCTGGAGAACCCAGCCGGGGAACCCGGGCCCGGCGAAGGAACGCCGACAGGGGAGAGGGCGGGCCGTGGATCTGGCGTTGCTGCGTACGTTCGTGACGGTGCACCGGGCTGGCTCCTTCACCCGGGCGGCAGCGTTGCTCGGGCTCTCCCAGCCGGCCGTCACCTCGCAGATCCGCACCCTGGAACGGCAGCTGGGCCGCCCCCTGTTCCTGCGCCAGGCCCGCGGGGTGACGCCCACGACGATCGGGGACGAGCTCGCCCACAAGGCCGCGCCGCATCTGGACGCCCTGGTGGAGATCACCGAGTCCGGCCTCGACGAGGACTCGTCCTTACGCACGCTGCACCTGGCCGGACCGCCCGAGTTCACCGCGGAACGCGCGCTGCCCGCCCTGACCAAGCTGGCCGACGACGCCGGCCAGGGCTTCGCCCTGCGCGCCTCGTTCGGCACCGCGGAGGAGGTGCTGGAGGGACTGTCCGCCGGACACCACGATCTGGCCATCACGACGGCCCGGCCCCGAGGCGCCCTGCTCACGGCGACCGCGCTGTGCGACGAGGAGCACATCCTGGTCGCCGCCCCGCGCTGGGCACAGAAGATCGGCGCCGCACCGCTGCACCGGGAGGACCTGGCCGCCCTGGACGGCATCCCGGTCGTCGAGGTCCATGAGTCGCTTCCCTTCGTCGCCCGCTACTGGGCGTCGGTCTTCGACCGCCGGCCGACCGCGCCGGGCACCGTGGTCGTGCCGGATCTGCGCGCCGTCCTCGCCTGCACGGCGGCGGGCGCGGGGCTCGCGGTGCTGCCCCGCTATCTGTGCGCCGTGGCGCTGGAGCGTGGTGACGTCGTGGCGCTGCACGATCCGGCGGTGCCGCCGCTGCGCACCTATGTCCTGGTGGTGCGCACCGGCACACTGGCGATGCCGCACATCGCGCGGGCCCACGAGTGGCTGCTGCGCTCGGCCGCAGACTGGTGCTGACCAGCACCGGAGGAGCCGCCCGGGCGCGAGCCCCGGCACGGGTCGGTCTCCCGTCCGCCGCACTTCCCGGCTCCGCTCACCCGGCGGGCTCGTCCGGTGACGATACGCGATGTTTCACGTGGAACCAGCCGGGCCACATTTCTCCCATGACCGTCCGACCCGTGGTCAAGCGCACCGCCCGCGCCGTTCTGCTCGACGGCGACGACCTGATCCTGATCAAGCGCACCAAGCCCGGTGTCGATCCCTACTGGGTCACGCCCGGTGGCGGGGTCGAGCCGGAGGACACCACCGTCGTCGACGCCCTGCACCGCGAGGTGTACGAGGAACTCGGCGCCAAGATCACCGATGTGGTGCCCTGCTTCGTGGACACCGTGGAGCACATCGGCGAGGACGGCGGCGCGACCGGTGTCAAAGTGCAGCACTTCTTCGTCTGCCGTCTGGAGTCCATGGACCCGGCCCTGCGGCACGGGCCGGAGGTGGACGAGCCGGCTGGAGAGTACGAGATCGTCCGGGTTCCCTTCACCCGTGTCGGCATCGCCTCCGTACACCTCGTTCCGCTCTCGCTCAGGCACTACCTGGACGGGAACATCGAAGGGGTACGCGCCATGCACGCCCCGGATCTGGGCTGAGGCCGACAACGCTTCACACCTGCCTCACCAGGGCATGGGCGTCCCCCGGGTCCTGAGGGTAGGGCCGCTCCCGGTGTTTCACGTGAAACACCCGGCATCAGGACGTTCGCCGTCCGGGAGAGCGGGGACATGGCCAAAACCGCGTATGTTCCCGTGGAAACGGGTGGACGGGGCGGGTGCCGGTCGGACAGCCTGACCTGCGTGCCGACTTTTTCTCCCACCGCTCTCCCCATTCACCGTCTGACGCTCCGTGACCTCACCGCGTGCGCCGACTTGTCCGAGGACCGGGGGTGGCAGCGCGAGGAGCACAAGTGGGGCCTCCTCCTCACGGCGGGGAAGGGGTACGGCATCGACGACCCCGACGGCGGACTCGTCGCCGCGTGCGTCGTCACGGAGTTCGGGCCGCAGGGACGGCCGGATCTGGGCGCCATCGGCATGGTGCTGGTCGCGTCGCGTCACGCACGCCAGGGTGTCGGCCGCCGGCTGATGCGGCATGTGGTCTCCACGATGGGCACCACGCCCTTGACGCTGCACGCGACACCGTACGGCCGTCCGCTGTACGAGGAACTCGGCTTCAAGGTCACCGGCCGGGCGGAAATGGTGTGCGGGCGCTTCACACCGGACGGGTGGCCCTCCCCTGTCGCCACGCGCGCGGCCACCGCGGAGGACCTGCCCGCCGTCCTCCGGCTGGACGAGGAGGTGTTCGGCGCCGACCGCACCCTCCTGCTCACCCGGCTGCCCGCCTTCGCCGACCGGTTGCGGGTGGCCGAGGAGGACGGCCGGATCACCGGGTACGCGGCCGCCTGGCCCAACATGGAGACCCACGTGGTGGGCCCGCTGATCGCCCGGGACGTCGAGACGGCCAAGGCTCTCGTCGCCTCGCTCGCCGCGCACACCGACCGTCCGCTGCGCACCGACATCGATGTACGCCACGAGGACCTGCTGGCCTGGATGAAGGAGCGCGGGCTGGCGTCCGTCGCCTTCAACGCCGTCATGACGTACGGCATCGGAGACCTGCCCGGGGACTGGTCGCGGAGGTTCGCCCCGCTGACCGTGGCCGCGGCCTGACCCGGCGGGGCGGCCCGGGACAGTGCCGTTCCGGCCCGGGCCGGGACGCGAGCCGGCGCCGTTCCACCCCGGCCTCACCGCCGGTCCCCGTGAGGTCGGGGACCGGCGTCCGGGTCTGCCGGAATCGGGTCAGGCCAGCGCTTCGACGGCGGCCAGGGCGAAGGAGTGGTCCTGCTCCGGGGCGCCGCCACCCACCCCGATCGCTCCGATCAGCCTGCCGTCGCGCCGCACGGGCACACCGCCCGCGATGAACAGCAGCGGCCGGTCCAGCGCGGTGGGCAGGGTGTGGAAGAGGCCTCCGGGCTGCACCGCGTCGACGAGGTCGGCCGTGGGCGTGTCCAGCTGGAGCGCCGTGTAGGCCTTGCGGGTGCTGGTCTCTCCGGAGATCAGGACGGCACGGTCGTCCCGCCGGAAGAGGAGCGGATGGCCGCCCGCATCCAGCACGGTGACGCTGACGGTGACCCCGGCGGCCTCCGCCGCCCGGCGGGCGGCGTGGGCGAGGGTCTCGGCGTCCTGGGTGGTCAGCGGGGCGACTGCGGTGGTCGTGCTCATCGGGGAGTTCTCCTTGTGGTCGTGCGTGAGTGGCTGCCGCGGCAGGGCGGCACCGGCGTGGCCCGCACGGGTACGGCGGGGGACGGCCGGGCGGGACGCGTGACGACGGTGGGACAGGGAACGGCGCGGGGACGGCCCTGGCCTCGCGCCGTACGGCCCCGGGTCAGTGGTGGACGGCGCTGCGGGGCTCGGCGGAAGCGGTGCGGGGTCCGCCCGCGGTGACGCCGGTGACGGCCGTGCCGGAGTCGCCGGTGCGGCGTTCCAGGGCGGAGGAGAGCACGGCGAGGACCAGGGCGGCCGCGGCGAGGGCGGCGCCGACCCAGTTCGGCGCGGTGTAGCCGAGTCCGGCCGCGATGACCAGGCCGCCCAGCCAGGCGGAGAGCGCGTTGCCCAGGTTGAAGGCGCCGATGTTGACGGCCGAGGCCAGCGTCGGGGCGCCGTGCGCCTGGTCGAGGACGCGCTTCTGAAGCGGCGGGACGGTGGCGAACCCCAGCGCGCCGATCAGCACGACGGTGACGGCCGCGGCGACCTTGTCGTGCGCGGTGAGGGTGAAGAGGGCGAGGACGACGGCGAGGGCGCCCAGGGAGACGTACAGCATGGGCATCAGCGCGCGGTCGGCGAACCGGCCGCCGAGGAGGTTGCCGCCCACCATGCCGAGGCCGAACAGGACCAGCAGCCAGGTGACCGAGCCGTCCGCGAAGCCGGTGACCCGGGTCATCATGGGCGCGATGTAGGTGATGGCGGCGAAGACACCGCCGAAGCCAAGGACCGTCATCGCCATGGCGAGCAGTACCTGGACGTTCTTGAAGGCGGCCAGCTCATGACGCAGCCGTACGCCCTGCGGCCGGGGGATCTCCGGTACCAGCCGGGCGATGCCGGCCAGTCCCACGACCCCGAGGGCGGCGACCGCGGCGAAGGTGACACGCCAGCCGGCGTGCTGTCCCACCAGGGTGCCGAGCGGCACGCCCACCACGTTGGCGATGGTCAGACCGGTGAACATCATCGCGATGGCCCCGGCCTTCTTGTGCGGGGCGACCAGATCCGCGGCGACGACCGAGCCGATGCCGAAGAACGCGCCGTGGGCGAGTGAGGCGACCACGCGGCCGATCAGCATGACCGCGAAGGCGGGAGCGAGCGCGGAGAGCAGGTTGCCCGCGACGAACAGCCCCATCAGCAGCATCAGCATCCGCTTGCGCGAGACCTTGGTACCGAGCACGGTCATCAGCGGGGCGCCGAACATGACGCCGAGCGCGTAGCCGGTCACCAGGAGGCCGGCGGTGGGGATGGAGACGCCGAAGTCGGTCGCGACCTCGGGCAGCAAGCCCATGATCACGAATTCGGTCGTTCCGATCCCGAAGGCCCCGATCGCGAGGGCCAGAAGCGCGAGAGGCATGGGGACAGACCTTCCCAATTGATTGCAGGTGCGCTTTGCGTGCGTTCACAATAGTTGCATACGCGGGCTACATGCAAACGAGGTCTATTGCGGCACTGCCCTATCCTGGAGACAGCCGCTCGGGACGGAGGAGAACGCCCATGACAGCGACGGACCCCGCGCTCACCGCCCTGGCCCAGGGCTGGTCCGCCCTGGCCCTGCTGCACGGACGGATCGAGGCACACATCGAGCGCGCCCTGCAGGCCGGGCACGGCCTGAGCGTGCGCGAGTACTCCCTGCTCGACGTGCTGAGCCGGCAGCACGAGGGCGAAGGGGGCCATCTGCAGATGAAGCAGGTCGCCGACGCCGTGGTGCTCAGCCAGAGCGCCACCACGCGGCTGGTCACGCGGCTGGAGGACCGGGGCCTGCTGGAGCGGTATCTGTGCCCCACCGACCGCCGCGGCATCTACACCAACGTCACCGCCGCGGGTCTGAAGCTGCTGGAGGAGGCCCGGCCGACCAACGACGCCGCCCTGCGCAGGGCCCTGGACGAGGCGGCGAAGAATCCGGAGCTGGCACCGCTGGTCAAGGCCGTGGAGTCGCTGCACACGCCGGCATCGGCCTGATCCCCCGCCCGGTGTGCACAGCCGGGCGGCACCCTGCGGCCCGCGGCATCCAGCGGCCCGGCCCGCCGGACCCAGGGACGGGCACGCGTAGGGTGCCGCTCATGGGAGATCTCGAGATACGTGCCGCCACCGCCGACGACGTCCCCGCCATCGTGGACATGCTCGCGGACGACCCGCTGGGGGCGGGCCGCGAGTCGCCGGACGACCTCGAGCCGTACCTGATCGCATGGGAGCGGCTGCACCGCGATCCGCACCAGCACCTCGTCGTCGCCGAGCGCGACGGGCGCGTCGTCGGCACGCTCCAGCTGTCCGTCATTCCCGGGCTGTCCCGGCGCGGCGCGACCCGCTCGGTCATCGAGGCGGTCCGCGTGCACCCCGGCGAGCGCGGTGGCGGCCTGGGCACGGAGCTCATCCGGTGGGCGGTCGACACCTCGCGCCGCGAGGGGTGCCGGCTGGTCCAGCTGACGTCGGACAGGACGCGCACCGACGCCCACCGCTTCTACGAACGGCTGGGCTTCGAGGCGTCCCACCTGGGATTCAAGCTCCCCCTCTGAGAGCCGGCCCGCGAGCCTGTCCGACGGCGTCCATCCGAAACCGGCTGTCCGATCCCGGCGGTCCGATCCCGACTGTCCGATGGCGGCTATCCGATGGCGGCTATCCGATGCCGCGCCACCCCTCCGGGTCCACGCCGCCGGGGACGGACGCGTCCTCGTCGTAGGGCCGGCGGGTGAACACGAACGATCCGAGATCCAGGTGGTCCACGCTTCCGTCGGCCCGGCGCACGGCGCTCAGCACCTCCCCGGCGTAGTAGCCCTCGAGGCCCGTCCAGGTGCCGTCACCGTTGGCCCGGAACCGCGAACGCCGGCCGCCGCCGGTCAGCGGCTCCAGCGCGAGCAGCCCGTCGGCCGTCAGCCGGAGGCCGAAGCCCTGGGTCCCCCAGTACCAAGGGCCCGCCAGCTCGAGCACCGCCGGGTCCGCCTCCCGCATCGGCCGCCACGGCCCGGGCATGCGCGGCTCGGCCTCGGCGACGATACGGACGAGGTCGGCGCCCACCGTGGCCGGCTGCGGGCCCGAGGTGCAGTTGGCGAGCACGACGGCGGCCACGTCGTCCTCCAGGCCGATGCTGAGGGAGGCGAGGAAGCCCGGCAGCGATCCGGTGTGGCCCACCACGAGGCGCTCCCCCCACCGCCGCACCTCCAGTCCCAGGCCGTACGCGTACCCCGAGGCCACGTCCGCGGCCTCGGGCGGGGCGGCCGGGGTGCGCATCTCCCGCAGCGAGCGGGCGCTCAGCACCCGGTCGTCGCCCCTGGCCAGGAAGACCGCGAACCGGGCCAGGTCCCCCGTCGTCGACCAGAGCTGACCGGCCGGAGCCATCCGGCCGAGATCCTGGGCGGGCTCGGGGAGCATCACGTCCGCCCAGGGGTGCACCGCCCAGCCGTCCGCGTACGGCGGGCTGGGACGAACACTCGTCCGGTTCAGCTCCAGAGGTTCGAGCACTTCGCGCCGAAGGACGTCCGCCCACGGAGCACCGCGCACCTCCTCCACCAGCGCCCCCAGCAGGGTGTAACCGGGATTGGAGTAGTGGAAGCGACGGCCGGCCGGATGCCGCCGCGGCTCCTCGCCCAGTACGTCGCCGAGTTCCGGGCGCAGCGTGCCCGGTGTCCTCTCCCACCAGGGCGCGGGCGACTCGGCGGCGAGACCGCCCGTGTGGGACAGCAGCGCGGCGACAGTGGCCTCCCCCGCCCCGGTGCCCGGCAGATGCTTCTCCAGCGGGTCCGCCAGGTCGAGCACACCCTCGTCGCGCAGTCGCAGCACGAGCACGGCGGTGAAGGTCTTGGTGATCGAGCCGATCCGGTACTGCGTGTTCCGGTCCGGCCTGTTCTCGTCGGGCCCGTGGCCGTCCGCCGAGGTGCGCGCCCCGTGCCAGACCGTCCGGCCGTCGCGTACGACCGCCGCGACCAGTGACGGGGCCCGGCCCTCGCTCTGCGCCACGGCGATCCGGTGCGCCAGCGCGCGGCGCGTACCGGGAAGCAGTTCGTCCTGAGAAGTCGTCATGCCCCAAGTCCAGCCGCTGCGCCCGTCCGCGTCGAGTGCTGTGCCGCTCAGGTCTGGGCCATGTCCACGAAGCGCGAGTAGTGGCCCTGGAAGGCGACCGTGATGGTCGCGGTCGGGCCGTTCCGGTGCTTGGCGACGATCAGGTCGGCCTCGCCGGCGCGCGGCGACTCCTTCTCGTAGGCGTCCTCGCGGTGCAGCAGGATGACCATGTCGGCGTCCTGCTCGATGGAGCCGGACTCACGCAGGTCCGAGACCATGGGCTTCTTGTCCGTGCGCTGCTCGGGTCCGCGGTTGAGCTGGGACAGCGCGATCACCGGGATCTCCAGCTCCTTGGCCAGCAGCTTGAGGTTGCGGGACATGTCCGAGACCTCCTGCTGCCGGCTCTCGGCGCGCTTGGCACCACCGGACTGCATCAGCTGGAGATAGTCGATGACCACCAGCTTGAGGTCGTTGCGCTGTTTGAGCCGGCGGCACTTGGCGCGGATCTCCATCATCGACAGGTTGGGGGAGTCGTCGATGTAGAGCGGGGCGGCGGAGACGTCCGGCATCCGCCGGGCCAGCCGCGTCCAGTCCTCGTCGGTCATGGTGCCCGAGCGCATGTGGTGCAGGGCGACGCGGGCCTCGGCGGACAGCAGGCGCATCGCGATCTCGTTGCGCCCCATCTCCAGCGAGAAGATGACGCTGGGCAGGTTGTGCTTGATCGACGCCGCCCGGGCGAAGTCCAGGGCGAGCGTCGACTTGCCCATCGCGGGGCGGGCGGCGATGACGATCATCTGCCCGGGGTGCAGGCCGTTGGTCAGCGAGTCGAAGTCGGTGAACCCGGTGGGAACCCCCGTCATCTCCCCGCTGCGGGAGCCGATCGCCTCGATCTCGTCGAGAGCGCCCTCCATGATGTCGCCCAGCGGCAGGTAGTCCTCACTGGTGCGCTGCTCGGTGACGGCGTAGATCTCGGCCTGGGCGCGGTTGACGATCTCGTCGACGTCGTCGTCGGCCGCGTACCCCATCTGTGTGATGCGGGTGCCGGCCTCGACCAGGCGGCGCAGGACGGCCCGCTCGTGGACGATGTCCGCGTAGTACGCGGCGTTGGCCGCCGTGGGCACGGTCTGCACCAGCGAGTGCAGGTACGAGGCACCGCCCACCTTGTTGATCTCGCCGCGCTTGGTGAGCTCGGCGGCGATGGTGATCGGATCGGCGGGCTCGCCCTTGGCGTAGACGTCGAGGATCGCCTGGTAGATCGTCTCGTGCGCCGGCTTGTAGAAGTCGTGGCCCTTGAGGATCTCGACGACGTCGGCGATGGCGTCCTTGGACAGGAGCATGCCGCCGAGGACGGACTGCTCCGCGTCGAGGTCCTGCGGGGGGACCCGTTCGAACGACGGGCCGCCGCCGTCCCACGCGCTCTCCGGTCCGCGGTCGTGCTGCTCGTCGCGGGTACGGCCGCCGTCGGGGCGCCGACGGGAGGCGGGCAGTCGATCACTGGGCCCGCTGTCGGCCCAGGGGTCGTCCAGGGGCTCGGAAATGCTCACCGGGCGACCTCCTCCCGTCCGCCGAGCGGACCTCGCCGTGCCCCTCAGTTCTACGGCACGGCACTGACATATGAGAGGCCCATCTCCGCTTGTGGCTCGCCGGTTTTGTGACGCTTCGGCAGGCCGGTGGACGGAGCGGGCGCCGGACCACGGTAGGCCCCTCGGGGGCGTCAGCCAATCTGGTTATCCACAGGCCATGTGGACGACGGGCCGGATGCTGTGGAGAACTCCTCGAAACCTGTGCACGAGCCGGTGGACAGGGCTGTGAACAAGCCCTTGACCCCTCCCCACACCCCTCCACTGACCTGGCCTTTTGCCGTCCACCGGCTGTGCAGAAGAAAAAACTTCGCACTGGGATCAAGATCGCTTCGAACGGTGCGCACATGTGCGCGCCACCCGGCCATGAGTAAGGACCACACACGCTTTGCATCTCTTACCTGTGGACGATTACATTGGTGCGCATGACACAGGCCCCCGCACGCCCCGCACCGGCCCGGCGCCGGCACGACCGGGAGATCGTCGCGCTCGCCGTCCCGGCCTTCGGCGCGCTCGTCGCCGAACCGCTGTTCGTGATGGCCGACAGCGCGATCGTCGGCCATCTCGGCACGGCTCAGCTCGCCGGACTCGGGGTCGCGTCGGCCCTGCTGACGACCGCGGTCAGCGTCTTCGTCTTCCTCGCCTACGCCACCACGGCCGCCGTCGCCCGGCGGGTGGGCGCGGACGACCTCGCGTCCGCCATCCGCCAGGGCATGGACGGCATCTGGCTGGCCCTGCTGCTGGGCGCCCTCGTCATCGTCATGGTCCTGCCCACCGCTCCGGCCCTCGTGAGCCTGTTCGGCGCCTCCCCCACGGCCGCTCCGTACGCGACCACGTATCTGCGTATCTCGGCTCTCGGCATCCCCGCGATGCTTGTCGTGCTGGCGGCCACGGGAGTCCTGCGCGGACTGCAGAACACCAGGACCCCCCTGTATGTCGCGGTGGCCGGCTTCGTCGCCAACGCGGCTCTCAACGCGGGCCTGGTGTACGGCGCCGGGCTCGGCATCGCCGGGTCGGCCTGGGGCACCGTCATCGCGCAGTGCGCCATGGCCGCCGTCTACCTCGCCGTCGTCGTCCGCGGCGCCCGCCGGTACGGCGCCTCCCTGCGCCCGGACACCGCCGGCATCCGGGCGTCCGCCCAGGCCGGGGCTCCCCTGCTCGTGCGCACGCTCTGCCTGCGGGCGATCCTGCTGATCGCCACCGCGGTCGCGGCCCGCCTCGGTGACGCGGACATCGCCGCCCACCAGATCATCCTGTCCCTGTGGAGCCTGCTCGCCTTCGCGCTCGACGCCATCGCCATCGCCGGGCAGGCCATCATCGGGCGCTTCCTGGGGGCGGGAGACGCGGCCGGCGCCCGGGAGGCGTGCCGCCGCATGGTGCAGTGGGGCGTCGCCGTCGGTGTGGTCCTCGCTCTGCTGGTGATCGTGGCCCGTCCGGTCTTCCTGCCGCTGTTCACCGCCGACTCCACGGTGAAGGACGCCGCACTGCCGGCGCTGCTGATGGTGGCGCTCTCCCAGCCGGTCTGCGGGGTGGTCTTCGTGCTGGACGGGGTGCTCATGGGCGCGGGCGACGGCCCCTATCTGGCCTGGGCGATGCTGCTCACTCTGGCGGTGTTCACCCCGGCCGCGCTCGCGGTCCCCGCGCTCGGCGGCGGGCTCACCGCCCTGTGGGCGGCGATGACCCTCATGATGACCGTGCGGATGCTGACGCTGTGGCTGCGGGCCCGTTCGGGCCGCTGGGTGGTGACCGGCGCGACCCGCTGAGCGCCGTTTCACGTGAAACGTCCCACCCCGCCCCAGGGCGGCGATCCCCTGCCGCACCCGGCCGTGGAGAGGCCTGGAGAAGCCTGGAGAGGCAGGCCATGGAGAGGCCTGGAGAAGCCTGGAGAGGCAGGCCATGGAGAAGGGCCGCACCCAAGGGGGTGCGGCCCTTCTCCCAGCTGTTCGGCCGAGCGTGCGATCAGCCCGCGACGACCTCGACGGCGACCTTGGCGGCAACCTCGGGGTGCAGACGCACGGACGTCTCGTGGGCGCCCAGGGTCTTGATCGGAGCGGACAGCTCGATGCGGCGCTTGTCGACCTCGGGGCCACCGGAAGCCTTGATCGCCGAGGCGATGTCGGCCGGGGTGACGGAACCGAAGAGACGGCCGGAGTCGCCGGAGCGGACGGCCAGACGGACCTTCACACCCTCGAGCTGGGCCTTGATCTGGTTGGCCTGCTCGATGGTCTGGATCTCGTGGATCTTGCGAGCACGACGGATCTGCTCGACGTCCTTCTCGCCACCCTTGGTCCAGCGGATCGCGAACTTCCGCGGGATCAGGTAGTTGCGAGCGTAACCGTCCTTGACGTCGACGACGTCGCCCGCGGCACCGAGGCCGGAGACCTCGTGGGTAAGGATGATCTTCATCAGTCGGTCACCCTTCCCTTAGCGCGCGGTGGAGGTGTAGGGCAGCAGCGCCATCTCACGGCTGTTCTTGACAGCCGTGGCGACGTCACGCTGGTGCTGCGTGCAGTTGCCGGTCACGCGGCGGGCACGGATCTTGCCGCGGTCGGAAATGAACTTCCGCAGCATGTTCGTGTCCTTGTAGTCCACGTACGTGACCTTGTCCTTGCAGAACGCGCAGACCTTCTTCTTAGGCTTGCGCACAGGCGGCTTCGCCATGGTGTTTCTCCTGTGTGATCAAGAAGTGTGGGTACGGCCCGCCCCCGGTCCGAGGACCTAGAAGGGGGGCTCGTCCGAGTAGCCGCCACCGCCGCCGGAGCCGCCGCCCCAGCCGCCGCCGCCCTGGTTGCCACCGGCGGGAGCGCCGGTCGCCCACGGGTCGTCGGCCGGAGCACCGCCCTGCTGACCGCCGCCGGGGCCGCCGCCCCAGCCGCCGCCGGCCTGGCCGCCACCGCCGCCGTAACCGCCCTGGCCCTGGCCCTGGCCACCGCGGCCGGAGGTCTTGGTGACCTTCGCCGTGGCGTTGCGCAGACTGGCGCCGACTTCCTCGACGTCCAGTTCGTAGACCGTGCGCTTGACGCCCTCGCGGTCCTCGTAGGACCGCTGCTTCAGCCGGCCCTGCACGATGACGCGCATGCCTCGCTGGAGCGACTCGGCGACGTTCTCCGCCGCCTGGCGCCAGACCGAGCAGGTCAGGAAGAGGCTCTCGCCGTCCTTCCACTCGTTCGTCTGGCGGTCGAAGGTGCGGGGGGTGGACGCGACACGGAACTTCGCGACCGCCGCACCGGAGGGGGTGAAGCGCAGCTCGGGGTCGTCGACAAGATTGCCGATGACCGTGATGACGGTCTCGCCTGCCATGGGGGAACCTCTCGACGGGTGTGCTGCTGGCTGCTTGGTGCTGCTCGGATCCCGGGATCAGCTGAGCCGGGGGCTCAGTGGGTCTCGGGGCGGAGGACCTTGGTCCGGAGGACCGACTCGTTCAGGTTCATCTGGCGGTCGAGCTCCTTGACGACCGCAGGCTCGGCCTGCAGGTCGATGACCGAGTAGATGCCCTCGGGCTTCTTCTTGATCTCGTACGCGAGACGACGACGGCCCCAGGTGTCGACCTTCTCGACCTTTCCGCCACCGTCACGGACGACGGAAAGGAAGTTCTCGATCAGCGGGGAGACAGAGCGCTCCTCGAGATCGGGGTCGAGGATGACCATCACCTCGTAGTGACGCATGTGGAACCCACCTCCTTCGGACTCAGCGGCCACGGTCGTTCCGTGGCAGGAGGGTTGTGATGCGCTGGTACCGATGTCCGTGAGTAAAGCAGGCCCCACTGACACTGGGGTCGGTTCGGCCGGACCGGCCGGGCCCGCGCATGGCAGGGCATCGGTACAGAAGACACAGAGTACCCGCCCACCACCGTCCGGTTGAAATTCGGTCCCCAGGGCAGACAATCTGTACACATCGGGTTGTGCAGGGCGAAGCGACATCGCCTTCGACAGGAGGACCCCATGGCACAGATCATGCGGCCGACCAAGCCCAGCAACGGCCTGCTGGCCACGGACGGCAAGCCGCATCCCCTTCAGAACGCGCTGCTGGCCGTGACCGCGGTGCTCGGCCTGATCTCCATCGCCACCGCCCCCGTCTCCGGGCTCCACTACCTGACCGCCTGGACGGGCCTGCTGGGCGTCCTGACCGGCGGATACGGACAGTTCATCTCCGCGACGACACGTGAGCGCTTCGGTCTGGTCCTCGGGCTGGGTGCCTCGGCGATCGGCCTCTTCTTCGGCATGGCCCACGGTGGGCTGTTCGGCATCTTCAACGGATTCGTCGGCGGCTGAGCACGGACCCCGGCCCGCGGCGGCCGGGGTCACGCACGCTCCCACGGGCCCGGGCGCCGAGCACGCGAAGGGCGCCCGTGGCCGGGCCGCGCGCTCCCGAGCGCAGTAGGCTCTGGCGCGAGAGCCGGAGCCCCTGTACCCATGGGGACACGCCAGCCCGAGGAGCGCCCCGAATGAGCCTGACCCTGAGGACCATCAGTCGAGAGCAGCATCTGGCCTACATCCAGAGCCTGCCCGCGGCGAGTCACATGCAGGTTCCGGCGTGGGCGGACGTCAAGGCGGAGTGGCGCTCGGAGAACCTGGGCTGGTTCGACGACCGCACGGGCGAGATGGTCGGCGCCGGCCTGGTCCTCTACCGCCAGCTCCCCAAGATCAAGCGCTACCTCGCCTACCTGCCCGAGGGTCCGGTCATCAACTGGTTCGCGCCGAACCTCGACGACTGGATCCAGCCGATGCTGGCCCACCTGAAGCAGCAGGGCGCGTTCTCGGTGAAGATGGGCCCGCCGGTCGTCATCCGGCGCTGGGACTCCGACACCATCAAGAAGGGCATCCAGGACCCGGACGTGAAGCGTCTGCGCGACCTGGAGGCCGACTTCATCGAACCGCGCGCCTTCGAGGTCGCCGACAAGCTGCGCCGCATGGGCTGGCAGCAGGGCGAGGACGGCGGCGCCGGCTTCGGCGACGTCCAGCCCCGTTACGTCTTCCAGGTGCCGCTGGCGAACCGCTCCCTGGAAGAGGTGCACAAGAACTTCAACCAGCTGTGGCGGCGCAACATCAAGAAGGCCGAGAAGGCGGGCGTCGAGGTGGTCCAGGGCGGCTACCAGGACCTGGCCGAATGGCAGCGGCTGTACGAGATCACGGCCGTGCGCGACCACTTCCGGCCGCGCCCGCTGTCGTACTTCCAGCGCATGTGGACGGCTCTCAACACCGAGGACCCCAACCGCATGCGGCTGTACTTCGCCCGGCACAACGGCGTGAACCTGGCCGCGGCGACGATGCTGATCGTCGGCGGGCACGTCTGGTACTCCTACGGCGCCTCCGACAACATCGGCCGCGAGGTGCGCCCCTCCAACGCCATGCAGTGGCGGATGCTGCGCGACGCCTACGCGCTCGGCGCCACCGTCTACGACCTGCGCGGCATCTCCGACTCGCTGGACGAGACCGACCACCTCTTCGGTCTGATCCAGTTCAAGGTCGGTACCGGCGGGCAGGCCGCCGAGTACCTCGGCGAGTGGGACTTCCCGCTGAACAAGCTGCTCCACAAGGCGCTCGACATCTACATGTCGCGGCGCTGACCCCGGCTTCCCGCTCCTGGCGCTGCGGCACGTCCGGCAGCGTCCTTCCCACCCACACCCCAGCCACGAGAAAGGTTCCGGGTCCGGCCATGGCGCTCACGCTCTACGTCGACACCGCGCGCTGGCGGGCGCACCACAAGCACGTGCAGGAGCAGTTCCCGGGCCTGGTCCCGGTCTGCAAGGGCAACGGCTACGGGTTCGGCCACGAGCGACTGGCGGAGGAGGCGACCCGGCTGGGCGCGGACATCCTCGCCGTCGGCACCACCTACGAGGCCGCGCGCATCAAGGACTTCTTCGGCGGCGACCTGCTGGTGCTCACGCCCTACCGGCGCGGCGAGGAACCGGTTCCGCTGCCGGACCGGGTGATCCGCTCGGTGTCGTCGGTCGACGGGGTCTACGGCCTCGTGGGCGCCCGCGTGGTCATCGAGGTGATGTCCTCGATGAAGCGGCACGGCATCAGCGAACAGGACCTGCCGCAGCTGCACGCCGCGATCGAGAACGTCCGGCTGGAGGGCTTCGCCATCCACCTGCCGCTGGACCGCACCGACGGCTCGGACGCCGTCGAGGAGGTCATCGGCTGGATGGACCGGCTGCGCGCGGCCCGGCTGCCGCTGCACACGATGTTCGTCAGCCACCTCAAGGCGGACGAACTGGCGCGGCTGCAGCAGCAGTTCCCGCAGACCCGCTTCCGCGCCCGGATCGGCACCCGGCTGTGGCTGGGCGACCACGAGGCCACGGAGTACCGGGGCGCGGTCCTGGACGTCACGCGCGTCGCCAAGGGCGACCGGTTCGGCTACCGGCAGCAGAAGGCGGCCTCGGACGGCTTCCTGGTGGTCG
Source organism: Streptomyces sp. NPDC004065 (assembly GCF_044903565.1). Lineage (NCBI taxonomy): Bacteria > Bacillati > Actinomycetota > Actinomycetes > Kitasatosporales > Streptomycetaceae > Streptomyces > Streptomyces sp. NPDC004065. The sequence goes on along the minus strand of NZ_JBJDQT010000008.1, from coordinate 24,427 downwards.
TGGCGGGCGGGACCTCGCACGGGGTCGGCCTGGAGGCGCCCAAGGCGCTGCACGGTGTGATGCCGCGTGCCAAGGGCGTGGCGCGGGCCGGTCTGGCCACGGTGAACCGGAATCTGTCGCCGTTCGTCTGGGGCGGCAAGCAGCGCTGGTTCGCCGAGCCGCCGCACATGCAGGTCTCGATCCTCTTCGTGCCCTCGGACGCGCCGGAGCCGAAGGTCGGCGACGAACTGGTGGCCCATCTGCGGCACACCACCACGCAGTACGACCGGCTCGTGGACCGCTAGCCGGTGGACCGCCGGGGGGTCGTGAACCGCTAGGGGGCGGGGACCGCCAGGGGGCGCGCCGCTCGCCGGCGCATCGCCGCGACGCGAAGGGCCGTACACGGCAGGCACCGTGTACGGCCCTTCGCACACCCGCACGCGGAGGCCGTGTTCGCTCAGAGCGAACCGTCGCCCGGAGGGATCGCGCCCCGGCTGCCCCACTCCACCGGGGGCGCTTCGAACTGGGCGGCGTGGCGCGGCGGATGGGCCGCCGTGCCGAGGACGAAGACGTCCGGGGCGCCGTCGAGGACACCGCCCGAGGGATCGTCGTCCCCGGCGCGGCGCACCACGTCCCGGTCCGGCAGGAGGATGTCGCGCACGACGACGGCGCACAGGTAGGCCGTGCCCACCAGGTGCACGGCGATGGCCCAGTGGTAGCCGTCGGTGGGCAGGCCCTTGTGGGCGTCGCCGCTGGTCGTGTAGGCGAGGTACATCCAGATGCCGAGGAAGTACGCCACCTCGCACGCCTGCCAGATCAGGAAGTCGCGCCATTTGGGGCGGGCCAGCGCGGCCAGCGGGACCAGCCACAGGACGTACTGCGGGGAGTACACCTTGTTGGTGAGGATGAACGCCGCCACCACCAGGAAGGCCAGTTGCGCGAAGCGCGGCCGGCGCGGGGCGGTCAGGGTCAGCGCCGCGATCCCCAGGAAGCTCAGTACCACCAGCACCGTGGCGGTGGTGTTGACGAAGTCGGTGCTGGGCGGGCTGCTGGTGTTCTGGGCCCAGATCAGCCAGAAGGAACCGAAGTCGACGCCGCGGTCGTGGCTGAACTTGTAGAACTGCCACCAGCCGTCCGTGGCGAAGGCCATCACCGGCAGATTGACCGCCAGCCAGGCGACGACCGCGCCCGCCAGCGCCCTGCCGAAGTCCCGCCACCTGCCCGCACGCCAGCACAGCAGGAACAGGGGGCCGAGGAGGAAAACGGGATACAGCTTGGCGGCCGTGGCGAGCCCCAGGAGAACGCCGAAGGCGAGGGACCGGCCCCGGGACCACATCAGCATCGCCGCGGCCGTCAGAGCGACCGCCAGCAGGTCCCAGTTGATGGTGGCGGTCAGCGCGAACGCGGGCGCCAGAGCGACCAGCAGGCCGTCCCAGGGCCGCCGCGCGTGCGTACGGGCCACGCAGACGGCGATGACGGCCGCGCACACCATCAGCAGTCCGGCGTTGACCATCCAGTACCACTGCTCCTGGTGCTGGATGGTGCCGGTGCCCGGCGTGAGCCAGGCGGCGACCTCCATGAACACCCCGGTCAGCACCGGGTATTCGAGGTAGGGCATGTCGCCGGGCAGCTTGTCGAAGTAGGGCACCAGGCCGTCGGCGAAGCCACGCCCCTGGTAGAGGTGCGGGATGTCCGAGTAGCAGGCCTTGGTGTACTGCGAGCTGGCGCCGAAGAACCAGGCGCTGTGATAGCAGGGCGCCTTCTGGACCAGGCCGAGCGCGAACATGCCGATCGCCACCAGCGCGACGACCCGCAGGGGAGTCCACCAGGACGTCCCGAGCAGAGCACGCCGGCCGATGGGGCCGCCGATCAGCTCACTGCCGGCCGCGGCGACCTCGTCCTCCCTGGTCGGCCGCACCGGCTCGGGCTCGTGCACGCTCGCTGGCGTCGATTCAGCACTGGGCATGCGGACATCCTGCCGTACGCGGCCGGGAAAGCGCCGTGGGCCGCCGCACCCGATCGGTGCGACGGCCCACGTTTCACGTGAAACAGGCTCGCCGGGCGGCGAAGCCGTCAGGTGCCGGTCCCTCCGAAGATGCCTCCGTTGCCATTGCCCCGGGGACCGCCATTGCCTCCGGGACCGCCGTTGCCGCCGTTGACTCCGGAGTCGGTCGGCGACGGTGTCGGCGTGATGCCCCCGTCGGCGCCACCGTTGCCGTTCTGGCCCCCGTTGTCGGAGCAGCCGAAGAAGCCGCAGTTCGACGACTGGGTCGGCGAGGGCGTCGGGGTGATCCGCGTCCGGCTCGGCGTGGGGGACGGGGTCGGGCTCGGCTCCTGGCTCTGGCTGACCGAGGGGCTGGGCGTCGGGCTCGGAGCGGCGTTGACGATCTCGCCGATGGGCCCGGGAGCCGGGAAGGACTCCGCCGGCTCGCCCTTGAGCGCCTGGAGCATGTAGTCGTGCCAGATCTCCGAGGGGAACGAGGCGCCGTGGATCTTCTCCTGCCCACCCGTGCCGTACATCTCCAGGAACGTGCGCGACTTGTTCTCCGCGTTGTCGTCCATCCGGAACATGCTGATCGCGGTGGACAGCTGCGGGGTGTAGCCGACGAACCAGGCGGACTTGTTGCCGTCCGTCGTACCGGTCTTGCCGGCCACGTCACGGCCGGGCAGCCGGGCGTTGGTACCCGTGCCCTTCTCGACCACCGTCTTCAGCACGTCGGTGACGTTGTCGGCGACGTTGGCGGTGAAGGCCTGCTTGGCCGCGCTCTTGTGCTCGTAGACCAGACCGTCCTTGTCCTCGATCTTCGTGACGGAGAACGGGTCGTTCTGCTTGCCGCTGGCCGCGAAGGTCGCGTACGCGCCCGCCATGCGAATGGCGCTGGGGTCGGAGATGCCGATGGAGAAGGACGGGTAGGTGGTTCCGGTCAGGCTGCTCTTGAGCAGGCCCGCGTCCAGCGCCGCCTGCTTCACCTTGTCCAGGCCCACATCCATGCCGAGCTGGACGAAGGCGGAGTTCACCGACTCCCGCATCGCCTCGCGCAGGTCGATCATGTAGTTGGGCGGGGTGCCGTACGACTCACCGCCGTCGTTGGTCTGCAGCCACTCCTCGCCCTTCTCGTTCCTCCAGATGTCGCCGTTGTACTCCTTGATCTTGAGCTTGTTCTTGCCGCTGAAGCGGCTCTTGGGCGAGACCTGGGTGCGCTCGTCCTGGGCCTGCGTCTCGTCGCCGTCCGGGTTGCGGACACCGTCGCGCATGGCCGCCGCGAGCACGAACGGCTTGAACGTGGAGCCGACCTGCGCACCGGTGGCGTCGGCGTTGTTGGTGAAGTGCTTGGTCCAGTCCTCGCCGCCGTAGATCGCCTTGATGGCGCCCGAGGCCGGGTCCACCGAGGCGCCGCCGAACTGGACGAACTTGTCGGTCTTCGGGCGCAGCTTCGGCTTGATGTTGGCCTTCTGGACCCTCTGGACGGCGGTCTTGAGCTCCTCGACCTTCTTCTTGTCGAAGGTCGTGTGGATCCGGTAGCCGCCCAGCTGGAGCTGGTCCGCGGTGATCTTGGTGTTGTGGACCACGTAGCCCTTGGCGAGGTCGACGAGGTAGCCGATCTGGCCGCTGAGCCGGGTGTTGGCCCGGGGGCTCTGCACACGGGGGAGTCCGGGGTACTTCGCCCGCTCGGCGGCGCTCAGGTGGCCGTACTCGACCATCTTGTTCAGCGTGTCCTGCATCTGGCCGAGGGCCCGTCGCTTGTTGGCCTCCGGGGTGGCCGCCGGGTCGATCGACACGGCGCCGGCCGGGTCGTAGTAGGTGGCGCCCTTGAGCATCGCCGCGAGGAAGGCGCACTCGCCCGCGTTCAGGTCCTTGGAGTCCTTGTTGAAGTACGCGCGCGACGCCGCCTGGATGCCGTAGGCACCCCTGCCGTAGTAGGCCGAGTTGAGGTAGCCCTCCATGATCTCGTCCTTCTTGAACGTGGCGCCCACCTTGATGGAGATGAAGATCTCCTTGAACTTGCGGGACAGCGTCTGGGACTGGTCGTCCAGCCGGGCGTTCTTCACGTACTGCTGGGTGATGGTGGAGCCACCCTGCGTCTGGCCGCCCGTGGCCATGTTGAACACCGCGCGCGCGATGCCCTTGGGGTCGATGCCGCTGTCGGTGTAGAAGGTCTTGTTCTCCTGGGAGACGACGGCGTACTGCATCGCCTTCGGGATGTCCGAGAGGTTGACGATCTGGCGGTTGACCTCACCGCCGGTCCGCACCATCTCGCTGCCGTCGGACCAGTAGTAGACGTTGTTCTCGGCCTTGGCGGTGTCCGCGACGTTCGGCACGGAGACCATGGCGTAGCCGATGCCGGCGACGGCCACCAGGCTGCCGAGGAAGCCGATGAACAGGCCGGTGACGAGCTTCCAGGACGGCATCCAGCGGCGCCAGCCGTACTTGCCGGCGCGCGGGTAGTCGATGAACCGCTTCCTGGCCTCGGGCGCCGCGCGCCCTCTGCCGCGCCCGGGCCCGTTCGGCCCGCCCGGCCGGCCTGGGTCGGCGCCTCTGCGGCGCCCTCCCCCTCTCTGGGCAGCGCGCCGGGCCTCGGCACGGCTGCCGTAGGGACGCTCCGCACCCCCCGTGCCATACCCGCCCGGCCCCTGGGCACCGGACCCATAGGAGTCGGCGGGAGACCCGGTGGCGCCTCGCGGTGCCGCCCGGCGGCCGGAGGACGGGCCGGACTGGCCGCGTCGGGCCGCGGCACGTCCGCCTCCCTGCGGCTGCGGCGGTTTGCGACGGTGCTCGCTCATCGAACGACTACTCCTCGGGCAGGCGCACCCTTGCGCGCCTGGAAACGGCGGCTGGTTTCCGGTCCCCCCGAAGTACGGATGCGGTCGATCGCGCATTCACCCGTACTGCACCGGGGACGATGACGTCCCCGAGCGTCACTCGGTTCCCGGTGGTGTGCATGGCGCACAGACTACGCACCGCCAAAACCCCCCGGGCTCCGAAGTTCACCCCAAATCAGGCAACTTGCCTCCAACGAAACGGTGATGTGATCCCGTTCACCCTCTCCCCCCTTGTCGCACACGAAGCGTCGTTCTATCGTCGTGATGTATCGAGTCGATACATCAGCGCGACATAAGGACCGTCACGGCACCCAGGACGGCACCCGCCGTCCGGGGCGCGGCAGAGAGGAGGCGACGATGGGCCGGCGTTCCGGGATCCTCGAGTTCGCCGTACTCGGCCTGCTCCGCGAGTCCCCGATGCACGGCTATGAGCTGCGCAAACGGCTCAACACGTCGCTGGGAGTGTTCCGCGCGTTCAGCTACGGGACGCTCTATCCCTGCCTCAAGACGCTGGTCGCGAACGGCTGGTTGACCGAGGAACCGGGGAACACCTCCGAGGACGCCCTCGCCACCCCCCTGGCCGGCCGCCGGGCCAAGATCGTCTACCGGCTGACGGCGGAGGGCAAGGAGCACTTCGAGGAGCTGCTCTCCCAGACGGGTCCCGACACGTACGACGACGAGCACTTCGCCGCGCGGTTCGCCTTCTTCGGGCAGACGTCGCGCGACGTACGCATGCGCGTGCTCGAGGGCCGCCGCAGCCGGCTGGAGGAGCGCCTGGAGAAGATGCGCGCCTCGCTGGCGCGCACCCGCGAGCGCCTCGACGACTACACCCTCGAGCTCCAGCGCCACGGGATGGAGTCCGTGGAGCGCGAAGTGCGCTGGCTGAACGAGCTCATCGAGAGCGAGCGGGCCGGGCGGGACCTCAAGGGGTCCGCCCCGGGGGGACCCGCCCAGCAGGACACCACAACTGGAGCGACGGGCGGCCTGCCCCGGTCCGGGGAGCCTTCCCGGCCGGATACGCCCGACGACACCGCCACGTGAGGTCCCGTCGGGGCTTCACCGAGTACACACAGGGAGCAACCGCCAATGGGTTCGGTTCGCGTAGCCATCGTCGGCGTGGGCAACTGCGCCGCGTCGCTGGTGCAGGGCGTCGAGTACTACAAGGACGCCGACCCGGCCTCCAAGGTCCCGGGCCTCATGCACGTGCAGTTCGGCGACTACCACGTGCGTGACGTCGAGTTCGTCGCCGCCTTCGACGTCGACGCGAAGAAGGTGGGCCTGGACCTCGCCGACGCCATCGGTGCCTCGGAGAACAACACCATCAAGATCTGCGACGTTCCCTCCACCGGCGTGACGGTGCAGCGCGGCCACACCCTGGACGGTCTGGGCAAGTACTACCGCCAGACCATCGAGGAGTCCGCCGAGGAGCCGGTCGACGTCGTCCAGGTCCTCAAGGACAAGCAGGTCGACGTGCTCGTGTGCTACCTGCCCGTGGGCTCCGAGGACGCGGCGAAGTTCTACGCCCAGTGCGCGATCGACGCCAAGGTCGCCTTCGTCAACGCCCTCCCGGTCTTCATCGCCGGCACCAAGGAGTGGGCGGACAAGTTCACCGAGGCGGGCGTCCCGATCGTCGGCGACGACATCAAGTCGCAGGTCGGCGCCACCATCACGCACCGGGTCATGGCCAAGCTGTTCGAGGACCGCGGTGTCATCCTGGACCGCACGATGCAGCTGAACGTCGGCGGCAACATGGACTTCAAGAACATGCTCGAGCGCGAGCGCCTGGAGTCCAAGAAGATCTCCAAGACCCAGGCCGTCACCTCGCAGATCCCCGACCGGGAGCTCGGCGAGAAGAACGTCCACATCGGCCCGTCCGACTACGTGGCCTGGCTCGACGACCGCAAGTGGGCCTACGTCCGCCTCGAGGGCCGCGCCTTCGGCGACGTCCCGCTGAACCTGGAGTACAAGCTCGAGGTCTGGGACTCCCCGAACTCGGCCGGCGTCATCATCGACGCCCTGCGCGCCGCGAAGATCGCCAAGGACCGCGGCATCGGCGGCCCGATCCTGTCGGCGTCCTCCTACTTCATGAAGTCCCCGCCGGTCCAGTACTTCGACGACGAGGCCCGCGAGAACGTCGAGAAGTTCATCCGCGGCGACGTCGAGCGCTGACGCGATCCGCTCCTGCCAGGGCCGCCGAGGGTCCCCGGGCATCCGTCCCGGGGACCCTCGGCGTATGTGAGGCTGTGCCGCATGTCCGTCGTCCGTGACCTGCGCGTCCTGCTGCGGCTGCGGGACTTCCGGCGCCTGCTCGCCGTGCGGCTGCTCTCCCAGGGCGCCGACGGGGTGTACCAGGTCGCGCTCGCCGCCTACGTCGTCTTCTCCCCGGAGCGGCAGACCTCCGCGGCGGCGATCGCCTCCGCGATGGCGGTACTGCTGCTGCCCTACTCCCTGGTCGGCCCCTTCGCCGGAGTGCTGCTGGACCGCTGGCGGCGGCGCCAGGTGTTCCTCCACGGCAACCTGGTGCGCGCGGTGCTGGCCGCGGGCACCGCCGTGCTGATGGCCGCGGCGGTCCCGTCCTGGCTCTTCTACGTCTCCGCGCTGTGCGTCACCGCCGTCAACCGCTTCGTCCTGTCCGGCCTGTCCGCCGCGCTGCCCCGCGTGGTCGACGCCAAGCGGCTGGTGATGGCCAACTCCCTGTCCCCCACCGCCGGGTCACTGGCCGCGTTCGCGGGCGGCGGCCTGGCCTTCGTCCTGCGGCTGACGGGAGCCGACTCCGATGCCGCCGCGGTGCTGCTGGGCGCCGCCCTCTATCTGTGCGCCGCCCTCGCCTCGCTGCTCATCGCCCCCGCCCTGCTCGGTCCCGACCGGACGCCGGTACGGCCACGGCTGGGCGCGGCCCTGACCGGCACCGCGCGCGACCTGGCGGCCGGGGTGCGCCACCTCCTCCAACCGCCGCGCAGACCCGCCGCCTGGGCCCTGGCCTCGATGACCCTCATGCGCTTCTGTTACGGCGCGCTGACGGTCATGGTGCTGATGCTGTGCCGCTACGGGCTGACGTCGGGCACGAAGGAAGGACTGCGCCTGCTCGGCCTCGCCCTGGGCGTCTCGGGCGCCGGGTTCTTCGCGGCGGCCCTGGTGACACCCTGGGCGGCGGGCCGGCTCGGGCCGGTGCGCTGGATCGTGGTGTGCGCCGCGTCCGCCGCGGTGCTCGAACCCGCCCTCGGCCTGCCGTTCGCCGCCGGGCCGCTGCTGGTGGCGGCCTTCGTCCTCGGCCTGACCACCCAGGCCGCGAAGATCGCCACCGACACGGTGGTGCAGTCGGCGGTCGAGGACGGCTACCGCGGCCGGATCTTTTCCGTGTACGACGTGCTGTTCAACGTCGCCTTCGTCGGCGCCGCGGGCGTGGCCGCGCTGATGCTTCCGCCCGACGGCCGCTCGGTCGCGCTGGTGGTCACGATCGCCGTTATCTACGGAGCGGTTGCGATGACTATGGCCCGCTTTGGTCCGCGGCGAGTGTCACATCAGTGACACAGAACCCGGGGGGAGTTACAGCGTTGTCAGTGCGGGCCTGTAGCTTACGTGCGTCTTATTTCGACGCCATGTTCGCGTCATCCTGCCTAAGTTCCAGGGGGGAACCCTAGTGACCACTCCGCCGCCCCAGGGCCAGAACCCGCACGCCCAGGCGCCCACCGCTCCCATGGGGCAGCAGCCCGGTCAGCCGGGGGCCCCGCAGCAGCCGTACGCCCCCTTCCCGCAGCAGCAGGGCGCGCCGGTGCCCCCGCCGCCGGCACCGGCCAAGCGCGGCGGCAAGAAGGCGCTGCGCATCCTCGGAACCATCGCCGTGCTGATCGTGGTCGGTGTCATCAAGTTCGGCATCGGCTGGTGGATGAACGAGACGGACGCCGAGACCACCTCGGTGGGCGCCTGCATGCACAACGACGGCACGGACTCCAACGCCGACCTCAACGAGGTCGACTGCTCCTCGAGCGAGGCCCAGTACAAGGTCGTCCAGAAGTTCGACGACACCAGCGACGAGAACAAGTGCAAGGGCGTCGCCGACGCTCCGGTCTGGTACGTGCAGTCCGGCAGCGGTCACGACGTGGTGCTCTGCCTGAAGGAAACCAAGTAGTACCCGGCTGGCCAGCTCTCCGTGCCGGCTGGTCCATGCCGCTGCTCCATGCGGAAGGGGCGATGTTTCACGTGAAACATCGCCCCTTCCGCATGAGCCCTTCCGTCGACCCGGTCATGTTTCACGTGAAACATGACCGGGCCTCCCGGTCTCAGCCCGCCTCGGGCTGCTGGGCCCACCACTCCTTGAGAGCGGTCACGGCGGCGTCCCGTCCCATCGGACCGTGCTCCAGCCTCAGCTCCAGCATGTGCTGGTAGGCCCTGCCCACCACCGGGCCGGGCTTGATCCCCAGGATCTCCATGATCTGGTTGCCGTCGAGGTCCGGACGGATGGCGTCGAGCTGCTCCTGCTCCCTGAGCTCCGCGATGCGCTGCTCGAGACTGTCGTAGGCGCGGGAGAGCGCGGCCGCCTTGCGCTTGTTGCGGGTCGTGCAGTCGGAGCGTGTCAGCTTGTGCAGCCGATCGAGCAGGGGCCCGGCGTCGCGGACGTAGCGGCGGACCGCCGAGTCCGTCCACTCCCCGGTGCCGTAGCCGTGGAACCGCAGGTGCAGCTCGACCAGCCGCGATACGTCCTTGACCAGCTCGTTGGGGTACTTCAGCGCCGTCAGGCGCTTCCTGACCATCTTCGCTCCCACCACCTCGTGGTGGTGGAAGGAGACCCGGCCGTCCTTCTCGAAACGGCGGGTGCGCGGCTTGCCGATGTCGTGCAGCAGCGCGGCCAGCCGGAGAGTGAGGTCGGGACCCTCCTCCTCCAGGGCGATCGCCTGCTCCAGGACGATCAGCGTGTGGTCGTAGACGTCCTTGTGCCGGTGGTGCTCGTCGCTCTCCAGCCGCAGCGCCGGCAGCTCGGGCAGGACGTGGTCGGCGAGACCGGTGTCGACGAGCAGGGTCAGGCCCTTGCGGGGGCGCGAGGAGAGGATCAGCTTGTTCAGCTCGTCGCGGACCCGCTCGGCGGAGACGATCTCGATGCGCCCGGCCATCTCGGTCATCGCCGTGACGACCTCGGGGGCGACCTCGAAGTCGAGCTGTGCGGCGAAGCGAGCGGCCCGCATCATGCGCAGCGGGTCGTCGGAGAAGGAGTCCTCCGGTGTGCCGGGCGTCCGCAGCACACGCGCCGCCAGATCGCCGAGCCCGCCGTGCGGGTCGATGAACCTCTTCTCCGGCAGGGCCAAAGCCATGGCGTTGACCGTGAAGTCGCGCCGGACGAGGTCCTCCTCGATCGAGTCGCCGTACGACACCTCGGGCTTGCGCGAGGTGCGGTCGTAGGCCTCGGACCGGTAGGTGGTCACCTCGATCTGGAAGCGCCGGTCGACGCCGGCGACCCGGGCCTCCTTCTGGGCGCCGACCGTGCCGAACGCGATCCCGACGTCCCAGACCGCGTCGGCCCACGGGCGCACGATCTTCAGTACGTCCTCGGGCCGGGCATCGGTCGTGAAGTCCAGGTCGTTGCCGAGCCTGCCGAGCAGGGCGTCCCGGACCGAGCCGCCGACCAGGGCGAGTGAGAACCCGGCCTCCTGGAATCGGCGCGCGAGGTCGTCGGCGACGGGAGCCACCCTCAGCAGTTCGCTCACCGCGCGCTGCTGCACCTGGCTCAGGGACGTGGGAGTGTCTTCGTTGGCGTTCGGCACAACAGAAGAGGGTACGTGGCCGGGGCGCCCGGCCGCGCGGCCATTGAACGGCGTGGACACCCGCCGGGGGAGCCCGGAGCATTACCCGCCGCACCGGTGGACAGCTCCTCCGACAAGGACCCCGAACACCCCGAACACCGCTTTTGTGACGTACGGAACAGCTGCGCCGGATCCGTGCGCATACGGGCGCTCCGGCCCGCTCCCCCGATCTTGGAGGCGCCTCCGCGGCACGTACCCTCGGCGCACCTCGTTACCATGCGGGGACGCACATTCCGACGACCACTGACGACGAGGGACGGGCGAGCGCGTGGCCGAGGCGGCAGACTTCCAGGGGAGCAGTCCCTCACCTGCCCGCCGCAGACTGCGGCGGGCCGGGGCACTGATCGCCGGGGCGCCCCTGCTGGCCGGTCTGCTGCAGCTGTCCGCCGCGCCCTCCGCCCATGCGGGCGGCCAGGACTCCGCCCGGGCCGCCTCCGGCTCGGGCACGGTCTCCGTCTCCCTCGACGCGCTCACCCCCAGCGTGCCCTCCGACGGGGACACCCTGACCGTCTCCGGCACCGTCACCAACAACGGCAAGCAGGCGGTCACCGGCGCGCACGTGGGCCTGCGCGTGGGCCCCGAGCTGGACACCCGCTCGGCGATCGAAGAGATCGCCCGGCGCGCCGAGTTCGTGCCGGGTGCCGACGGGCCCGAGGTCGGCGGCAAGTACGTCCAGAAGTTCTCCCGGCTCGGCCCGGGCGTCGCGGAACACTTCAGCATCTCCGTACCGGTCGACAAGCTGAATCTGGGCTCGGACGGGGTGTACGAGTTCTCCGTCTCACTGTCCGGCCAGACCTCCGCACGGCCCTGGGAACAGGTGCTGGGCATCCAGCACACGTTCCTGCCCTGGCAGCCCGACGAGGCGGGCACCAAGACCAAGACGACCTATCTGTGGCCGCTGGTGTCCACCGTGCACATGACGGCGGAGACGGGCGCGGGCGAACAGCAGACGCGGTACTTCCTGAACGACGATCTCGCCAAGGACATCGCCCCCGGCGGCCGTCTGGCGCAGATGCTGTCCCTGGGCAAGGAGCTCGACGTCACCTGGGTCATCGATCCGGACCTGCTGGCCTCGGTCGACGCCATGACGCGCAACTACCGCATCCGCACCGCCGGCGGTGACTCCGTCGCGGGCACCCACCAGGCGGTCGCCAAGCAATGGCTCGCCGAGCTGCAGCAGGCGGTCGCGGGCAAGGAGGTCGTGGCACTGCCCTTCGCCGACCCGGACCTGGCCTCCCTCGCCCACAACGGCACGAGCGTCACCGGCTCCCTGAGCCAGCTCAAGGACGCCACCGATGTCGCCGCCGGCACCGTGGAGACGGTGCTCCACGTGAAACCGAGCACCGACTTCGCCTGGCCGGTGGACGGCGCCGTCGACCCGTCGATCGTCAAGGTCGCCACCTCGGCGGGCGCCGACAAGGTGATCGCGCGCAGCGACAGCCTCCGGGAGACCGGTTCCCTGACCTACACGCCCAACGCGGCCCGCCCGATCGGCGGCGGCACCACGGCGGTCGTCGCGGACGCACGGCTGTCGACGGCCTTCGAGGGCGACATGACCCGGGCCGGCGACGCGACCCTCGCCGTGCAGCGGTTCCTGGCCCAGAGCCTGGAGCTGGACCAGCAGACGGACAAGCAGCGCAGCATCGTCGTCGCCCCGCAGCGCATGCCGTCCGCGAGCCAGGCCCAGGCCATGGCCCAGGCGCTGACCGCCCTGCAGGGCGGCACCTGGTCCCAGCCCCAACCCCTGGCCGCGGCGGCCAAGGCCGGTCCGGACCCCGCGGCCACCACCCGGGTGCCGTCGCGCGCCGACTACCCCTCCTCCCTGCGCAAGCGGGAACTGCGGCGCTCCGCCTTCGCCTCGATCGCACGGACCCAGCACAAGGTCGACAACTTCAAGGTCGTCCTCACCGACGAGTCCCGTGTCGTCACGCCCTTCGGGCGGGCCATGAACCGCGAGATGTCGGCGTCCTGGCGCGGCCGGGCCGGTGAGGCGAGGGACTTCCGCGACGGCGTGGAGGCGTATCTCGATGACATCTCCGAGCAGGTCAAGCTGATCGACAAGTCGGAGACGAAGCTCTCCGGCCGTAGCGCCACCATCCCGGTCACCGTCCAGAACAACCTGGTGCAGGGAGTGCACCACCTGGTGCTGCGGCTGACCTCCACCAACCCCACGCGTCTCAAGATCGGCGGAAAGGCCTACGACGAGCAGCCGGTCGCCGTCGCCGGCGGGCACAGCCAGTCCGTGAAGTTCACCACCTCCGCCAACGCCAACGGCCCGGTCACCGTGATCGCCCAGCTCTACACGCAGGACGGCCAGAAGTACGGCGACCGGATCACCTTCGATGTGAAGGTCACCGAGATCACGGCCACGGTGATGCTGATCATCGGCGGTGGCGTGCTGCTGCTGGTGCTGGCCGGTTTCCGGATGTACACCCAGCGCAGGCGGGCGGCAGCACGCGAGGAGGCCGAAGCCGCGCAGGCGGAGCAGGGAGACGACAGGCCCGCCGGGCGGGACGGCGCGCAGCGGGACGGCGCCGGGCAGGACGGCGCTGATCAGCACAACGGTGGCGAGCAGGACGTCCCTGACCAGCAAAGCGGGCCCGGCACGGCCGACGCGACCGGCGAGCCCGCGGACGCCGGGGCGGCCCGCGGCGCGACGGACGGGACGGAGGACGTGTCCGCGGACGGGAAACGGCTCGAGGAGCCGGAGAACCTCCAGGGGTCCTCGGACCGTCTCAAGAAGAAGTCCGGCACCCGGCACCGGGCGGACGCCCCGGAGCAGCCGAGTGACCCGACACCGGACACCGCAGCGGAAAACGCCGACCCGTCCGGCACGGGTGAGAAAGTGGACCGTTGAGGATGTCGTGGCCCGGAGGGCCCGGGACGATGAGGTGGGGTAACCATGAACGCGCCGTACGACGGTGACCGCGGCCAGGCCGCGGGCAGCTCGGGCTACCCCGACGGCCCGCCGCCCGAGCACGGCCAGGTGCCCCAGCAGCACCCCGCGGACATGTACCTCCAGGACGCCTATACCGAGGACCCCTACCGGGACCAGGACCTCACCGCGCAGGACCCGGTCGGCGAGGCCCTCTACGACCGTGCCGCGCACCCTCCGCCGCCGCCGGACGCCCACGGGCCCCAGCAGCCGCTGTACGGCCGGCCGCCGCAGTCGCCGTACGCCCCCGACCCGCGCGTGTGGGCCCCCACCCCGCCGCCGGAGCCCTCGGGCGCCACCCAGTACCTGCCGTACGGCGAGGACCCCCGCACCACGCAGTTCGTGGGCGTCGACGATCTCGTGAGCAACTCCGGCGAGGAGCGCCACGAGCCCGACGCCTTCGCGCACCTCTTCCGCGACCAGCAGCAGGGCGGCTACCCGGACACCCGGCTCAGCGCGCACACCGGCCCGCGCCAGGACGGGCACCCGGATCCGCGGCAGCACGGCTACCAGCCTCCGCGGCACACCGGCGGCCAGCCGGCCCCCTCGGTTCCCGGCCCCGCACAGGCCCCGGCCGACAGCCAGGGCCCGGCGGGCCGGCACGCGGCCGGCCAGCACGCCGCGGCGGCGACCGCCCCGGCGTCCGCTCCCGCCTCCGCGCAGACCACCGCCGCCGCACCGGCGGCGGCGCCGTCCGCGAAGAAGGGCGGACGGGCCGGCGGCCTGCTGAAGTCGAGCGCCGTGATGGCGGCGGGCACCATGGTCTCCCGCCTCACGGGCTTCATCCGCTCCGCGATGATCGTGGCCGCCCTCGGCACCGCCCTCCTCGGCGACACCTTCCAGGTCGCCTACCAGCTGCCCACGATGATCTACATCCTGACCGTCGGCGGCGGCCTCAACTCCGTGTTCGTCCCGCAGCTGGTGCGCGCCATGAAGGAGGACGAGGACGGGGGCGAGGCGTTCGCCAACCGGCTGCTGACCCTGGTGATCGGGGCGCTGGGCGTACTCACCGCGCTGGCGATGCTCGCGGCTCCGCTCCTGGTCCGGCTGCTGTCCAACCCGGTCGCCAGCGATCCGGCCGCCAACGAGGTGGCCGTCACCTTCACCCGGTACTTCCTGCCCACGATCTTCTTCATGGGCATCCACGTGGTGATGGGCCAGATCCTCAACGCCCGGGGCAGGTTCGGCGCGATGATGTGGACCCCGGTCCTCAACAACATCGTCATCATCGCCACGCTCGGCATGTTCCTGTGGGTCTACGGCACCGCCGCGAACTCCCACATGAACGTCTCCAACATCCCGCCGGCCGGCCAGCGCCTGCTGGGGGTCGGCGTGCTCCTCGGCCTGGTCGTCCAGGCGCTCGCGATGATCCCGTACCTGCGGGAGACCGGTTTCAAGCTCCGTCTGCGCTTCGACTGGCGGGGCCACGGCCTGGGCAAGGCCGCCATGCTCGCCAAGTGGACGGTGCTCTTCGTCCTCGCCAACCAGGCGGGCGCCCTGGTGGTCACCCAGCTCGCCACCGCCGCGGTGAAGGACACCAACCTGCCCGGCACCGGCTTCAGCGCCTACGCCAACGCCCAGCTGATCTGGGGCCTGCCGCAGGCCATCATCACGGTGTCCCTGATGGCCGCGCTGCTGCCGCGCATCTCGCGCTCGGCCGCCGAGGGCGACGCCGGCGCCGTCCGCGACGACATCTCGCAGGGGCTGCGCACGACGGCCGTCGCGATCGTGCCCATCGCCTTCGGCTTCCTCGCCCTGGGCATCCCGATGTGCACGCTGATCTTCGGCTCCTCCGGCACCGGTGCCGCCACCAACATGGGGTACATGCTGATGGCGTTCGCCCTCGGACTGATCCCGTACTCGGTGCAGTACGTCGTCCTGCGGGCCTTCTACGCCTACGAGGACACCCGGACGCCGTTCTACAACACGGTGATCGTGGCCGCGGTCAACGCGGGCGCCTCCGCCCTGTGCTACGTCCTGCTTCCGCCGCGCTGGGCCGTCGCCGGCATGGCCGCCGTGTACGGCCTCGCGTACGCGATCGGCGTGGGCGTCGCCTGGCGCCGGCTCCGCAAGCGGCTGGGCGGCGACCTCGACGGCTCCCGAGTGATGCGGACGTACGCCCGGCTGTGCATCGCCTCGGTGCCCGCGGCCCTCGTCAGCGGCGCCGCCTGCTACGGCATCGGGCACACGCTCGGGCAGGGTGTCCTGGGGTCGTTCGCCGCGCTGCTGGTGGGCGGAGCGCTGCTGCTCGCGATCTTCTTCGTCGCCGCCCGCCGCATGCGCATCGAGGAACTCAACTCGCTCGTGGGCATGGTCCGCGGGCGCCTGGGGCGCTGAGACGGGGTAGGCGCACAACCATCGTCCGCAGCCGTGTGTCGTGCATAGCGGCGGACTGTGGGCACAATTGGTTTCGGCGTCGGACAGCGCGCAACGGATGGGGAGGCAGGAGCGACGGTGGCGGATCGGAGCACGGCTGCCGTCGACGTGGCAGAGAACAGCGGTGACGAGCCGCTGACCGCCAAGGCGGACCAGTCCACGGCCGACGGGGAGGCCCAGAACCGGGAGCGGGACACGGACAGCGAAGAGGCACAGGGGAGCGGCGGGACCGGGCGTCCCGGAGAGAGGGCCTCGGCGCCCGAACTGCACAGCGGGCACAAGCTGGCCAGACGCTACCGCCTCGAGGAGTGCGTCACCCGTCTGGACGGATTCAGCAGTTGGCGCGCGGTCGACGAGAAGCTGCGGCGCGCCGTCGGGGTGCACGTCCTGCCCGCGGACCACTCCCGCGCCCGCTCCGTGCTGGCCGCGGCCCGCTCCTCCGCCCTGCTCGGCGATCCCCGCTTCGTCCAAGTCCTCGACGCCGTCGAGGAGAACGACCTCGTCTACGTCGTCCACGAATGGCTGCCCGACGCCACCGAGCTGACCACGCTGCTGTCCGCCGGCCCCCTGGAGCCGCACGACGCCTACCAGTTGGTCAGCCAGGTCGCCTCCGCGATGGCCGCCGCGCACCGCGAGGGCCTCGCCCACCTCCGGCTCAACCCCAACGCCGTACTGCGCACCTCCAGCGGCCAGTGGCGCATCCGCGGTCTCGCGGTCAACGCCGCGCTGCGCGGCATCAGCTCCGACACCCCCCAGCGCACCGACACCGAGGCGATCGGCGCCCTGCTGTACGCGGCGCTCACCCAGCGCTGGCCGTACGAGAACGACGCCTACGGCCTGTCCGGGCTGCCAAAGGACATCGGTCTCATCCCGCCCGACCAGGTGCGGGCCGGCGTCCACCGAGGCCTGTCCGAGCTGTCCATGCGGGCCCTGGCCAACGACGGCGCCACCGCCTCCCGCCACGAGTCTCCGTGCACCACGCCGGAGGAGCTGGTGAAGGCGATCGGGGAGATGCCGCGCATCCGCCCGCCGGAGCCCGCGTTCACCGCGCCGCCCGAGTACCAGCACACCTCGTACCAGCAGGGCACCTACGGCCGTCCGGCGCCCCACCCGGGCGTCGCCCAGCCGGTCCCCTCCCCGCCGCCCCCGCTGCAGAGCCGTACCGGCAAGGCACTGAAGTGGGCCGTCTCGGCCCTCCTCATCGCCGCGCTGGGCCTGGGCAGCTGGCAGCTCGCGGACGCCCTCATGGACCAGGGCGGCGGCAACAAGAACGACACCCGGACGCAGACGCAGGACGGCAGCGACAAGGACGCCAGGCAGCCGAAGAAGCCGGCCCAGCCGATCGCGATCGCCGGCGCCCATGACTTCGACCCGTTCGGCGACGGCTCGGAAAAGCCCTCCGACATAGGGAAGACCTACGACGGCGACCCGGGCTCCTACTGGCAGACGGACTACTACACGAGTGCGGACTTCGGAAGGCTGAAGTCGGGCCTGGGCGTCATCCTGGACCTCGGAAAGGTGCAGCAGGTCGGATCCGTGACCGTCTCCTTCGTGGGGTCGACGTCCGTGGAACTGCGCACGGCGAACGAGAACAGCGCTACGCAGCCGGCCACGTTGAACAGCTACACCAAGGTCGCCGAGGGGACCGGCACGACCGTGACGCTCAAGCCGGGCAAGTCGCTCAAGACGCGGTATCTGCTGGTCTGGCTCACCAAGCTGCCGTTGCAGACCGACGGCACCTACCGTGCCAGGGTGGCGGACATCAAAGTGACGAGCTGAGCTTCTCCCGCGTCAGCCGGTGATCGAACGGGCTGACGCAAGGAGTCTTCGCTCCGAGGGAGGGGCCGATGGCAGATGGCGCGGGACATGGCGGCGCGAGCGACAGCGACCTGCTGGCCCGCCATGTGGAGGGGGATCCCGACGCCTTCGGTGAGCTGGTGCGGCGGCACCGCGACCGGCTCTGGGCCGTGGCCCTGCGCACCCTGGGCGACCGGGAGGAGGCCGCGGACGCCGTTCAGGACGCGTTCGTCTCGGCCTACCGGGCCGCCCACACCTTCCGCGGGCGGTCGGCCGTCACCACCTGGCTGCACCGGATCACCGTGAACGCCTGCCTGGACCGGGCGCGCAAGGCGGCCACTCGGAAGACGTCACCGGTGGACGACACCGAGCGCCTGGAGCAGCTGCTGGAGCCGCACGAGTCGGCCTCGGCGCCCGTCGAGCGCAACGACGTCCAGCGACAGCTGATCGAGGCGCTGGGCACCCTCCCGCCGGATCAGCGGGCCGCACTGGTGCTCGTGGATATGCAGGGCTATCCCGTCGCCGAGGCGGCCCGCATCCTCGAGGTGCCCACCGGCACGGTGAAGAGCCGGTGCGCCCGGGGCAGAGCCAGACTTCTGCCCCTGCTGACCCATCTGCGGCCGGAAGGCACCGGTGACGGCAAACAACCCGCCGCGGAGCGGAACCGGACGCAGGGAACGCCCGTCCCACCGGCAGCGGACCCCGCGGACAGCAGCGCGAAGGGCACCGGGCCAAGTGATTCGACCACAGTGAAGGGCGGAGGTGGGCGAGCGTGACAGCCACGACGGATACGGCCGGGCACCCGGACGTCACGGAGATCTCCGACCTCACCGAGGGCCTGCTCACCGGTCCACGCGCGGACGACCTGCGCCGGCACCTGTCCGGCTGTGCCTCCTGCGCCGACATGCACGCCTCCCTGGAGGAGATCCGCGGTCTGCTCGGCGCACTGCCGCAGCCCCAGAGCATGCCCGAGGACGTCGCACTGCGCATCGACGCGGCGCTCGCCGCCGAGGCGGAGGTCCCCGCCGAGACGAAGGTCCCCGCTACCGTCCCGCACGTTTCACGTGAAACATCGGCGGCCGACCGTCCCTCCGGCCGCGCGCGCAGCTCCAGCACAGGACCGGGCCGCAAGAACCCCGCCCGGCGCGGGCGGCGCAGGATCGCCGTGCTGGGCTCGGTCCTCGCCGTCGCCGCGCTCGGCGTGACCTCGGTGGTCCTCACCTCCCTGGACGACGGCGAGGGCTCCGGGACCACCGCACACGGCCGGCCGAGCGCCTCCGCCGGCACCTTCGCCGAGGGAACGCTCCAGAACCGGGTCACGGACCTGCTCGGCAAGGCCGGCGCGCCACGCGGCACCACCCGCGCCCCGCACAGTTTCGGTGTGGAGCCCGCGCCGGGCACCGGCAAGCCCAACCTTCTCAAGGACGGAGGCGCCGTCTCCGTCCCGGCGTGCGTCCGTCAGGGCATCGACGACTCGGCCGCTCCGCTGGCGGCCCAGCCGGGCACCTACGAGGGGAAGACCGCCTATCTCGTGGTGCTCCCCGACGCCTCCGGCGACCCCGCGAAGGTCACCGCCTACGTCGTGGACGCCACCTGTGTGCGGCACCCGTCCACCGCGGCCAAGGTCCTTCTGACACACTCCTACGCGCGTTCCTGAGCACGAACGCCTGACCCTCGCTCCCTGTGGTAAGCCGTACCGTGGCGCGCTCCCGTGTGCCCGGGCACGCCGGGAATGCGAGCCCCGTAGGATCCGTTGGGTGGGGTGAGAGCTGTGAGCAAGGCTCCACCGGCCGTACGACACAGTCCAGAGACGAGGAATCAAGCCGTGAGCGACGACGTCCGTAACGTGATCATCATCGGCTCCGGGCCTGCCGGCTACACGGCGGCGCTCTATACCGCGCGCGCGTCGCTGAAGCCCCTGGTCTTCGAGGGCGCTGTCACCGCGGGCGGTGCGCTTATGAACACCACCGAGGTGGAGAACTTCCCGGGCTTCCGCGACGGCATCATGGGCCCCGAGCTAATGGACAACATGCGCGCCCAGGCCGAGCGCTTCGGCGCCGAACTGATCCCGGACGACGTCGTCTCCGTCGACCTCACCGGTGACATCAAGACGGTCACGGACACCGCCGGCACCGTGCACAAGGCGAAGGCCGTCATCGTCACCACGGGCTCCCAGCACCGCAAGCTCGGCCTGCCGAACGAGGACGCCCTCTCCGGACGCGGCGTCTCCTGGTGTGCCACGTGTGACGGCTTCTTCTTCCGGGACCAGGACATCGCCGTGATCGGCGGCGGCGACACCGCGATG
The DNA here is from genome assembly GCF_044903565.1 of Streptomyces sp. NPDC004065. Lineage (NCBI taxonomy): Bacteria > Bacillati > Actinomycetota > Actinomycetes > Kitasatosporales > Streptomycetaceae > Streptomyces > Streptomyces sp. NPDC004065. The sequence goes on along the minus strand of NZ_JBJDQT010000008.1, from coordinate 4,419 downwards.
GAGGAGGCCACCTTCCTCTCGCGCTTCGCCAAGTCGGTGACGGTCGTCCACCGCCGGGACACCCTGCGCGCCTCCAAGGCGATGCAGGAGCGCGCCTTCGCCGACCCAAAGATCAAGTTCGTCTGGGACAGCGAGGTCGCCGAGATCCAGGGCGAGCAGAAGCTCTCCGGGCTGAAGCTGCGCAACCTGAAGACCGGTGAGCTGTCCGACCTGCCGGTGACGGGTCTGTTCATCGCGATCGGCCACGACCCGCGGACGGAACTCTTCAAGGGCCAGCTCGACCTGGACGAGGAGGGTTACCTCAAGGTCGCCTCGCCGTCCACGCGCACCAACCTCACCGGTGTCTTCGGCGCCGGTGACGTGGTCGACCACACCTACCGCCAGGCGGTCACCGCCGCCGGCACCGGCTGCTCCGCCGCCCTGGACGCCGAACGCTTCCTCGCCGCCCTCGCGGACAACGAGCAGAAGGCCGAGCCCGAGAAGACCTCTGTCTGACCGTCCCACCCACCCCACCGCACGAACCAGTTAAGGAGCCCGCCGTGGCCGGCACCCTGAAGAACGTGACCGACGACTCCTTCGAGCAGGACGTCCTCAAGAGCGACAAGCCCGTCCTGGTGGACTTCTGGGCCGCCTGGTGCGGTCCCTGCCGTCAGATCGCCCCGTCGCTCGAGGCGATCGCCTCCGAGTACGGCGACAAGATCGAGGTCGTCAAGCTGAACATCGACGAGAACCCGGGTACGGCCGCCAAGTACGGCGTGATGTCGATCCCGACGCTGAACGTCTACCAGAACGGTGAGGTCGCCAAGACCATCGTCGGTGCCAAGCCGAAGGCCGCGATCGTCCGCGACCTCGAGGACTTCATCGCCGAGTGACGCTTCTGCCGCCGAACGCGGCGCATGTTTCACGTGAAACACGAATGGGCCAACCCGACCGGGTTGGCCCATTCGCTGTACTGCGGCCGTCACAACGGACGGAGCGCCGGCTCCTTCTGTACAGCCCCCAGCAGCCGGTCGAGCGCCATCTCCACGTCTTCCTTCCAGGAGAGCGTAGACCGCAGTTCCAGCCGCAGCCGCGGGTGTGTGGGGTGGGGCCGGACCGTCTTGAAGCCCACGGCCAGCAAATGGTCCGCCGGCAGCATGCAGGCGGGCTCCTTCCACCGGGCGTCCCCGAACGCCTCGATCGCCTTGAAGCCGCGCCGCAGCAAGTCCTTGGCCACCGTCTGGACCATCACGCGGCCCAGCCCCTGTCCCTGGTAGCCGGGCATGATGAAGCCGGTGATCAACTGGACCGCGTCCGGGGCCACGGGGCTGGTGGGAAACGCCGTGGAGCGGGGCACATAGGCGGGTGGGGCGTAGAGCACGAACCCCACGGGGATGTCATCGACGTAGACGACCCGACCGCACGAGCCCCAGTCCAGCAGGACGGCGGAGAGCCAGGCTTCCTTCTCCAGCGCGGGCGTGCCGGCCTTCACCGCGGCTTCCCCGCTGACGGGGTCCAACTCCCAGAAGACACACGCGCGACAGCGCTTGGGAAGGTCCTGAAGGTTGTCCAGCGTGAGCGGTACGAGCCTACGGCCCATGAAGGCAGTTCCTCGCTTCCTTCGCCCGCGGCGTCACGAGCGGCTGCCGGAGCGGCGTGCTCCGGCGCATGCCGCCATATCCCTACGCATCGTATCCACGAAGCGTTTGCATCGATACTGCCTGAAAGCAAAGAGCGGGCCGTGTTCCGGACACTCCGGACACAGCCCGCCCCTCACCGTGTTCAGCCGAGCTGACAACCCGGGGATCTCAGTCCTCGGCTTCCTCCGTACCGCCGTCCAGCAGGCTCCTCTGCAGCACCGGACCCTCGCCCGGCGCCAGCGTCCCGAGGATGCGCTCCAGATCCTCCATGGAGGCGAACTCCACGGTGATCTTGCCCTTCTTCTGGCCGAGGTCGACCTTCACCCGCGTCTCGAACCGGTCGGACAGCCGGGTCGCCAGATCCGACAGAGCCGGAGAGAGCCGGCCACCGGCACGCGGGCCCTTGGAGCGGGGAGCCGTCTTCGGGCGCGAGCCCATCAGGGTCACGATCTCCTCGACCGCGCGTACCGAGAGGCCCTCGGCCACGATCCGGTGGGCGAGGCGGTCCTGCTCCTCGGAGTCCTCCACGGACAGCAGTGCCCGGGCGTGCCCGGCGGAGAGGACCCCGGCGGCGACCCTGCGCTGCACGGCCGGTGAGAGCTTCAGCAGCCGCAGCGTGTTGGAGACCTGCGGGCGGGAACGGCCGATGCGGTCCGCCAGCTGGTCGTGCGTGCAGTTGAAGTCCTTGAGCAGCTGGTCGTAGGCGGCGGCCTCCTCCAGCGGGTTCAGCTGGGCGCGGTGCAGGTTCTCCAGCAGCGCGTCCAGGAGGAGCTTCTCGTCGTCCGTGGCCCGGACAATGGCCGGGATCGCCTCGAGCCCGGCCTCACGGCAGGCCCGCCAGCGCCGCTCACCCATGATGAGCTCATAGCGGGCGGGACCGAGCTGCCGCACCACGACGGGCTGGAGGAGACCGACCTCCTGGATGGAGGTGACGAGCTCGGCCAGGGCGTCCTCGTCGAACACCTCACGCGGCTGGCGCGGGTTCGGGGTGATGGAGTCCAGCGGGATCTCGGCGAAGTGGGCCCCCATGGGAGGCGCGGGCGCCTCCAGGGAACCATGCGCCGACGACTCCTCCGTTTCACGTGAAACAGAGGGCAGCGTGGTCACCTTCGCCGCCGCCACCCCGCGCTCCCGGTCTCCGGTCAGCACGGGTACGGCCACGGGGGACGTGCCCGCAGCACCCGTCGACTGTGCCGGCGGCTTCTCCCCGGTCGGGGCAGCTGGGATCAGTGCGCCGAGACCACGGCCCAACCCCCTCCGTCGCTCGCTCACTGCATCCCCTCCACCATGCTCGGATCGCTCTGTGCGCCGATGTGGGCCTGGGTCGGGTCATAGCCGACGTTGACGCCCCTCAGCGCGATTTCTCGTGCCGCCTCAAGATAGGAGAGGGCACCGCTCGATCCAGGATCGTAAGTCAGCACCGTCTGCCCGTAGCTCGGGGCCTCGGAGATACGGACGGAGCGGGGAATGCTCGTCCGCAGCACCTCGTCACCGAAGTGGGTGCGCACCTCTTCCGCGACCTGGGACGCCAGGCGCGTCCGGCCGTCGTACATGGTGAGCAGGATGGTCGACACATGCAGGGCGGGGTTGAGGTGCCCCCGGACCAGATCGACATTGCGCAGCAGCTGGCCCAGGCCCTCCAGCGCGTAGTACTCGCACTGGATCGGGATGAGGACTTCCTCACCGGCGACCAGTGCGTTGACCGTCAGCAGGCCCAGCGAGGGCGGGCAGTCGATGAGGATGTAGTCCAGCGGCTGCTCATAGGCCTGAATGGCCCGCTGCAGCCGGCTCTCCCGCGCGACCAGTGACACCAGCTCGATCTCCGCACCGGCGAGATCGATCGTGGCGGGGGCGCAGAAGAGCCCCTCGACATCGGGGACGGGCTGGACGACATCGGCCAGCGGCTTGCTCTCCACCAGCACGTCATAGATCGACGGGACCTCGGCGTGGTGGTCGATGCCCAGTGCGGTGGAGGCGTTGCCCTGCGGGTCGAGGTCGATCACCAGGACGCGGCCGCCGTGCAGGGCGAGCGACGCGGCGAGGTTGACGGTGGTCGTCGTCTTCCCTACGCCGCCCTTCTGATTGGCGACGACGATGACGCGGGTCTGTTCGGGCCGCGGAAGGCCCTCGCCGGCACGGCCCAGAGCCTCGACCGCCAGTTGGGCAGCACGACCGATCGGAGTGTCGTCCATCGGGGGCGGTGTTTCACGTGAAACATCCTCCCCCATCGACTCGGTGCGGGGACCGGGGACCGGATCGGCCATCGGTCCCGCGATGTTGGCGTCGGACCGCAAGGATTCACTCTCCTCGACTTCAAGCTCGCAATGAACAGAGCCTCCCATGCCTTCGGGGTCGCGAACCAGTGAGGCCTGTCCTTCTGTGGAGAAATCCACCTCTGTGGACAACTCCGTTCCCCCTCCGAGTGATCCAAGAGGCTTGCGGTCACGGGGCTGGGCCGCGGTGCGGCCACGGTTGATGATGCCGTGCAGCAGTGAGCGACGTTTCACGTGAAACACGATGACAACAAATTGCCCCTTTTGTGAGCGACACTCCGCCTCGAAGGTGTCCAGCTGCCTCGGTAAACCCCCACGGCACGCCATTTCACCCGGTCGCAGGGCAAGATCGGCACCTCCACACAGTCGCAGGGGCAGGGCACAGTCGAGACGTCCCGGTCGGGTCGTCATGACAGGGGGCGCCCTCCGATCCTTGGGTTCTAGGAGTCGTTGCAACACCCCAGTTCAGGGGATGCGATGGACTTCGAGATCCGTAAGGACCGGACGAAGCCTCAGGGCAGGAAGAA